>DATKCI010000155.1:0-2098 GCA_035513255.1 Piscinibacter sp. | reverse complement strand
AGTCGCACAAGACTCCAAACTGTCTGAGCAATCGCATGCCGCGGACCATTAGCACGAAGCCGGACTATTCCGTGCGTTGGTGGTCAGAACGGGGGCTCAAAGCGCCGAAGCGGGAGACGTTCAAGATCCTGCGAGGGATGGCGAAATTTCGACTGGAGGCAGAACTCCCTGCCCTTAATGGGCAAGTGAAGTTGAAAGATGCCCGACACGCGTCGAAGGCCTTCCCATCCCTAGAAGGCAAAGTTTCTCTCGTCGTGACGTCCCCACCCTATCTGGACACAACCGACTACAACGAGGATCAGTGGCTGCGCCTGTGGTTTCTCGGCGGCTCTGACGCCCCGCACGGAGGTGTCAATCGCGACGATCGACATACCAATCTTGATGACTATTGGGCGTTCCTGAAAGAGACCTGGGCAGGCATGAACAGCCTGCTAAAGCGCGGGACGCACGTTGTTGTCCGGATCGGCGGTACTAGAATTCCTAAGGACGACCTGATGGATGGCCTTCTGTCGTCACTGCGTGATGGTCTGGCAGAGCTTCGCGTGCGGCCTTTGACTGCTGGAGCCACGACGGAGATCAAGAACCGGCAGACGAACGTTTTTCGGCCTGGCACCACGTCGAAGCGGTTCGAGCACGACTTCACCTTCAAGCTGACCGGCTGACGCAGCTGTAACGAAGGTCGGATGGTCGTCGCGCACGTATACCTACCGCTGGCCGGTGCGCAACTTGCCGTCTTGCCGCTGCCAGGAGCCCCGGAGCGGGCATCTTCACAGGGGTATCGCCGGCGTGCTCCCCCGCGAAAGTGAACGATCAAGCGCAGCCAACTGAACGTAAGCGGCTAGCCGAGGCATCTTGATCGAGAGGAGCGCGTCTAGGATGCTCGTGTCCACTTAACTCTCGGTGGACACGTGAACACCATCTCCAAGGAAGTCAGCCCGGGTCGGCGCCGCAGGCGCAAACACAACGCCGAGTTCAAGGCGCAGGTTGTCGCGGCGTGCAGGCCAGCCGGCGTGTCGATCGCGGCGGTCGCGATGGCCCACGGCGTCAACGCGAACCTGGCGCGCCGCTGGGTACTGGCCGCCGAGCGTGGCGACATCGGTCAGCTGGCGAGCTGCGAGAGCGCCGCCACTGACACCGTCGTCCGGCCGAGCTTCGTGCCGCTGCGGCTGCCTTCGGCCGAGCCGGCACCCGCGGACATCCGCATCGAACTGCGCCGCGGCTCGACCACGATCAACGTGTGCTGGCCCGGGGCCGCGGCGGCCGAGTGCGCCGCATGGATGCGCGAGCTGCTGCGGTGATCCGCATCGACGCCATGTGGCTCGCCGTCGAACCGATCGACATGCGCGCGGGCGCCGATCGGCTGCTCGCGCGCGTGGTGCAGGTCTTCGGTGCAGCGCAAGCGCACCACGGCTACCTCTTTGCCAATGCACGCGCGAGCCGCATCAAGCTCCTGGTGCACGACGGGTTCGGCGTTTGGTGCGCCGCGCGGCGCCTGAACAAAGGCAGCTTCGAGTGGCCCCGCGGCGCAGCGACGGCGACCGCGCAGATGACGTTGACCCAGGATCAGTTCGACGCCCTGGTACTGGGACTGCCGTGGCAGCGACTGGAGCAGTTGCGCCTGATCACTCGGATGTGAGTTCACGCCGAAGCGGCCCAGCGATGGCAATCGGAAGAAGTCCGAGTGCAGACACGGCCAGCGGACTTGCACAATGCCGCATGCTCGACGTGCGTGCGATCAAAGCCCAAGACATCAAGACGCTCAGTCCCGCCGCACTGGCCGAGTTGGCCACGCGCATGCTGGACCACATCGGCGAGCAGACCAAGCACATCGACGCATTGGACAAGCGGGTCGATTTGCAGGCCCGAGGCATCAAGTGGCGCGACGCGAAGATCGAGAGCATCACGTTCCAGCTCGCCCGGCTGAAGGCGTGGCGGTTCGGTGCCAAGACCGAGCGCATGACCGCCGAGCAGCGCGAGATCTTCGAAGAGACGTTCGCTGCCGACCACGCGAGCCTGGAGGCGCAGCTCGCCGCCCTGCAGGGCAGCATCCCGGCTGGCACCCCAAGCGCTGGTGCACCCGAAGACAAGAAGCGCCGCC
>DATKCI010000154.1:0-5208 GCA_035513255.1 Piscinibacter sp. | reverse complement strand
AAACGAACAGTATTGGGTCAGGCGGTTCGATGTGTCTCGGCGATCACAGGCCGCCCGCCGGACCGCTTTGCCACGTGCACGGCCTGATCGTATTGAGGCCCTTTGCTTTGGTGACTTTCATTTGGGCCAGCAAATGAAAGTTACCCGGCTGCCGGGCCGGGACCCGGCTTGCAACGCGAACAAGTCAACCTACTCGGAAGCACCTCAGCAGGAGGCACTCCACCAGTGGACCCCGGCTTTCGCCGGGGTGACGGCGCGGGGGGGTGTCGGTGCGGGGTGTCGGTGCGGGGTGTCGGTGCGGGACGACGGCGCGGATGACGGCGCGGCGTGACGGTGATGGGTGACGGTGCGAGTTGAGGACTCTCGCCTCTCACTTGGGACACGCTCCACCCCTGGGAAAGAGGGGGCAAAGTTGGGATGCCATCCGGGCGGCGAATGCCGTTCAGGGCCCGACGTCGAACTGCACGCCTTGCGCCAGCGGCAGCTGCCTGCTGTAGTTGATCGTGTTCGTCGCGCGGCGCATGTACGCCTTCCATGCATCACTGCCGGATTCGCGCCCGCCGCCGGTTTCCTTCTCGCCGCCGAAGGCGCCGCCGATCTCGGCGCCGCTGGTGCCGATGTTCACGTTGGCAATGCCGCAGTCGCTGCCCCCAGCCGCCAAGAACAGCTCGGCCTCGCGCAGGTCGTTGCTGAAGATCGCCGACGACAGCCCCTGCGGCACGCCGTTCTGCAGCGCGATGGCCTGATCGAACTCGTCGTAGGCCAGCACGTAGAGAATCGGCGCGAAAGTTTCGTGGCGCATCACCGCGCTTTGTGCCGGCATCGTCACGAGCGCCGGGCGCACGTAGTAGGCGTTGCTGCCCAACCCCTCGATGCGTTCGCCGCCGAACACCTCGCCGCCTTCAGCGCGTGCCTGGGCCAGCGCGGCCTGCATGCCGTCGAACGCTGCCCCATCGATCAGCGGGCCGACCAGCGTGCCGTCGGCCAGCGGGTCGCCGACCTTCACCGACGCGTAGATCTTCCTCAGCCGCTGCACCAGCGTGTCGTGCAGCGAGCGGTGCACGATCAACCGGCGCAGCGAAGTGCAGCGCTGGCCCGCGGTACCGACCGCGGCGAAGGTGATCGCGCGGGTGGCGAGGTCGAGGTCGGCCGACGGCGCAACGATCATCGCATTGTTGCCGCCGAGCTCGAGGATCGCGCGGCCGAAGCGCTCGGCCACCAGGCGGCCGACCTCCCGGCCCATGCGTGTGCTGCCGGTCGCGCTGACCACCGGCACCAGCGGCGAGCGCACCAGCGCCTCGCCCTGCTCCCGACCGCCGAGCACCAGTTGCGAGAGCCCCTCGGGCAGCACGCCTGGATGGGTAGTTTCGAAGCGCTGCATCGCGCGCTGCATCAGCGCGTCGCAGGCGATCGCCGCGAGCGGCGTCTTCTCCGACGGTTTCCACACCACGGCGTTGCCGCAGACCAGCGCGAGTGCGCTGTTCCAGGCCCACACGGCGACCGGAAAGTTGAATGCGGAGATCACCCCGCACACACCGGCCGGGTGCCAGGTTTCCATCATGCGGTGGCCGGGGCGCTCGGAGGCGATGGTCAGGCCGTAGAGCTGGCGCGAGAGGCCGACCGCGAAGTCGCAGATGTCGATCATCTCCTGCACTTCGCCCAGCCCTTCGCTGGTGATCTTGCCGCACTCCAGGCTGACCAGCCGGCCGAGCGGCGCCTTGTGCTCGCGCAGCACCTCGCCGAACACACGCACCAGCTCGCCACGCACCGGCGCGGGCACGCTGCGCCACGCGGTGAAGGCCTCGTGCGCCTGCGCGATGCGCTGTTGCACCTCATCGACACGGTGGTCGCGCAGCCGCGCGAGCGGTTTGCCGTCGCGCGGAGAATTCACGGTTCGCTCGTCGCCGGCAAAGGGGGCCAGGTCCACGCCCAGCTCGTTCAGCAGGGATTCGATCATCGGTGTTGTCCTCGGTCAGGAAGTTCGTTTCGGCACGCCTGGCTCGTGGCCCGGCGCCGCAGGAGGCCGGTATTGTCCACCGCCCGGGCGCGGCGAAGAAACCCTCACGGGCGCATGCCAGCCTTGCATTTCCGCAGGGTGGCGACTACTGTGAATATCCACAGCTCAACGACCAAGGAGTCACCATGCCGAAACCGGTCAAGCCGATTCCCGACGGCTACAGCCCCGTCACCCCCTACCTCACGATCAAGGGCGCGGCCGACGCGATCGAGTTCTACAAGAAGGCCTTCGGTGCCGAAGAAGTGATGCGCATGCCGATGCCCGACGGCAAGGTGGCCCACGCCGAGATCCGCATCGGCGGCGCGGTGATCATGCTGCACGACGAGTCGCCGGAATGGAAGATGCTTAGTCCGCAGACCATCGGCGGGTCGGCCAGCAGCATCATGTTGTACGTGAACGATGCCGACGCCGTGATGAAGCGCGCGGTCGATGCCGGCGCGACGGTCACGATGGAAATGGCCGACCAGTTCTACGGCGACCGCTGCGGCAACATCGTCGATCCGTTCGGCCACAAGTGGAGCATCGCCACGCACATCGAAGACGTGGAGCCCGACGAGATCGGCCGGCGCGCGGCAAAGATGTACGGGCAAGGCAGCTGAGCGAAGAGGCCGGGCAGCCGCTCACTCGACCGCGCCCACCGTGCACTGCGAGGTGTTGCGCTTCACGCCGCGCTGATCGGCCGCCGGGCAGTTGCGGCCGGCGCCGCGCAGCGGGCTCGTGGACGCCGGCGCCGCGGTCGGCGTCGGGCCGCCGTTGTTCGCGAGTGCGCCGAGCTTCGGGTCGGCGAAGACGATGCCCTTGATGCACAGCGTGTCCGCCGCGCCGCCGACCGCACGGTGGCGCGGCCATTGCACGTTGTTCGCGCCGCTGCCCGGCGTGGGGGTGCACTGCATCGGCGTCCACGGGTCGGCCGTCACGTTGTTCGCGAACACGCTGTTGTAGACCGGGAAGTTCAGCGAGCCGGCGATCGCCGCGCTGAAGTAGCCGGGGCCGCCGCTGGACTTGTTGCCGGTGAAGGTCACGTTGCGCATCACGCCGGCCGGGTCGTTCGCGTTCAGCATCAGCGCGCCGCCGAGGCCGGCGGTTGCTTCGTTGCCGGCGAAGGTGCTGTTCACGATGTTGAGTTTGTCGTTGTAGAACTGCGCGGCACCGCCGCCTTTCGCCACGTTGGCGGTGAAGGTCGACGCGACGATATCGAGCGGCTTCTGGTTCTGCAGGTACAGCGCACCGCCGGTCTTCGCGCGGTTGCCCTGGAACAGCGAGCGGTCGATCGTCATGCGTCGCGGCGTGACGTTCGCAGTGCGAGACAACGCACCGGCCAGCTCGTTGGCCTGGTTGTCGACGAATCGCGAGCCGCAGACGACGACGTCGGTGTCGTCCTTGCCGTCGATGCCGATCGCGCCGGCATTGCCGCCGGCTCCGCCCTGGTTCGCGTGTCCCACGCCGGGGCAGCCATTGGCCTTACCGCCCTTGAAATTCTGGCCGGTACCGTTGGCGACGTTGTTGGCGAACACGCTGTTGTAGAAGCGGCCGTTGGACTGCAGCAGCTTCACCGCGCCGCCGTTGGAGCCGCTGTTGCCGGTGAAGGTGGAGCCGACGATGGTCACGTCGAGCGAGCCGGCGGCGTGGATCGCGCCGCCGCCGACGTCCGGCCCCGGTGTGGCGGCCTTGTTGTCGCGGAAGGTCGCGTCGATCACCCGCAGCTTCGCGTCCTTCACGTGGACCGCGCCGCCCGCGCCGTCGGCCCAGCCGTAGGCGCAACTCGGGTTGTTCGGGTCCGGCGCCACGTAGCGCGTGCCGGTCGCCTTGCCGCGGGCCAGCGTGATGCGCTGCAGCGTGAGGACATGGTTGTTGCTGCGATAGTTCTCTCGCAAGAGGCTCAGGATCCGCGTCTTGCCGAGCCCGTCGAGCGTGACCTTGTGGCCGCCGTCGATGACGATGTCGCGGTCGGTCGGCACGTCGATGGTCTTCGAGAGCGCGATCGTCACCGGCGTGGCGCCGCAGTTGAAGGTGACCGTGTTGTGCGATGCGATCGCCGTCCGCAGCGCGGCCTCGGTGCAGCTCTGCGGCGTGCCGGTGCCCACACTCGGCGCGACGTTCGACGTGTTCACCGCGGTGATCGGCGGTGTGCAGACCTTGGCGGCGGTCGGCACCGCCTGTGCCGTTTCAATCGTTTCGGCCACCTGGCACTCCTTGCGTGTGCCGTAGATCGGGTCGCCGCTGAAGAAGCCGCTGGTGCATCGGCCGCCGCCGCTCACCGTTTTCTCGAGCCATGCCGACTTCGCCCCGTAGCGCACGGTCTGTGTGCCGCTGACGGCAAACGACTGTCCTTCTGTGGCGATCTTCGTCCACGTCGTCTGTGCCGCGTCCATCTCTTGCTGCGCCGATGCGCCGGCACTGCAGGCGGTCAATGCGATCAGCGCGGCCGCGCGGGGGGCGGTGCACAAGGAACGGAACAGTGCGTGGTACGGCATGGAGGGTCGCTTCATTGCTTCGTTGAAAGGGAGAGCACGGCGTGCGGCAGTGCCCGAGCGCGGCGGATGATAGGGAGCGATGTCGGCGGCGGGCACGCCGCCGTGGAACGCATACATGTGTTGCATCGGGCCTTACATCAGCGCCCACTTGCGGCGACGAGATCGACTGCCGCGAACAAAATCGGTCGGTCGTCGACACGGGCTTTCACCGCAGGCAACAATTCGAAGACACCGTTCCGCGGTCCGCCGCTTCTTCGTTCGAACCGAGTTCGCTGCGGCCATCGCCGTCACCCCGGCGAAAGCCGGGGTCCACTGCGAGAGAGGAAGCTTCCACTCGCGGCGTCACCCCGGCGAAAGCCGGGGTCCACTGTTTGGGTTGCTTCCGAGTGGGTTGATTTGTTCGTGTTGCAGGCCGGGTCCCGGCCCGGCGGCCGGGTAACTTTCATTTGCTGGCGGGACGTCGGCCCAGCGGGCCACTTTTGACGGCCGAGACACATCGAACCGGCGGCCCGCTCGTCAACTACGGGCCCGCTGCGCGTGGCCCTGGGTCCGGGTATTCGTCTTGTATTGGTCTTCGTATTGGTATTCGGTCCGCTTCGGACCGAAACAACAGGGGTCAGGCGGCAATACTGTTCGTTTAGACAATTCTGACGCACAATCGCCTTCATTGCAACTCGACGGCAGGCGGCTGGCATGGCACGAAGCAAGGCGGTATTG
>DATKCI010000153.1:0-23275 GCA_035513255.1 Piscinibacter sp. | reverse complement strand
GTGACGGCACGGGGTGACGGCACGGGGTGACGGCACGGGGTGACGGCACGGGGGGACGGCGCACAGTGACGGCGCACAGTGACGGCGCACAGTGACGGCGCACAGTGACGGCGCACAGTGACGGCGCACAGTGACGGCGCGGGGTGACGGCGCGGGGTGACGACGCGGGGTGACGACGCGGGGTGACAACGCGGGGTGACGGTGCGGGGTGACGGTGCGGGGTGACGGTGCGGGGTGACGGGAGGTTAGTGCATATGGGGTTGCATCCGGTCCCGGCCTGCCTACCCCGCATGCGCGCGCAGCCGCTTGACCAGCCGCACTGCGTCTTCGACCCCTTCGTAATAGCCCACGCGCAGGCCGCCTTCCTCGAAACCTTGTCCGCGGTAGAACGCCCGTGCACCGGCGTTGCGTGCGCGGGCCTCCAGGTGGATGGACGCGACGCCCGCCACGCGCGCCGCCGCTTCCAGCCAGCCGTACAGCGCGCTCGCCACGCCGCGCCGGCGATGCGCCACCTGAACCGCGAGCAGCAGCAGGTGGGCCTCGTCGTCGCGGTATTTCATGATGCCGAAGCCCAGCAGCACGCCGAGCTGGCGAGCGACGACGACGTTGGTCGCCGCGTCGTCGATGCTTCGGCGGACGCGCCGCGGCGTCCAGCTCCACGACAGCCCATGCTCGATCGCATGGCGCGACAGCTGCGAGATCGCGAGCGCATCGGCCGCTACCGCCAGTTCGACGTCGTGCTGCGTGATCAAGGGACTGCGCCTCCGCCAGTTCACCGGTGACGGCGAATCATAGCCAGTGGCTACCGCGGCGCCGACAGCACCTGCCGCAATACCGCGTCGGCTTGTGCCTGCCAGGCCGCGTCGCCGGTCGCCACGGCCTCGCGTGCGGCAGCGAGCGCCGCATCGGCGGAGCCCAGCTCGAGCAAGGTGCTCGCGAGGTTGATCCAGGCCGCCGCACTGCGGTGGCCCCGCGCGGCGGCGCGGAAGCTGTCTGCCGCGCCCGGCTTGTCGCCGGCCGCGTGGAGGCTGTTCCCCAGGCCCATCTGCAGGCTCAGGCTGTCGGGCCAGCGCGCCAACGCGCTGCGGTACACCGCGACGGCCTGCGCCGGCGGCGCCACGCGCTCGAAGCCGACACTCGCCTCCACCACCGCGGGCTCCTGCGCGGTGACGGGCCAGCGGCCCGGCGGCAGCGCGACGAACGCCCAGCCGCCGGCGCGGTTCCAGGTGTGCTCGAAGGTGCGCATCGCCATCACCTGGCGGCGGGTCGTGCCGGAGCGCAGCACGACGTCGCCGGCGTCGATGTCGTAGCCGACGAGCACCGCGTAGTGCCACCGAGGCGCCCAGGAGAGCCCGAGGTTCTGCAGCACGACGACGGGGTGGCCGGCCTGGACTTCTTTCAGCAGCGCCGCCAGTGTGCCGGGCAGGCGGGTCGCGACGGCGCCGTGGCGGCGTGCGCCGGCGATCATCTCGATCTGCAAGGTGCCGGTGCGCGCGGGCAGGAAGACCTGCTGCGCAAGTGCCTCGGGTTCGGCCGGCAGCCCGGCCGCGGCGAGCGCGGTGGCCAGGGCCGCCGGACCGCATTGGTACGCGGTCTGCGGAAAGAACGGCGTGGCGCCGATTTCGGCGACGCGGGGCAGCCCCTCCGGCGGCCTTTCGCGCAGCGCTTGGGTTTGCACCGCGCAGCCGGCCGTCGCGAGCAGCCACACGAGCAGCGCGGTCCACCATAGGGGCCGCCACGGTGCGAGAGAACGGCCGCGCATCACGAACGAATTGAAGCGGCGGGGCGCGCGCAGCGCCCTCGCCCGGTCAGCGGATGGAGCGGGTGAACGGGAACACCTTCGTCAGGCCAAGGATGTCGGTGACCAGCAGCACGATGAAGACCGTCAGCAGAACACCCAGCACGTCGGCGGCGCCTGCCGGCGCGGTGTCCAGCGTGTGCGCCACCACGGCGACCTCGTCGTCGGTCAGGGCCGCCACGCGCGCACGGGCTTGATCGAGGTCGACGCCGCGCGCCTGCAGTCCGGCTGCCACATCGGCACGCGCCAGCGTCGCATTGACGTAGTCGCGCTGCGCGCTGGCGCTGCGCACCCCTTCTGTGGCCGCCACTTGCTCGGTCGTGATCAGCGTGGCCTGTGCGGTCTGCACAAAACCCGCGAAGCTGATGCAGGCAGCCGCAAGGCTGGCGGTCCAACGTGTCGTCCTTTTCATGGTCTTCCTTTCTTGGATGGGAACACACCCGCTGCCGCGCCGATGGCACGGCAGCTCGGCCATCGTAACCAGGGCTGGTTCCGACGAGGGTCACGGTTTGAAACGTTCGGGGTCACCTGATGCCTGAACGCAACGCCCGTCCCGTCCTGCTACGCTCCCAGCCATGCCCTCTTCTGCCTCCCCCCGCGCGCCCGCAGCGACGATGAGTGCGCCGGTGGTCGTGTGGATGCTCACCCTGCTGCTGGGCATTCAGCCGATCACCACCGACCTGTACTTGCCCGGCTTGCCGACGCTCGCGGAGGACCTCGGCGCCAGCGTCGGCGCGGCGCAGCTCACGCTCTCGGCGCTGATCATCTGCTTCGGGCTCGCGCAATTGGTCTGCGGCCCGCTGGCGGACCGCTTCGGGCGCCGCCCGGTGCTGCTCGGCGGGATGGCGCTGTATACGGTCGCCAGCCTCTTCAGTGTGTTCGCGCCGAGCATCGAATGGCTGATCGGCTGGCGGGCGCTGCAGGGTGCGGCGATGGCGGCGGCCGTCACCTGCGGGCGGTCGATCGTGCGCGACCTGTTCGAGCCGCACGACGGCGCCCGCGTGATGTCGCGCGCGCTCGGCGGGCTGGGCGTGATCGCGATGCTGAGCCCGCTGCTCGGCGGCATCCTCGTGCAGTGGACGCATTGGCGCATCGCGTTGCTGGTACTGGCGCTGTTCGGCGCCGCCACGCTGGCCTTTATCGCCTGGCGCTTCGAAGAAACCGTGCCGCGGCGCAACCCGCGCGCGACGCGGCTCGGGCCGCTGCTGCGCAGCTGGGGCGAGCTCGCCCGGCACCCCGGATTTCGTGCCTGGACGGCGCTGATGTCGTTCAGCTACGGCGGGCTGTTCGTGATCCTCGCGGCCTCGTCCTTCGTTTACATCGACGTGCTGGGCAGCTCGCGCATCGGCTACGGCGTGATCATGGCGTCGAACTCGCTCGCCTACATCGCCGGCACGCTGCTGTGCCGGCGGCTGCTCACGCGCCACGGGTTGCGCGGCGCGGTCAAACGCGCGGGCGTGTTGACCCTGAGCGGCGGCGTCACGGCCGCCGTCTTGAGCCTCGCCGGCGTGCACACCGTGTGGGCCATCCTCGTGCCGCAATGGGCATTCGCGATGGGACACGGCATCCACCAGCCCTGCGGGCAGGTCGGCGCGGTGGGCCCGTTTCCCGAGAAGGCGGGCACCGCGGCGTCGCTGTCGGGCTTCATGATGATGGTGATGGCGTTCGCGGTCGGGCTGTGGCTGGGCCGCCAGCTGAACGGCACGGTGTACCCGCTCACGCTCGGCCTCGGCGCGTTCAGCATCGGGATCGCGACGGTCGCCTGGACGCTGGTGCAGCGGCACGGCGAGCCCACCTTGGCGGCCACCCGCGCGCAGCCTGCTTGAGATGGTGGAGTACCTGTGTCTGGCAGGCCCGACGGCTTCGGGCAAGACCGCCGCCGCGTTGGCGATTGCACAGGCCTTGCGATCAGAGCGGCCCGTAGAAATCATCAGTGTCGACTCGGCACTGGTCTATCGCGGCATGGACATCGGCACCGCGAAACCGAGCGCCGACGAACGCGCCGCCGTGCCGCACCACCTGATCGATGTCATCGAGCCCACGCAAGCCTATTCGGCGGCGCAGTTCGTCGCCGATGCGACGCGGCTGATCGCGCAGATCCGCGCACGCGGGCACCTGCCGCTGCTGGTCGGCGGCACGATGCTGTACTTCAAGGCCTTGTTCGACGGCGGGCTGGACGAAATGCCGGCATCGCAGCCGGCGGTGCGGGACGCACTGGACCGTGAAGCGGCGCAGCGCGGCTGGCCGGCGCTGCATGCGCAGCTGGCGCAGATCGACCCGGCGACCGCCGCGCGCCTCGCGCCGGGCGATGCGCAGCGCATCCAGCGCGCGCTCGAGGTGTGGCGCATCAGCGGACGGCCGCTGTCGTCGTTCCATCGCGAGAAGCCTAAGCGCACGCCCGCACCGCTGATCTCGCTCGAGCCGCAGGACCGGGCGTGGCTGCACGAACGCATCGCGCAGCGCTTCGACGCGATGCTGGCCGCCGGCCTCGTCGATGAAGTGCGGCGGCTGCGCGAGCGCGGCGACCTGCATGCCGGCTTGCCGGCGATGCGCTGCGTGGGCTACCGACAGGCCTGGGAAGCGCTCGACACGGGCGAGCTCGGTGCGCTGCGCGACAAGGGAATCGCCGCGACGCGCCAGCTCGCGAAGCGGCAGTTGACGTGGCTGCGCGGCATGGCTTGGCGCGACGTCGTGGCGTGCGACGACGGCGATGCGACAGCGCAGGTCGTCGCCCGCGCGCTGCGGCTCGTCGGCGCCGGATCGGCCGGCACGGCATGAGGCGCTTTCGTGCTGCTTGACGTCTGCCAGCTCGCCAAGCACTACGGCGACACCCCGGTCTTCACCGGCGTGGACCTTCGTGTCGCGGCCGGCGAGTTCGTCGCGATCCTCGGCGAATCGGGCGTCGGCAAGTCGACGCTGTTGAACTGCATCGCCGGGCTGGACAGCGCCGACGCCGGATCGGTGCGCATCGCCGGCACCGACATCACGTCGCTGCCCGAAGCGCAGCAGGCGCTGTTTCGCCGCATGCACCTCGGCTTCGTCTTCCAGGCCTTCCACGTGTTGCCGCACCTGAGCGTGGCGAACAACGTCGGCCTGCCGCTGCTGCTGCAGCGCCGGCCCGACGAGGCGCGGGTGCAGTCGCTGCTCGGCGCGGTCGGGCTGCACGGGCTCGGGCCGCGGCTGCCGCAGACCTTGTCCGGCGGACAGCTGCAGCGTGTCGCGATCGCGCGCGCCCTCGTGCACCGCCCGCAGTTGATCCTCGCCGACGAGCCGACCGGCAACCTGGATCCGCGCACCGCCGAACGCGTGATGGACTTGCTGGCTCACCAGGTGCGCGAACAGTCCGCCGCCTGCGTGCTCGTCACCCACTCGCGCATGGCCGCCGCGCGCGCGGACCGCGTGCTGACGCTTACGCCCAACGGCATCGAGGAATAGCCGATGCCGATGCTGCTGCGCCGCCTGTCGTGGCCCGAGCTGCGCCACCATCCGTGGCGCAACCTTGCGGCGCTGGTCGCGGTGGTGCTCGGCGTGGCGCTGGCGTTTTCGGTGCAGTTGATCAACCACTCGGCACTGAGCGAGTTCGCCGCGGCCGTGCGCTCGGTCAACGGCCAGCCCGATTTCGAGCTGCGCGGCCAGCGAGGCGGGTTCGACGAGGCCTTGTACGCCCGCGTCGCCGCCCATCCGCAGATCGCGATCGCGAGCCCGGTGGTGGAGGTGGACACCTATGCGTTCGATGAACAAGGCCAGCGCGTGCCGCTGCGCCTGCTCGGGATCGACGCCCTCGTCGCGGCACCGCTCGCGCCGGCCTTGCTGCCGCAGCCTGATGACAACGTCGACCGGCTCGCGATCGTCGATCCGGACGGGGTGTTCCTGAATGCACCCGCGCGCCAGCGTCTCGGCGACGTGGCCAGCCTGCGGCTGCAGGCGCCGACCAGCATCGCGCACCTGAGTGTGCAAGGCGGCGTGGCGGCCGGCGGCTTGCCGCTGGGCGTGATGGACATCGCCGGCGTGCAGCGGCATTTCGGCCGGCTCGGCACCTTGAGCCGCATCGACGTGCGTCTCGCGCCCGGCGCCGACCGCGAGGCCGTGCTGCGCGAACTGGCGCTGCCCGATGGCGTGCGGGCCGCCTCGCCGGACGAGTCCGCGCAGCGGGTCTCCAACGTGTCGCGCGCCTACCGCGTGAACCTGACAGTGCTCGCGCTGGTGGCGCTGTTCACCGGCGCATTCCTGGTGTTCTCCATCCTGTCGCTGTCGGTCGCAAAACGGCAGCCGCAGTTGGCACTGCTGGGCGTGCTCGGGCTGAGCGCGAACGAGCGCATGCACCTCGTGCTTGCGGAATCGGCCGTGCTGGGCCTCGTGGGCAGCGTGCTGGGCCTCGTCCTCGGCACCGCGCTGGCGGCGCTGGCGCTGCGGCTGCTCGGCGGAGATCTGGGCGGGGGTTATTTCCCCGGCGTCGCGCCGGCGCTGCAGTTCGACGCGGTCGCGGCCGTCGTCTACGGCGCGCTCGGCGTGGCGGCGGCCGTCGTCGGCGGCTGGCTGCCGGCCCGGCAAGCGCAGCGCCTGGCGCCGGCCCAGGCCCTGAAAGGGCTGAGCGTCGTCGACTCGCAGGCGGGCGCCGCCTGGCTCGGCCCCGTGCTGCTCGTCGCCGGCGTGCTGCTCGCGCTGCTGCCGCCGGTCGCCGACATTCCGTTGGCCGCCTACCTGTCGGTGGCCTGCCTGCTGCTCGGCGGCATCGCCTGTGTGCCGGCCGGCGTGGGCCTTCTGCTGAAGGCCTGGCGCCCGCCGACCCACCCGCTCGTGTTGCTGGCCGTAGAGCGAGCGCGCCACCAGCGGCATACCGCGACGATCGCGGTCGCAGGCGTGGTCGCGAGCCTGAGCCTGGCCGTCGCGCTGACCGTGATGGTCGCGAGCTTTCGCGACTCGATGACCCAGTGGCTGGACACCGTGCTGCCGGCCGATCTGTACGCACGAGCGGTGAGCAGCGGCGCGGCGGGCGATGTGGTCGTGCTGCCGGCGGTGCTGGTCGAGCGTGCCGCGGACGTGCCGGGCGTCATCCGCGTCGAAGCGCAGCGCATTGCGCACGTCGTCTTCGATCCGAAGCGGCCGGTGGTCGCGCTGCTCGCGCGCCGGCTGAACGACCCGGCGCGCGAGCTGCCGCTGGTCGGCGACCTCGTCGATGCGCCGCCGGGCGAAACGCCGGTCTACGTCAGCGAGGCGATGGTCAGCCTGTACGGCGCGGCACCAGGGTCGCGGCTGGAACTGCCGCTGCCGGATGCGTCGCGGGTGCCGGTGTTCGTGCGTGGCGTCTGGCGCGACTATGCCCGCCAGCATGGCGCGGTGACGATCCACCTGGCCGACTACCGCCGGCTCACCGGCGACGAGCGTGTCAACGACATGGCGCTGTGGCTTGGGCCCGATGCCGATCCGTCGGCGGTGCAGCGCTCGCTGCGCGCCCTGACGCAGGGCGAGGGCCTGCATCCGGACCTGCTGGAGTTTGCCGCGCCCGGGGAGATCCGCGCGATGTCGCTGCGCATCTTCGACCGCAGCTTCGCCGTCACCTACTGGCTGCAGGCGGTGGCGATCGCGATCGGGCTGTTCGGCATTGCCGCGAGCTTTTCGGCGCAGGTGCTGGCGCGGCGCAAGGAGTTCGGCCTGCTCGCCCACCTCGGGCTCACCCGCGCCCAGATCCTCACCGTGGTGGCGGCCGAGGGTGCCGTGTGGACGGCCGCCGGCGCGCTGCTCGGCTTGCTGCTGGGCCTTGCAGTCAGCGTGGTGCTCGTGCACGTGGTGAACCCGCAAAGTTTCCACTGGACGATGGACCTGCTGCTGCCGTGGGGCCGCCTTGCGCTGCTGTGCGCCGCGGTCATCGTCGCCGGCACGCTCACCGCCTGGCTGGCTGCGCGCAGTGCCGCGAGCCGCCAGATGGCGCTGGCGGTCAAGGAGGATTGGTGATGCGCGGCCGGCTCACACGGCGTGAACTGCTGTGCTCGGCCGCGCTCGGCGCCGCCTGGCCGGTGCGGGCTCAAGCGCCGCCGCAGGGCGTTCGTCCCCGCCCGCTGGTCTTTCCCTCCGATTTCGGCGCCCACGAGGACACGCGCATCGAGTGGTGGTACGTGACCGGCGCGCTCGATGCCGGCGGCCAGCTGCACGGATTCCAGATCACTTTTTTTCGCTCGCGCACCGGCATCCCGGCCACGCACCCGAGCCGCTTCGCCGCCCGCCAGCTGATCTTCGCGCATGCCGCGGTGACCGACCTTCGCAGCCGCCGCCTGCGCCACGACCAGCGCATCGCCCGCGCCGGCTTCGGCATCGCCGAAGCAGCGGCCGGCGACACCGCGGTGGTGCTGCGCGACTGGCACCTGCGGCGTGACGGGCCGCCTGAACAAAGCCGCTACCACGCGCGGGCGGCCAGCGAACACGGTGGGTTCGGCCTGGAGCTGAACCTCATGACCACCCAAGCGGTGCTCTTGCAAGGCGATGCCGGCTACTCGCGCAAGGGTCCGAAGCCCGAGCAGGCCAGCCACTACTACAGCCAGCCGCAGCTTGCGGTGACGGGCCAGCTGACGCTGGCCGGCCGCCCCGCCGCCGTGACCGGCACCGCCTGGATGGACCACGAGTGGAGCGACACGGTGCTCGACCCGCAGGCCGTCGGCTGGGACTGGATCGGGATGAACCTGGACGACGGACGGGCGCTCACCGCCTTCCGGCTGCGCCGCGCCGACGGTTCGGCGCTGTGGGCCGGCGGCAGCGTTCGCGCGCCGGGGCAACCGCCTCGCAGCTTCGGCTCCGACGAGGTCGTGTTCACGCCGGGCCGGCTCTGGACGAGCCCTTCGTCGCGCGCCGCCTACCCGGTCGAATGGACCCTCGCCACACCGGCCGGACGTTTCCGGGTGAGAGCGCTGCTCGACGACCAGGAACTCGACAGCCGCGCCAGCACCGGCGCGATCTACTGGGAGGGCTTGAGCGACCTGATCGACGAACAGGGGCAGCGCACAGGGCGCGGCTATCTCGAGATGACGGGCTACGCCAGCAGGCTGCGCCTGTGACACTAGACTCACTGGATGTCCACGCCGAACGCCCTGCAAAACCCGAGCGCCGTTGCGCCCGCCCTCGAGGCCGTCAAGCCGCCTGCGAAGACGGTGCGGTCGCTGAGCGGCCTCGTGCCTTTCCTGCGGCCCTACCGCGGCCGCATCGCGCTGGCCGTCGCCTTCCTCGTACTCGCCGCCGCCACCACGCTGGTCTTCCCGGTCGCACTGAAGTCGCTGATCGACGAAGGCGTCGTGTCCTCTGATCCCGGCGAGCGGGTGATGGCGCTGCGCCAGCATTTCTTCGCGCTGTTCGCCGTCGGCGCGGCGCTCGGCCTGTTCTCGGCCGCGCGTTTCTACATGGTCACCTGGCTCGGCGAACGCGTGACGGCCGACCTGCGCGACGCGGTGTATGCCCACGTGCTGCGGCAGAGCCCCGAATTCTTCGAGACCACGCAGACCGGCGAGGTGCTGTCGCGCCTGACCACCGACACGACGCTCGTGCAGACGGTCGTCGGCTCCAGCCTCAGCATGGGCTTGCGCAACACGGTGATGGGCATCGGCGCGATGGGCATGCTGATCATCACCAACCCCTACGTGATGTCACAGGTGCTCGGCATCCTGGTGCTCGTCGTGCTGCCGTCGCTGTACTTCGGCCGGCGCGTGCGCAAGCTCAGCCGCGCGAGCCAGGACCGCGTCGCCGATTCGAGCGCGATCGCGGCCGAGGTGCTGAACGCGATTCCGGTCGTTCAGAGCTACACGCAGGAAGAACGCGAGTCCCGGCGCTTCGACCAGTCGACCGAGAACGCGTTCGCCACCGCCATCAAGCGCACGCGCATGCGCTCCTTCCTCGTCGCTTTCATCATCACGGCCACCTTCGGCGCTCTGTTGTGGGGCCTGTACCAGGGCACGCAGGCGGTGATGCAGGGCAAGATCAGCGCCGGGCATCTGGGCCAGACGGTCGTCTACGTGATCATCCTCGTGTCGTCGGTCGCCGTGCTGGCCGAGGTGTACGGCGACCTCCTGCGGGCGGCCGGCGCGACCGAGCGCCTGATGGAGCTGCTGTCGGTGCGTTCGCCGATCGCTTCACCGGCGCGGGCGCAACCCTTGTCGCCCACCCGAGGAGGCTCCGCGGTCGAACTGGAAAACGTGAGTTTTCGCTACCCGTCGCGGCCGCAGCAAGCCGCGTTGTCGCGGGTGTCGCTGCGGGTGGCGCCCGGAGAGACCGTGGCCCTCGTCGGCCCGAGCGGCGCCGGGAAGAGCACGGTGTTCCATTTGCTGCTGCGCTTCTATGACGCCACCGACGGGCACGTGCGCGTCGACGGTGTGTCGGTGCGCGACGCTTCGCTCGGCGAACTGCGCCAGCGCGTCGGCATCGTGCCGCAAGACAGCGTGATCTTCTCCGCCAACGCGATGGAGAACATCCGCTACGGGCGGCCGGATGCCGGCGACGACGAGGTCATCGGGGCGGCGAAGGCCGCGTTTGCCCACGAGTTCATCACCGCGCTGCCCGAGGGCTATGCGACCTTTCTCGGCGAGCGCGGCGTTCGCCTGTCGGGTGGGCAGCGCCAGCGCATCTCGATCGCGCGCGCGATGCTGAAAAACCCGCCGCTGCTGCTGCTGGACGAGGCCACCAGCGCGCTCGACGCCGAGAGCGAGCGCATGGTGCAGGCCGCGCTGGAATCGGCGATGAAAGACCGCACCACCCTCGTCATCGCGCATCGGCTGGCCACCGTGCAGCGCGCGGACCGCATCGTCGTGCTGGAGGCCGGTCAAATCGTCGAAGTGGGCACCCACGCGTCGCTGTCGGCGGCCGGCGGCCTGTATGCTCGCCTCGCAGCAATGCAATTCGATCTGGAGCCGGAAGCGGCTTCATGAACCGGCGGCTTCGTGTAGGCGGGCACCGACAGGCGGGGCTTGCCTCGTCCGACAGACTGCCGCCTGTTCCCCCCACGATACTTGCTTGTGTTTGATCACATGAAGGAGAAGCGATGAACGCCAAATTCGGTTTCCGTACGACTGCTGTCGGGCTCACTGTGGCAGCTGCGATGCTGGCCGGCTGCGAGACCATGAGTGAGCGCCAGAAGGGAACCGCCATCGGCGCGGGTGTGGGCGCCGGCGTCGGCGCCATCATCGGCAAGGCCACCGGCGGCAAGGCCGGCACGGGTGCCGTCGTCGGCGGCGCGGTCGGCGCGGTCGCGGGCAACCTCTGGTCCAAGCGCCAGGAAGACCGCCGCATCGCGATGGAGCAGGCCACGCGCGGCACCGGCGTCGACGTCAGCCGCACGACCGACAACCAGCTGAAGGTCAACATCCCGAGCGACGTGTCGTTCGCCGTCAACAGCTCGGCGATCCGGCCCGAGATGCGCAACGTGCTCGACCCGCTGGCCACGAGCCTGCGCGACGACCCGAACGCGCGCCTGACGATCATCGGCCACACCGACAGCACCGGTTCTGATTCGGTGAACAACCCGCTGTCGCTTGACCGTGCGCAAAGCGTGCGCGACTACCTTGCCGCACGCGGCGTGTCGCCGGCCCGGGTAGAGACTGCCGGCCGCGGCGAACACGAACCGATCGCGGACAACGCCACTGACGCCGGGCGGGCCCAGAATCGGCGCGTGGAGATCTATCTGCGCGAACCGGCGGCCTGAGCGGATCGCAAGTCCAACGCAGACGGCCCTTCGGGGCCGTTTTTAGTTGTGGATCGAAAGACGAATCGTGCATAATTTATGCGCATGATTGATGGAGTCTCCATATGCCTCGCTTCGACAATGGCCCCAAGCGCCCCACGAACTTGAGCCTCAACGCCAAGGTTCTGGACATGGCTCGCGAGTTGGGCATGAACGTGTCGCAGACGGTCGACGCCCTGTTGGCCGAAGAGGTACGTCGGCGGTACTGGGAGAAGTGGAACGACGAAAACAAGGAAGCGGTCACCGCCTACAACGAACGCATCGAGCGCGAAGGCCTGCCGCTGGCGAAGTACCGGACCTTCTTGAAGGGACGCTGATCGCATGGCCCGCTACGACGTGTATGCGAATCCCGACAATGCAGAACGCAAGCAGACGCCGTACTTTGTCGACATTCAGAACGACTACATCGACACGCTCTCCACGCGAGTGGTGATTCCCTTGCGGCGGGAATCGGTGTTCGGGCCGCCAGCGCGCGATCTCAACCCGATTTTGGTCGTGAGCGGCGAGAATGTGGTGCTCGATACGGCGGCCATGGGCGCCGTCCCCTTGAGTGAACTGCGCAAACGTGTCGCCAGCCTCAAGGACGCCGGTGCGCAGATCCAAGAAGCCCTCGACACCCTTTTCGGAGCCTACTGACTTGACCTCCCGCCCCGTCCGCAGCCAATACGAAGACTTCATGCGCCATGTGCGCACGCACGGCGTGTTCAAGGCCGACCGCACCGGCACCGGCACGAAGAGCGTGTTCGGCCACCAGATGCGCTTCGACCTGAACGAAGGCTTTCCGCTGGTGACGACGAAGAAGGTGCACCTGAAGTCCATCATCCTCGAGCTGCTGTGGTTCCTGCGCGGCGACGGCAACGCGCGCTGGCTGCAGGAACGCGGGGTGACGATCTGGGACGAATGGGCGAAGCCCGACGGCGACCTCGGGCCGGTCTACGGCGTGCAGTGGCGTTCGTGGCCGACGCCGGACGGCGGGCACATCGACCAGATCGCCGACGTCGTGCAGGCGATCAAGACGAATCCCGATTCGCGCCGCCTCATCGTCAGCGCGTGGAACGTCGCCGACCTGCCGAAGATGGCGCTGATGCCGTGCCACGCGTTTTTTCAGTTCTACGTGGCCGAAGGAAGGCTGAGCTGCCAGCTTTATCAACGCAGCGCCGACATCTTTCTCGGCGTGCCGTTCAACATCGCGAGCTATGCGCTGCTCACACACATGATTGCGCAGCAGTGCGATCTCGGCGTCGGCGATTTCATCTGGACCGGCGGCGACTGCCACATCTACAGCAACCACACCGAGCAGGTCGAGCTGCAGCTGTCGCGGGAGCCGTTTGCGTATCCGACGCTCAACATCAAGCGGCGCGCGGATTCGATCTTCGACTACGCGTACGAAGACTTCGAGGTGGTCGGCTACGACTGTCACCCGGCCATCAAGGCGCCGGTCGCCGTCTGATTCGCGTAGCCCGGATGCAATCCGGGGCGGTGCGGTGGCGAGGCGCCGATTCCCCGGATTGCATCCGGGCTACGAAAGCGCGGCGACGATGTCCGGCGGGGCTTGCACCAGCTCGATCAACACGCCTTCGCCGCCCAAAGGGAAGTCGTCGCTCGCCTTCGGGTGAATGAAGCAGATGTCGTGACCGGCCGCCCCCTTGCGGATGCCGCCCGGCGCGAAGCGAACGCCGTTCGCGGTCAGCCATTCCACCGCCTTCGGCAGGTCGTCGATCCACAGGCCGATGTGATTCAGCGGCGTCGTGTGCACGGCCGGTTTCTTCTCGGGGTCCAGCGGCTGCATCAGGTCGACCTCGACCTTGAACGCCCCCTGGCCCATTGCGCAGATGTCCTCGTCGACGTTCTCGCGTTCGCTGACGAAGTTGCCGGTCACCTCGAGGCCGAGCTTGTCGACCCACAGCGTGCGCAGCCGCTCCTTGCTCGGGCCGCCGATGGCCACCTGCTGGATGCCGAGGACCTTGAACGGGCGCGTGTTCATCGACAACTCCTCGTGCACTACTCGAACTTGAGAATGACCTGATCGACCGACAAGCTGTCGCCCTTCTTCGCGGCGACCTCGGCGACCACGCCGTCCTGCGTAGCGAGCAGAATGTTCTCCATCTTCATCGCCTCGATGACCGCGAGTTTCTCGCCGGCCCGCACCGCCTGGCCCGGCTCGACCGCCACGTCCACCAGCAGCCCCGGCATCGGCGACAACAGGAAGCGCGACAGGTCCGGCGGCGCCTTGAACGGCATCAGCGTGTTGAGCTCGGCGCCGCGCGGCGTGAAGACCTTGGGCTCGATCTGCATGCCGTTGTGGATCACGCGGTACGCGAGCCCGCGGCGTTCGATCTGCGCGCAGAACGGCTCGCCGTTGCAAGTGCCGCGGATGACGATGTCGCGCAGCGGCGTGTGCAGCTCGATGCGGTAGCGCTTGTCCCGGGCGACCACGTCGAAGGCCTTGGCGTCCACCGTCACCTTGACTGGCAACTGATGCACGGAACCATCGGCATTCGGGGTGACGACGACGAAGTCTTCGCCGACCTCGAACTCGTGCCCGGGAAGCTGCCCGCTGATGCTCGCCGCCCGCTGCAGATGCACGCGATTGGCCACGGCGGCCAGTGCACCCAGGAACGCCGGGTCCTCGTGCGTGATCACGGCCTCGGCGAAACCCTTCGGGTACTGCTCGGCGATGAAGCCGGTGTTGAAGTCGCCGGCGACGAATTTCGGGTGAGCAAGCAACGCCGCCTGGAACGGGATGTTCGAGCTGATGCCGCGGATCGCGAACCCGTTGAGCGCCTGGCGCATCTTCGCGATCGCGTCATGGCGATCGCGCCCGTGCACGATGAGCTTGCCGATCATCGAGTCGTAGTACATCGGGATCTCGCCGCCTTCGTAGACGCCGGTGTCGACCCGCACGCCGTCGGCTTCGGGCGGCGGCGCGTACTTCACGAGCCGTCCGGTCGACGGCAGGAAGTTGCGAAGCGGGTCCTCGGCGTTGATGCGGCATTCGATCGCCCAGCCGTCGCGCCTGATCTCGGCCTGCGTGAACGGCAGTTTCTCGCCGGCCGCCACGCGGATCATCAGCTCGACCAGGTCGACCCCGGTGATGCACTCGGTGACCGGGTGCTCGACCTGTAGCCGCGTGTTCATCTCGAGAAAGTAGAAACTCCTGTCCTTGCCGACGACGAACTCGACCGTGCCGGCCGACTGGTAGTTCACCGCCTTCGCCAGCGCCACGGCCTGCTCGCCCATCGCGCGGCGTGTCGCGTCGTCGAGAAAGGGGCTGGGCGCCTCCTCGATGACCTTCTGGTGGCGGCGCTGGATCGAGCACTCGCGCTCCCACAAGTACACGGTGTTGCCGTGCGCGTCGCCGAGCACCTGGATCTCGATGTGGCGCGGTTCCTCGACGAACTTCTCGATGAACACGCGGTCGTCGCCGAAGCTGTTGCGGGCCTCGTTGCGGCAGGAGCTGAAGCCCTCGAAGGCTTCCTTGTCGTCGTAGGCGACGCGCAGCCCCTTGCCGCCGCCGCCGGCCGAGGCCTTGATCATCACCGGGTAGCCGATGCCTCTGGCAATCTCGACCGCATGCTCGGCGGTGTCGATCGCGGCGTTGTGGCCGGGGATCGTGTTGACCTTCGCCTCCTTCGCAAGCTTCTTCGACGCGATCTTGTCGCCCATCGCGGCGATGGACGCATGCTTGGGGCCGATGAAGACGATGCCTTCTTCTTCTACGCGGCGGGCGAACTCTTCGTTTTCGCTGAGGAAGCCGTAGCCGGGGTGCACGGCCTGCGCGCCGGTGTGCTTGCAGGCGGCGATGATCTTGTCCATCGCAAGGTAGGACTCTCGCGACGGCGGCGCGCCGATGTGCACCGACTCGTCGGCGAGCTCAACGTGGCGCGCGTCGCGGTCGGCGTCGGAATACACCGCGACCGTCTTGATGCCCATCTTTCGGGCCGTCTTGATGACGCGGCAGGCGATTTCGCCGCGGTTGGCGATCAGGATTTTTTCAAACATGGTCGGCGCCGATCACAGAGGAATGTTGCCGTGCTTGCGCCACGGGTTCTCGAGGCGCTTGTCGCGCAGCATCACCAGCGAGCGGCAAATGCGCTTGCGCGTTTCGTGCGGCTGAATCACGTCATCGATGAAGCCGCGCGCGCCGGCAACGAACGGATTGGCGAAGCGCGCCTTGTACTCGGCCTCGCGCGCGGCGAGCTTGGCCGGATCGTTCTTGTCTTCCCGAAAGATGATCTCGACGGCGCCCTTGGCGCCCATCACCGCGATCTCGGCGTTCGGCCAGGCGAAGTTCACGTCGCCGCGCAGGTGCTTGGAGCTCATCACGTCGTAGGCGCCGCCGTAGGCCTTGCGCGTGATCACCGTGATCTTCGGGACCGTGCATTCGGCGTAGGCGTAGAGCAGCTTCGCGCCGTGGCGGATGATGCCGCCGTATTCCTGGCTCGTTCCCGGCATGAAGCCTGGCACGTCGACGTAGGTGACGACCGGGATGTTGAACGCGTCGCAAAAGCGCACGAAGCGCGCCGCCTTGATGCTGCTGCGGATGTCCAGGCAGCCGGCGAGCACCAGCGGCTGGTTGGCGACGATGCCGACCGTCTGCCCTTCCATGCGGCAAAAGCCGATCACGATGTTCTTCGCGTACTCGGGCTGCAGCTCGAAGAACTCGCCGTCGTCGGCCGCCTTCACGATCAGCTCCTTGATGTCGTAGGGCTTGTTCGGGTTGTCCGGCACCAGCGTGTCGAGCGACAGGTCGATGCGATCGGCCGGGTCGTTGCTCGGGCGCACCGGCGCCTTCTCGCGGTTGTTCAGCGGCAGGTAGTTGTAGAGGCGGCGCAGCATCATGAGCGCCTCCACGTCGTTCTCGAACGCGAGGTCGGCGACGCCGCTGCGGCTCGTGTGCGTCGACGCGCCGCCGAGTTCCTCGGCCGTCACTTCTTCATGCGTCACGGTCTTCACGACCTCGGGGCCGGTGACGAACATGTAGGAGCTGTCCTTCACCATGAAGATGAAGTCGGTCATCGCGGGGCTGTAGACCGCGCCGCCGGCGCACGGGCCCATGATCATGCTGATCTGCGGCACGACACCCGAGGCCATCACGTTGCGCTGGAACACCTCGGCGTAGCCGCCGAGCGAGGCCACGCCTTCCTGGATGCGCGCCCCGCCCGAATCGTTGAGGCCGATCACCGGCGCGCCGACCTTCATCGCCTGGTCCATCACCTTGCAGATCTTCTCGGCGTGGGCTTCGGAGAGCGCGCCGCCGAACACCGTGAAGTCCTGGCTGAAGACGAAGACGAGGCGGCCGTTGATCATGCCGTAGCCGGTGACGACGCCGTCGCCGGGGATTCTGTTGGCGGCCATGCCGAAGTCGTGGCAGCGGTGCTCGACGAACATGTCCCATTCCTCGAACGTGCCTTCGTCGAGCAGCAGCTCGATGCGTTCGCGCGCGGTGAGTTTGCCTTTGCCGTGCTGGGCGGCGATGCGCTTTTCGCCGCCACCGAGCCGCGCCTTCGCGCGCATGTCTTCGAGCTGCTGGATGATGTCGTGCATGGTTCGTGGGGCCTCGTTGTTCTAGGAGCGCTCAAACAGGTCGAGCAGGGCACGCGCGGCCGACGATGGCGTCGTGCGTGCCTCGGCGACGTCGGTCACCGTGTCGTGCAGCACCTGGCGCACGGCAGGGTGATGGCGGAAGTCGGCTTGCAGGCGAGCGTGGATCAGGTCCCACATCCAGGCGAGCGCCTGCTTCTTGCGGCGCGCGTCGAACTCGCCGCCGGCGCGGCGCTGCTGGTGGAACTGCTCCACGTGGGACCAGAACGCGGCGATGCCGTCGCCTTTGAGGGCGCTCAGGCGCATTACTTTCGGTGTCCAGTGCCCCGCCTGGCCGCGAACGTTCAGCAGGCGCATGGCGCTGGTAATCGTCGCTTCGGCGCGCGTGGCGGCATCGGGGTCGATGTCGGCCTTGTTGATGACGACGAGGTCGGCCAGCTCCATCACGCCCTTCTTGATCGCCTGCAGGTCGTCGCCGGCATTGGGCAGCTGCAGCAGCACGAACATGTCGGTCATGCTCGCGACCGCGGTTTCGCTCTGGCCGACGCCGACGGTTTCGACGATGACGACGTCGTAGCCCGCCGCTTCGCAGACGAGCATCGCTTCACGCGTTTTCTCCGCGACGCCGCCGAGCGTGCCGGAAGCGGGGCTGGGGCGGATGTAGGCGTGTTCGCTGACGGACAGGCGCTCCATGCGGGTCTTGTCGCCGAGGATGGAGCCGCCGGAGACGGAGGACGAGGGATCGATCGCGAGGACGGCGACGCGGTGGCCTTGCTCGATGAGGGCAAGGCCGAGGGTTTCGATGAAGGTCGACTTGCCGACGCCGGGGACGCCGGAGATGCCCAGGCGCATGGCCCTGCCGGTGTGGGGGAGCAAAGTGTTGAGGAGAGCGTCGGCGCGGGCGCGGTGGTCGGCGCGGGTGGATTCGAGGAGGGTGATGGTTTTGGCGATGGCGCGGCGCTCGGCGGCGAGGATTCGTTCGACGAGCGCATCGTCGACTTGCGAGTGGGCCTTCAATACCTCAGGCCGAACGGGGACTGAGGGTGCGCCACCATCCCCAACCCCAACCCCAACCCCAACCCCAACCCCAACCCGTTCATCCTGAGGTATCGAAGGATCAGGCTGAGGTACCGAAGCCGGAATCCGTTCATCCTGAGGTATCGAAGGATCGGGCTGAGGTGCGCCACCTCTTGACACAGCCAATGAATCCTTCACCCCATCGTCACGCAAACTGTCCGGAAGCGGATTCCGCGACCCCCACGCGTGCCGCTGAATCGCTTTCCAATCCCCGCGGATCAACGCCTCCTTCTTGGCCCTGGCCCATCCCTTGATCCGCCGCTCCGCGGCCAACGCCTCTTCGCGCGTGGCAGTTTCCTGAGACCACACGAACTCGACAGGGCCATGCTTCCTGGTGTACCCGTCGATCTGCCCGGCCCGATGCTGCGAGATGCGGCGCTCCAGTTCGTCGGTGTGCCCGACGTAGTACGAGTCGTCGGCGCAGCGCAGCATGTAGACGTGAAAGGGCTTCAAGGCAGACCTGAGTGCGGGGGTTCGATACCTCACCCCGAACGGGATGTGGTGGGACGCGACGGAACCATGATCATTCCTGGCTTGGCTCTACGAAACAAGCCCACTCAACAACCCTCCACAGCCTTCCTGATCTGCTCCAGCACATCCTTCGCACTCGCCGGGATCGGCGTCCCCGGTCCATAGATGCCCTTCACCCCCGCCTCGTACAAGAACTCATAGTCCTGCCGCGGTATCACCCCGCCGACGAAGACGATGATGTCGTCCGCCCCCTGCGCCTTCAGCGATTGAATGATCGCGGGCACCAAGGTCTTGTGCCCCGCCGCCAAGGTGCTCACCCCGACCGCGTGCACGTCGTTCTCGATCGCCTGCCGCGCGCACTCCTCCGCGGTCTGGAACAGCGGCCCCACGTCGACGTCGAAGCCGAGGTCGGCGAACGCCGTGGCCACCACCTTCGCGCCGCGGTCGTGGCCGTCCTGCCCGAGCTTCGCGATCATCACGCGCGGGCGGCGGCCCTGCATCTGCGCGAATTCCTCGATCTCCTGCTGGAGCTTGGCCCAGCCTTCCGCGCTGTCATAGGCTGCTGCATACACACCGGTCACCTTTTGCGTATCGGCGCGATGGCGCCCCCAGACCTTCTCCAGCGCGTCGCTGACCTCGCCGACCGTGGCGCGCAGGCGAACCGCCGCGATGACCAGGCCGAGCAGGTTGCCCGCGCCGGTCTCGGCGCTCATCGTCAACGCATCGAGCGCGGCCTGCACTGCGCCCGCATCGCGCGTCGCACGAAGCTGCTGCAAGCGCTTCACTTGATTCTCGCGCACCGCATGGTTGTCGATGTCGCGGATCTCGATCGGGTCTTCCTTCGCGAGCCGGTACTTGTTGACGCCGACGATCACGTCCTTGCCGGAGTCGATGCGCGCCTGCTTCTGCGCCGCGCTCGCCTCGATCTTCAGCTTGGCCCAGCCGCTTTCCACCGCATGCGTCATGCCACCCATCGCATCGACTTCCTCGATGATGGTCCAGGCGGCGTCGGCCATGTCCTGCGTCAGCTTTTCCATCATGTAGCTGCCGGCCCAGGGGTCGACGACGTTCGTGATGTGCGTCTCTTCCTGAATGATGAGCTGCGTGTTGCGCGCGACGCGCGCGCTGAACTCGCTTGGCAGCGCGATCGCTTCGTCGAGCGCGTTGGTGTGCAGCGACTGCGTGCCGCCGAACACCGCGGCCATCGCCTCGATCGTCGTGCGCACGACGTTGTTGTACGGGTCCTGCTCGGTCAGGCTCCAGCCCGACGTCTGACAGTGCGTGCGCAGCATCAGGCTCTTCGGGTTCTTCGGACCGAACTCTTTCATGATGCGCCACCACAGCAGCCGCGCGGCGCGCATCTTCGCGACCTCGAGATAGAAGTTCATCCCGATCGCCCAGAAGAAACTCAGGCGGCCCGCGAAGCCGTCCACGTCCAGCCCCTTGGCGAGCGCCGTCTTCACGTACTCCTTGCCGTCTGCCAGCGTGAAGGCAAGCTCCAGCGCCTGGTTCGCACCCGCTTCCTGCATGTGGTAGCCGGAGATCGAGATCGAGTTGAACTTCGGCATGTTCTGCGCCGTGTACTCGATGATGTCGCCGACGATGCGCATCGACGGCTCCGGCGGGTAGATGTAGGTGTTGCGGACCATGAACTCCTTCAGGATGTCGTTCTGGATGGTCCCGCTCAGCTTGTCCTGCGACACGCCCTGCTCTTCGGCGGCGACGACGTAGCCGGCCAGCACCGGCAGCACCGCGCCGTTCATCGTCATCGACACCGACACCTTGTCCAGCGGAATGCCGGCGAACAGGATCTTCATGTCCTCCACACTGTCGATCGCGACACCCGCCTTGCCGACGTCGCCGGTCACGCGCGGATGGTCGCTGTCGTAGCCGCGGTGCGTCGCCAGGTCGAAGGCCACGCTGACACCCTGCCCGCCGCCGGCCAGCGCCTGGCGATAGAAGTCGTTCGAGGCCTCCGCCGTCGAGAAGCCGGCGTATTGGCGGATGGTCCAGGGCCGAACCGCGTACATCGTCGCCTGCGGGCCGCGCACGAACGGCGCGAACCCGGGCAAGGTGTCGATGTGGGGCAAGCCCAACACGTCCGCCGCGGTATAGAGCGGCTTCACGACGATGCCTTCGGGCGTGGACCAGTTCAGCGCGTCGGCGTTTCCGTCCGGCGCGGACTTCGCGGCGGCTTTCTGCCAAGCGGCCAGCGATTCGGAATTCAGCAGTTCATCGGACATGGTCGCCTCGTGGATGGCGGTGCGGCGCCTGCTTGATGTCTGCACCGACCTCGTCCATAATTCAAAATTGAATTATAGCTTTGCAGCCTTTTCTTTCACCAGGCTTTCGCCCTCCATGGCCGCACCCCGCACCGAGCCCCGATCTTCCGCTTCCTCGATGGCGCGGGGCGGCTTGCTTGCCGACGCTCCTCTCTATGAGCGTGTGGCGGAACGGCTGCGCGAGCGCATCCTCGCCCACAGCCTCGCACCGGGAAGCTGGATCGACGAGCAAGCCCTCACCGCCGAGCTGGGCATCAGCCGCACACCGCTGCGCGAGGCGCTGAAGGTGCTGGCCGCCGAAGGCCTGGTGACGATGAAGCTGCGCCGCGGCGCCTACGTGACCGAGGTGTCGGAGCGCGACCTGGCCGAGGTTTTCCACCTGCTGTCGCTTCTCGAGAGCGACGCCGCGGCGGCCGTCGCCCGCGAAGCCAGCGACGAGCAGCTCGGCGAGCTCGAAGCGCTGCACGGAGAGCTTGAAATCAGCGTGGAAGACCGCGACGCCTTCTTCGGCGCCAACGAGCGCTTTCACATGCGGCTCTTGGACATCGCGGGCAATCGCTGGCGCAACCAGATGGTCGCGGACCTGCGCCGGGTGATGAAGCTCTACCGCCACCATTCGCTGTTCAAGCAAGGGCGGCTCGAAGCGTCGTTGGAGGAACACCGCGGCATCATGGCCGCATTGAAGGCACGCGACGCCGCGCACGTGCAGGAGTTGATGCGGCAGCATCTCGCCCACGGCAAGGAAGCAGCGGCCCGGCCCTGAGCGCCGGCAGCCACTGCAAAATGGCGGACATGACCCGCCCCCTTTTGAGCCTCGTCGCCGCCGTCGCCCGCAACGGCGCCATCGGCAGGAACAACGAGCTTCTGTGCCGCATCTCCGACGACCTGAAGCACTTCAAGCGGACCACGCTCGGCCGCCCGGTGATCATGGGCCGCAAGACCTGGGACTCGATCGGCCGTCCGCTCCCCGGGCGCCGCAACATCGTCGTCTCGCGCAATGCGCAGTGGCACGCCGACGGCGCCGAGCGGGCCGCTTCGCTGCAGGCGGCGATCGAACTGGTGAAAGACGAACCGAAGGTGTTCGTGATCGGCGGCGGAGAGCTCTACGCGCAGGCATTGCCGCAAGCCGACGAGCTGGTGCTGACGGAGATCGACGCCGACTTCGACGGCGACACCTTCTTTCCGGCCTGGGACCGCACGAAGTTCGAAGCCCTGCCGGGCGACATGCAGGTCAGCGAACAAGGCCACCGATATCGGTGGGTCACCTACCGGCGCAAGGCAGGAACTTGAGCCGTCGTCGAGCTTTCATAGCGGAAGCGCCGCCGCGGCGGCGGCGGCGGCTCAATCGTCCAGGCCGAGTTCCTGGATTTTCCGCGTGATCGTGTTGCGGCCGATACCGAGCTTCTGTGCGGCCTCGATGCGCCGGCCTCGCGTGACCTCCAACGCCGTGTGAATCAGCTGCGCCTCGAATTTGCGCGTCAGCGTGTCCCACACTTCGGGTGCGCCTGACTGCAGCAGGCTGCGTGACTCGCGTTCGAGGTCGGCCAGCCAGGCGGCGGGTGCCGGTGGGCCCGCTATCGTCGTCTCGAGGACCGCTGCCGCAGGTGCAGCCGCGGCGGCGGGCGAGATGTTCGTGTCTGTCAGCGCGGCGAAGTCCGGTGTCGGCACTGCCACGGCCGGCGCGAGCGCGGGCTCGAGCAGTTCCGGCGGCAGGTCCTTGGCCTCGACGACCTGCGCGGGCGCCATCACGGTCAGCCAATGGCAGATGTTCTCGAGCTGCCGCACGTTGCCGGGGAAGTCGAACCGCATCAGCCGCGACAGCGCCGCATCGGTGATGCGCTTGGCTTCGACGCCCAGTTCCTTGGCGCTCTTTTGCAGGAAGAAGCGGGTCAGCGCCGGCACATCCTCGCGCCGCTCGCGCAGCGAAGGCAAGCGCAGCCGGATCACATTGAGGCGGTGGAACAGGTCCTCGCGGAACACACCGAGCTTGACCCGTTCCTCGAGATTCTGGTGCGTCGCGGCGATCACGCGCACGTTGCTGCGCAGCGGGTTGTGGCCGCCGACGCGGTAGAACTGCCCGTCGCTGAGCACCCGCAGCAACCGGGTCTGCAGGTCGAACGGCATGTCGCCGATCTCGTCGAGGAACAGCGTGCCGCCGTCGGCCTGTTCGAAACGGCCGCGGCGGGTCGTCTGTGCGCCGGTGAACGCGCCCCGCTCGTGGCCGAACAGCTCGCTCTCCAGCAGGTCCTTAGGAATCGCCGCGGTGTTGATCGCGACGAACGGACCGCTCGCGCGCGGGCTGTGTTTGTGCAGCGCGCGCGCGACGAGCTCCTTGCCGGAGCCCGACTCACCGGTGATCAGCACGGTGACGACGCTCTGGCTCAGCCG
>DATKCI010000152.1:0-4960 GCA_035513255.1 Piscinibacter sp. | reverse complement strand
CCACCGGGTGCATCACTCCGCCGGCACCGTCACCTTCGTGCCCGCCGGTCACTCGGTGAAATGGTTCATGGACTCACCGCGAGAGATGGTCCATGTGCACCTGTATGTGCCGCCGCAGCTTCTTCCCGGCGGCTCGGCCGGCGCGACGCGCGATGACGCGTCGAATGAGACGCCGGGCCTGATCGGCGTGACCGATCCCTGGATCAGCCACTACATGAACCTGTTGCTGAGCGAGGTCGCGTCGTGCGCACGCACCGGCACCCTGGGCGACTCCTGCTTCCTGCGCCAGACCGGCCCGATGGTGCTGCGGCACCTGAGCGCCTCGTCCGCGCCGCGGTCCGTGCGCCACAGACCACGCATCAGCCCGCTGCGCTCGGCGCTGCTGGCACGCATCGAGCAGTTCGTCGGTGAGCACCTCGCGGCCGACATCCCGCTCGAAGCGCTGGCCGCGATCGCATCCATGTCGGTCGACCACTTCGTGCGCGCGTTCCATCAAGCCACGGGCACGACGCCGCATCACTACCTCGTCGAGCGCCGGCTCGAGCACGGCTGCACCCTGCTGCGCGACAGCAGCCTGCCGATCGCGGACGTGGCGAAGGCCTGCGGCTTCGCAAGTCCCGCGCACTTTTCAGCGATGTTCCATCGCCGGCATGGTCTCAGTCCTTCATGGTACCGGCGGCTTTGACGGGCGCGTGCGGTGCGCTGCGCGACCCGGCAGGGCGGCGGCGCAGCAGCCACACGCCCACGACGATCCCGGCGACCGCGAGCAAGGCCGGCAGCTGCAGCACGCCGCTGCGCCAGTCGGGCAGGCCGGCATCCACCAGCGCCGGCCAGCGTTCGCTCAGCCAGTGCCATGCCGAGTGGCCGACGAAGGCCGAAACAATCGCATCGACGATCCGCCCCTCGATCGCGAGCCGCCCGTACACGAGCGCCATCAGCGGCCACATCAGGGCCAGCACCAGCAGCTGGCCCAGTTCGATACCCACGTTGAACGCCAACAGCGACAGCACGAGGTGCGAACCTGCGAACTGCAGCTCGTTGGCCAACGCGAACGAGAAGCCGAAGCCGTGTATCACGCCGAACGCCCCGGCGACGATCCAGCGGCGCGCCAGCCGCGGGCGTAGCAGGTTTTCTACCGCCATGTAGAGGATCGACAGCGCGATCAGCGTCTCGACCAACGGTGGGAACCAGAGGCTGCGCGGCACGGCGCCGTAGGCCGCCGAGATCAGCGCGATCGAGTGGCCGAGCGTGAACGCGGTGACCACGCCCACCAACGGCCAGCCGATGCGGCGGAACGGGACGACGAGACACACCAGGAACAGCAGGTGGTCGGCGCCGCCGAGGATGTGCTCGAAGCCCGAGCGCACGAAGCTCGCGGCCGCCTGGTGCCAGCGCGGGTCCAGCGGCACCGGCCCGGCGTCGGTGGGAATCTCGAAGGCACGCACGGCGCCGTCGGGCATCAGGTAGCGCAGGTCCAGCCTGAGCCTGTCGCGCAGCCCGGGGCTGACGCGAAAGTCGACCGACAGCGCGCCGGGAGGCGATGCCAACGGATACTCGATCTTCACGTCCAGGAAGCCCTGGTTCCAGAACACGTCGGTGCCCGCGGGCAGCCCAGGCCCGCGCATCGCGGCCAGCGCGCCTTCGTAGCTGTCGAACGACCGGTCGCTGGGCAGCGCGATGCGCGCCTCGCCGCCTCGCGGCACGAGGGGTTCGCCGTCCTCGAGGAAGACAATGCCCTTCGCGGTCGCGGCGATGGCGCGCGGAAAGGCATCGCGTGCCGCGTCCAGATCGAGGTAGCCGTTGCCGTGCTTGGGAAGGTCGACGTTGAGCAGCAGCTGCAGCGGCAGCCGCATCACGACGACGAGGTGCTCGCCCTGCGGGCGAACGAAGCCGTGCACCCGCAACTCGTCGGCCACGTCGTGGCCGAATGCCGCCGTCGCGAGGCCCAGCCACAACGCGCATGCCAGCATGCAGCGCCACGCCCGGCTCAGGGGCGGGCGTGGACTCCCCGCCTCGCTGCCGCCGCGCACGCGCCTCACATTTGCACGCGTCAGCGGCGAGGACCGATGCCGTCGGGACGGAACTTCTGCGCGCGCTTGCCGGTGTCGACTTCGGCGGTGTAGATGTTGCCGTCGGAGTCGACTGCGAGGTTGTGTACCCAGTGGAACTGGCCGGCGTTGCGTCCGCCCTGGCCGAAGTTCCAGATCACGTTCCCGGTGTGGCGCTGAAACACCCAGAGGCGCTGGTTTTCGCCGTCGGCGTTGTACAGATGACGCTGCAGCATGTCGGGCGACAGATCGATGTCCCACATGGAACCGTTGCCCAGGGTGTCGCGCTCGAGGAAGATCTCCTGGACGAACACGCCGTTCTTTTGGAACACCTGGTAGCGGTTGTTTACGCGGTCGCACACGTAGACGAGCCCGTCCTTCGCGACACGCACGCAGTGCACCGGGTTGCGAAACTGCTGCGCCGCCGGCTCGGTGGGGTCGTACGGTCCGAGGTCGGCATCGACCGGCACGTTGCCGTAGGCTCCCCAGTGGCGGCGGTACATGCCGGTGGCCGCGTCGACCACCAGCACGCGCTTGTTCTGGTAGCCGTCGGCGATGTAGAGTTCGTTGTTCTCCGGGTCGACCTCGGTGTCCGCCGGCTGGCCCAGCAGCGGCCGACCGTTGGGGTCGCCGTTGGTGTCGTTGCTGCCGCCCGTCACGCCGGCCTTGCCGATCTGGTAGACGAAGGTGCCGTCGCTGGTGAACTTCAGCACCTGGTTGTTGCCCCCGCCGTTGCCGGCGATGTACACGTAGTCGTTGTGGTCGACGAAAATGCCGTGCTCGTTGGTCGGCCACTCGCACCCCATGGCCGGCGTGCAGCGCTCGGTCAGGAAACCCGGGTCCTCCGGGCCGCCCCACGCCTTGAGCAGCGTGCCGTCCTGGTTGAACACCATCACCGCAGGCGCGGCGTCGCAGCAGTCCGAACGCCGCGGATTGCCGGGCAGCGGATCGGAGCCGCGCTCGTCGGCCGTAAGGCTCCTCGAACGCTGGACGATCCAGATCTGGTCCTGCCGATCGACCGCCACGCCGGCGACCTGGCCGACGATCCAGTTGTTCGGCAGTGTCTTCGGCCACGCCGGCTCGACGACGAAGCGTGGCCGCACGACGGTCGAGCTCACGGTCGCCTGCGCGCTGAACTGCCAGGCCAGCAACCCGGTGGACAGCACGGCCAGCGCCGCGCCGATCAGCTTGAACGGTTGTCTCATGCTTGTCTCCTTGGCCGCCCCTCTTTCGCTGACCGGCGCTCGTCGAACATGCGCGAGCGTGGGCGCTGGGGCAGTGCCGAACAAATATCGGCGCGGCACGCGACCGCGTCAACGCGAGGAGGCCTCGAACCTTCGCGATATCGATGAGGCTTGAACAAAATCGACATCGTTTCAATCTCCACCGCGCGCCTCGCCGGCGCGGCGTTCACCCCTGCGGGATCCGCAGCGGCACGCTGCGCTTCGCCGCATCGAGCACGATCTGCGTCGTGAAGCTCCTGACGTTGGCGTCGTGAAGCAGACAGGCTTCGCAGAAGGCCTCGTAGGCGGCGAGGTCGGGCACGATGACGACGAGCACGTAGTCCATCGCGCCGGCCACGCCGTAACACTGCTGCACCTCGATGCGTGCGGTCACCTTGTCGCGAAACGCCCGCGTCGCACGCGCCGATTCGTCGACGAGGTCGACCTGCTCGATCGCCGTCACGCCGAGGCCGAGGGACCGGCAATCGAGCGAGGCGGTCTCGGCCACGATGACGCCGCTCTCGCGCAGCCGCTTGAGCCGCCGCTGCACGGCGGCGGCCGACAGGCCGACCTGCGCGCCGATCTGCTCGCCCGGGACGCGGGTGTCGCGCTGGTAGAGCGAAAGAATCTGGCGGTCGAGCGTGTCGAGGGTCATCGTGTCGGTGGGCCGCAGCATCGGCCGCAAGGATGCGGCGTCGCCGCGAACAGGGGATTCGAAACGCGGCCGACCGTGCCGGCCCAGTGCGCAGAATTCCCGCATGCCGATTATCGAACCCCCGCACCGCCTGTCGCTCGCCCACATCGAGCGCGCCGCGACGCTGATCGATCCGCTGTTCCGCGACAGCCCGCAATTCCAATGCGAACCGCTGTCGCAGGCGCTCGGCGCGTCGCTGACCCTGAAGGTCGAAACGCTCAATCCCTTGCGCTCGTTCAAGGGTCGAGGGGCCGACCTCTTCATGCACGAGAACGCGTCTCGCCCGGCCGGCCGCACGCTTGTGTGCGCCACCGCCGGCAACTGGGGTCAGGCGAAGGTCAGGCGATGGCCTACGTGTGCCGCGCCCGCCGATGGCCGCTGGTCGTCTACAGCGCGACGAACGCCAACCCGCTGAAGGTCGACCGCATGCGCGCGATGGGCGCGCCGACGTGCGTTTGCACAGCGACGACTTCGACAGCGCGAAGGATGCCGCACGCCGCTTCTGCGCCGACAGCGGCGCGGTGTTCGTCGAAGACGGCCGCGAAACAAGCATCGCCGAGGGCGCCGGCACGATCGGACTGGAACTGCTGCGGCGGCGCAGCTTCGACACCGTGCTGCTGCCGCTGGGCAACGGCGCGCTGCTCACCGGTGCCGGGCGCTGGATCAAGGCCCATCCGCCGGACGTCCGCGTGATCGGGGTCTGTGCCGAAGGGGCCGATGCGATGGCCGCCTCGTGGCGGGAGGGCCGCGTCGTCGACCGAGACGGCGTGCACACCATCGCGGACGGCATTGCGGTTCGCCGGCCGGTGCCGCAAGCGCTCATCGACATGCGCGGCACCGTCGACGACGTATTGCTTGTCGGCGAAGACTCGATCGAGCGGGCAATGCGGCTGCTCTTCGCGTCCGCCGGGCTACTGGTCGAGCCGGCCGGCGCGGTCGGTGTGGCCGCCGTGCTCGACCACCCGGCGCTGCGCTCGCAGCGCCTGGCGACCGTG
>DATKCI010000151.1:0-3525 GCA_035513255.1 Piscinibacter sp. | reverse complement strand
CAGCATCTTGGCCACCACCAGCACCACCGCGGTGCGCGTGGCCGAGCGGATCCCGATCACGTTGACCCAGGTCAGCAGCAGCAGCGAGCCGATGATGATCGCGCGGTTGGCCCAGCCACCGGCCGCGGCCGGCCACAGGTGCGCGATCGCCATCGCCAGGCCGCTGCTCAACGCCGCCGCCGAGGCGACCCGCGTCAGCCACGTCATCCAGCCGATCTCGAACCCGACGAACGACCCGAACGCCTCACGCGCATACAGATAACTACCGCCGGGCTCGTCGAAATAACTCGAAGCCTGCGCGTAGCACAGCACCAGCAGCGCGACAGCGATGCCGGCGAGCAGGATCGCCCAGACGCCGCCAGCGCCAAGCAGGCCGGCGACCGCAGCGGGCAGCAGGTAGATGCCGCTGCCGACCACGTCGTTGACCGACAGGCCGACGATCTGCCAGCGCGAGACCGCGCGCACCAGCGTCGGCGTGGCCGGATCGCCCGCGTGCCACGGCGGGATGGGTGTGTGGTCCATGCGCTGGTTCCCCGGCTGAGTTGTGCCCCGAGGGCCGAGCTTATCGCAGCGCGCGACGCCGATTGCCGCCTTCTGTGGGACGCCGGCTCCGCAGGCGTTCGCAGCTTCGGCACCTGCTCCTCCCCCTTGCGGAGCAGGGGGAGGTTGGGAGGGGGTAGCGCAAGGTCGAACCGACCCCCCCCACGTCTTCGCCGTCTGCCCACTGGCGTGCACCTGCGATTTGAATACCGACGAGCGAGCAGCAGAAGCACCCCTCCCCAGCCCTCCCCTGCTTCGCAAGGGAGGGAGGCAAAGCTATACAGTTGCGTCGCCAAGCTCCTCCCCTTGCGGAGCAGGGGGAGGCTGGGAGGGGGTAGCGCGAGATCGAGCCGAATATCGCAGGCGCGACGCGCTCAGGCGGGCGCGGACGCGTCACGCACGCCGGCGATCACGCTCAGCGCCACCGCCTCGGCGGTGCGGATGCCGTCGACCCCGGCCGAGAGGATGCCGCCGGCGTAGCCCGCGCCTTCACCGGCCGGAAACAGCCCGCGGGTGTTGAGGCTGTGGCCGTCGTCGCCGCGGGTGATGCGCAGCGGTGAGGACGTGCGCGTCTCGACCCCGGTCAGCAGCGCATCGTCCATCGCGAAGCCGCGGATCTGCCTGTCGAACGCCGGCAACGCCTCGCGGATCGCCTCGATCGCATAGTCCGGTAGCGCGTGCGCCAGGTCGCCCAGGCGCACGCCCGGGGTGTACGACGGCAGCACCGAACCCAGCTGCGTCGACGGCCGCCCACGCAGGAAGTCGCCGACCCGTTGCGCCGGCGCCTCGTACTCGCCGCCGCCGAGTTCGAACGCGCGCGACTCCCAATGCCGCTGCAGCGCGATCCCGGCGAGCGGGCCTTCGCCGTACGGCGCGAAATCCTCCGGCGTGATCCCGACCACGATCGCCGCGTTGGCGTTGCGCTCGTTGCGCGAGTACTGGCTCATGCCGTTGGTGACCACGCGCCCGGGCTCGCTGGCCGCGGCGACCACGGTGCCGCCCGGGCACATGCAGAAGCTGTACACGGTGCGGCCGTTGCGGCAGTGGTGCACCAGCTTGTAGTCGGCCGCGCCCAGCAGGCGATGCCCGGCCTGCGGGCCGAAGCGCGCCTGGTCGATCAGCGACTGCGGATGCTCGATGCGCAAGCCGATCGAGAAGGGCTTGGCCTCCAGCAACACGCCGCGCTCGTGCAGCATCGCGAACGTGTCGCGCGCGCTGTGGCCGATCGCCAGCACCACATGGTCGGCGCGCAGCTGCCCGCCATCGGCCAGCGACACCCCGCGCACGTGGCGCACGCCCGCGGTGTCGGTCTCGACCAGCACGTCGTCGACGCGGCTGGAAAAGCGGATCTCGCCGCCGAGCGCCTCGATCGTCGCGCGCATGTGCTCGACCATCGCCACCAGCCGGAACGTGCCGATGTGCGGCTTGCTGACGTAGGCGATCTCCTCCGGCGCGCCGGCCTTGACGAACTCGGCGATGACCTTGCGCCCGTAATGCTTCGGGTCGCTGATCTGGCTCCACAGCTTGCCGTCGGAAAACGTGCCGGCGCCGCCCTCGCCGAACTGCACGTTCGACTCCGGGTTCAGCACTTTTCTGCGCCACAGCCCGAACGTGTCGATCGTGCGCTCGCGCACCGCCTTGCCGCGGTCCAGGATGATCGGCCGGAAGCCCATCTGCGCCAGCACCAGCCCGGCGAACAACCCGCACGGCCCGGTGCCGATCACGATCGGCCGCAATGGCAGAGGGTCCGGCGCATGCGCGACGAACCGGTAGGTGGTGTCCGGGGTGGGCATCAGATTGATTGGCGCCGCCGGTTTCGCTGCCGGTCTGGTCGCACGCTTGCTCTTGCTCTTGCCCGCGTCCACCTCGGCCTCGGCCTCGCGCCGCAGGATCTCCGCCTCGCGCGGTGTCTCCACATCAACCGAATAGATCAGCACGATCGCCCCGCGCTTGCGCGCGTCATGGCTGCGCCTGGCAACGGTGAAGCCGGTCAGCTCATCGGCATCGATCCCCAGCCGCGTCAGCACCGCCTCGGCAAGCGCCGATTCGGGATGGTCCAGCGGAAGCTTGATGTCGGTGAGTCGGAACATGGGAATCCAGAGGGCTCCGCATTTTAGCGTCTGCTCTCGCCGGGATTCTGTACGTTCCTCCCGGCCCGGAATTCGCCCTCGCCAAACGACTGCGAACCTGTGCCGCGCCACGGAATACGTGTCGTATCTGCAAGCCCGATAGCGACACGTTGCAACAACCTGTCGAGACCAGAGGAAGCCGGCGGCAGCCCGTGGACTCGGCGCTCACTCCGCCTTGCGCGCAAACGCCAGTTCCTGCCCGCCCTGCTTCAACGTCATCGTCTGCGCCTGCCCCGCTTCGGGGGCGAACGCGAGGTCGGCGCCGACCGCGGGGACGCTGAACTGGTTTGGCGAGGACGCGACGAGCTCGAACGCGGGCTGGCCGACTATCTGCGCCTTCAGGCCCTCGCCCTCGACAAACACCTTGAGCACCATCGAATTGACCGTGTAGGTGCCGACCAGTCGCGCCATGGCTTCGGGCGGCAGCGTCACCGACGCCAGCGGCGGCAGTGGCTCGGCGCTGCGCGCGACCACCTGGCCCTCGCCTTCGCCGTTGGGATAGAAGCGCATGCCGGTGACCGCGCCGGCGGCGTCGCGGACGATGTCGAAGCGGTTGAAGCCGTCCTCGTAGAGGAAGGTGTCCGTCGCGATCGGGATCAGCGCCAAGCGCGCCCCGCCGCTGCGCTGCCCGGTCAGCGTGCCGTCAACCACGCGCAAGGTGCGGGTGGTCTTCTCGTCGAACCGGTACACGCCTTCCACTTCGGCCAGGGCCGCAGGGGCGACCGCGACCGGGGTGGCGGCCGGGTACGGCAGGCCGATAGCGGCGGCCGCGAGCCTGCGCGCGATCGACTCCGGCGAGGTGTCCTTGATCAGGCCGTCGGCGTTCTGCAGGATCGCCACCGTGGTGTCGGACCCG
>DATKCI010000150.1:0-46567 GCA_035513255.1 Piscinibacter sp. | reverse complement strand
TCATTTGGGCCAGCAAATGAAAGTTACCCGCCCGCCGGGGCGGGACCCGGCCTGCAACACGAACAAATCAACCTACTCGGAAGCAACCCACCAGCGCGGAAGCACGCCACCAGTGGACCCCGGCTTTCGCCGGGGTGACGGCAGGGTTAGCGCATGCGCGGAGGTTGCCCAATGACCCGGCGCCTGTCGCTTCGCCGGCAGTTGTTGCTCGGCATCCTGGTGCCGGTGGTCGCCATCGTCTCGATCAACACCGTCAGCCTGTACCGCCAGGCGCTGCGCGCGGCCAACACCGCCTACGACCGCACGCTGCTCGCCTCGGCCAAGTCGATCGGCGAAGAGCTGCAGGTCACCGGCGGCGGCGACCAGGCGAAGCTCAGTGCGGCGGTGTCGTACGCCGCGCTGGAGGCGTTCGAAGCCGACAACCGCAGCCGCATCTTCTACAAGGTGACCGGCTTCGCCGGCGAGATGGTGTCGGGCTTCGAGGACCTGCCCGCCTGGCGCGGCGCGATCCCGACCCAGGGTCCCTACGCCGCGCTGGTCGACTTCTACGACGACCAGTACGGCGGCGAGCCGGTTCGCGTGGCCGTGCTGCTGCAGCCGGTGGCCGGTGTGGAAGGGCAGGGCATGGCGACGATCCAGGTCGCCGAGACGCTGGAGCTGCGGCACACGCTGGCCCAGCAGATTCTCGTGGCCACACTGTGGCGCCAGATCGCGCTCGTCGCCGTCATTGCGGTGGTGGTCGTGCTGGTGGTGCAGCGTGCCACGCGGCCGGTGCGGCGACTGAGCGGCCAGCTGAGCGCGCGCAGCGAAAGCGACCTGTCGCCGATCGCCGCGCCCGACGCGCCGCGCGAGCTGCTGCCGCTGGTGGACGCCACCAACCAGGTGATGGCGCGTCTGCAGCGCCTGCTGGAACACCAGAAGCGCTTCGTGCGCGACGCGTCGCACCAGCTGCGCACGCCGCTGGCCGTGCTGAAGACGCAAGTGCAGTCCGCGCAGCACGGCGACCTGCCGGCCGAGCAGGCGCTGCAGGAGATCGGTGCCACCGTCGAGCGCGCCACGCGGCTCGCCAACCAGATGCTCTCGCTGGCCAAGGTCGAGCAGGTCCAGGCCCAGGGGCCGCTCGTTGCGCTGGACTTGTCCGATGTCGTGAGCCAGGTGGCGCTCGACACCGCGCCGCTGATCGCCGCGAAGGGACTGGACTTCGAACTGCAGTCGGCGCCGATCGACGTGCTCGGGCACGACTGGATGCTGCGCGAGCTCACGCGCAACCTGCTGTCCAACGCGGTGCGCGAAACGCCGCCGGGCGGACGGTTGCTTGTCGTCGTCGGTGACGACAACGGCACGCCGATGCTGCGTGTGTGCGACAGCGGACCCGGCCTGCGGCCGGGGTCGGTGGAGCATCTGTTCGAGCCCTTCCACACCGGCCATCCCACCGAGGGCAGCGGGCTGGGGCTTGCGATCTGCCGCAGCATCTGCGATGCGCTCGGCGCGCGGATGAAGCTCGTCAACCGGCAGCCGTGCGGTCTGGACGCGCTCGTCCACTTTCGCGCGCCGGCATGATCCGAGACGGCTTCACGGTTCTTTACCATCAGGCCATGCCGGGTTCACCGCCCCCGGCGAGCATGGCCCGAACGCTGCTTCGGTAAGCTGCGACTGCCTTTGCCTTCTACGCCACGATGCCTCACCTGCTGCTGATCGACGACGACGCCCGCCTGTCCGCCATGGTGAGCGACTACCTGCGCTCCGGCGGCTTTGATGTCGACGCGGCCGCGTCGCTGGCCGCCGGCCGTGAGCGACTCGCCGCCCACACTTACGACGCGCTGGTCCTGGACCTGATGCTGCCCGACGGCGACGGGCTGGACCTGTGCCGCGAGCTGCGTTCCAACGCGCGCACGCGCCACCTGCCGCTGCTGATGCTGACCGCGCGCGGCGAACCGCTGGACCGCATCGTCGGCCTGGAGCTCGGCGCCGACGACTACCTGCCCAAGCCGTTCGAGCCGCGGGAACTGCTGGCGCGCGTGAAGGCGCTGCTGCGCCGCGCCGCGCCGGCGTCGAACGACGACGACGTGCTGCGTTTCGGCCGCCTCGAGATCGACCTCGGTGAACGGGTCGCCCGGCTCGACGGCCGTCCCTGCGACCTGACCGGCCACCAGTTCGACCTGCTGGTCGTGCTCGCGCAAAGCCCGGGCCGCGTGCTGTCGCGCGACCAGATCATGGATGCGCTGAAGGGCCATCCGCTGGAGGCCTTCGACCGCTCGATCGACGTGCACATCTCGCGCATCCGCGCCGTCATCGAGGACGATCCCAAGATGCCGCGGCGCGTGCTGACGGTGCGCGGCGCGGGGTACGTGTTCGCGAAGAAGCAGGACGCGGATCAGTGACGCTGTCATGAACACGCTGACGCTGCGAATCTATCTGACGGTCGTGGCGGTGCTGGCGCTGTTCGCGTTCGCCTCCGGCTGGATCTTCCAGCGCCACATCGAGCACGAACGCAGCCGCGCCGAGTCGGTGCTGTCGGACCGCGTGGCGGGGTGGGGCGAGCTGATCCAGCGTTCGCTGCCGAGCGCCGACGCGTCGCCCGAGCACCAGGCGGCCGCCCTGCAGGACTGGTCGAAACGTCTGCGCCTCCCGTTGGCGCTGGACGGACCCGACGGCACGCGCATCGGCGTATCCGAATCGTTCCAGCGCCGCCAGGACGACGGCGGGCGCGGCCTCGCGATTCGGCTCGAGGACGGCCGCACGCTGTGGCTGATGCGGCCCGGCCTGCGCGGACAGCCGCCCGACGGGCGCCGCCAGCGTGCCGAGGGGACCGGGTTTCCGGGGTTCCCTTTCACCCCGCCCGGCATGCCGCGCGCCTTCGGTCTCGTGCTGGTGCTCGCGCTGTTGTTCGTGGCCGTCGCGCTCGGTGCCTGGCCGGTCGTGCGGCGGCTGACGCGCCGGCTGCAGGCCTTGAAGCAAGGCATGCAGACCTTCGGCGCCGGACGGCTCGACCACCGCGTGGAGGTCAGCGGGCGCGACGAGCTGGCCGCGGTCGCGGCGAGCTTCAACGACGCCGCTGAGCGCATCGAGGCGCTGGTGCGCTCGCACCAGTCGCTGCTGGCCAACGCGAGCCACGAACTGCGCTCGCCGCTCGCCCGGATGAAGATGGCGGTGGCCATGCTCGAAGAGGCGGACCCGGCCCAGCGCGACCGGCTCAAGCAGGAGATCGACACCGACATCTCCGAACTCGACGCGCTGGTCGAGGAGGTGCTGCTCGCGAGCCGGCTCGACGCGCTGCGCGACCTGGAGCAGCGCGAGCGGGTCGACCTGATGGGCCTGGCCGCCGAAGAGGCTGCGCGCGTGGACGCAACGCTCGACGCCGCGCGCGACAGCGAGCCGCTCGTCGTGACCGGCGACGAGCGGCTGCTGCGCCGGGCATTGCGCAACCTGCTCGAAAACGCAAAGCGCTACGGCGGCGACGACGTGAGCGTCAGCGCCGAACGGATGGGCCGCGACACGGTGCTGCGCGTGTGGGACCGCGGGCCCGGCGTGCCAGAGGGCCAGCGCGAACGCATCTTCGAGCCGTTCTACCGTCTGCCCGGCCATGCCGAGACCTCCGGCGGCGTGGGGCTCGGGCTGAGCCTCGTCAAGCAGATCGCGCAACGCCACGGCGGCCACGTGCGCTGCGAACCGCGCGACGGGGGCGGCAGCTGCTTCGTGCTCACGCTGCCGTCGAACGCCTGACGCCGCTGCGTGCGTTCGAAACCGCCTGATACCGTCGGTGCATCCGCGGTAGGGGTCACGCCAGCGGTTGGGGATAAGCTCGGCCGTCACCACCACAGGGATGCGCCATGGCCGACAGACCGTTTGACGTGACCGTGTTCGGGGCCACCGGCTACACCGGCCGGCAGGCCATGATCGCCATGGTCCACCGGGCGGCGAACGAGCCGCTGCGCTGGGCCGTCGCCGGCCGCAATGCCGACAAGCTGCGATCGCTCGTCGCCGAGCTGGTGCCCCACGCCGCCGAACCGCCCGGCGTGATCGTGGCCGATGCGCACGAGCTCGAGTCGCTGCAGCGGCTCGCCTCGCAGACGAAGGTGCTGCTGAACCTCGCTGGCCCATACGCTCTGACCGGTGAGCCGGTCGTGCAGGCCTGCATCGCCCACGGCACGCACCACCTCGACCTGAGCGGTGAAACTTTCTGGGTGCAGCAGCTCGTCTCGCGCCACCACCGCGCGGCCAAGGCCGCGCAGGTCAAGGTGATCGCGAGTTGCGGCTACGAGGCGCTGCCCTTCGATCTGGCGACCTTGTGGGTGGCGCACCAGCTGCGCGAGCGCACCGGTGAGGCTTGCCGCCAGGTGAAGATCGTCGTCAGCTTCAGCGGCCGGCGCATCCGCAGCATCCGCGACGCCGTCAGCGGCGGCACGGTCGGCTCGCTGAAGAGCCTGCTCGAATACGACACGACCGACTGCGTGCGCAACCCGGCCTGCCTGCTGCCGGCCGACTCGCTGACGGCGTCGGAGGTGGCGCAGCGCAACGCCTACCGTTTCACGCCCCACTACGACGAGGACGTGCGGGCCGTGACGGCGCCGACGATTCCGGCCCCGTTCGTCAATCCGCCGATCGTGCTGCGCTCGCAGGCGCTGATCGCCGACCTGGACCTGTTCACCGCCGACTTCCGCTACACCGAGGCGATGAACATGAAGAGCCTCGTGCCCAGCGTGGCGTTTCTGCCCGAAGGCTCGACGCTGCCGCTGCAATGGGCGGCCGCGGCCGCGCTCGGCGCGCCGCTGGCCAATCTGAGCGCGGCGCTCGCCGGTCCGCTGAAGTTCGAGCGCCAGCCGCTGCGCAAGCTGGTCGACTGGTTCGCGCCGAAGTCCGGCGAAGGGCCTAGCGAAGAGGTGCTCGCGCAGACCGGGTACGGCTTCGACATCTTTGCGCTGTCGGCCAGCGGCAAGAAGCTGCAGGCGCGAATGGATGCACAGGGCCACCCCGGCTACCGCTCGACCCCGGAGATGGCGGTCACCGCGGCCGTCGGCCTGGCGCGCGGCACGCTCGGGCGCACGCCGCATTTCGGCATCGTGACGCCGGCGACCGGGCTGGGCATCGAGGCGGTCGGGGCGATGCGCGAGGCGGGGCTGGTGTTCAGCGTGGTGGGGTGATGTCCACGTCATCCCGGCGTTCGCCGGGATGACGGTTGCTGGCGCAGCATCCAGATCAGGAAGGCGCTCAGTCCCGCTCCGGCCAGCGTCAACCCCGCCGTCGACGCGGCCCAGAAGCCGGGCGCGCCCAGCAGCAACGTCGGCGTCGCGCCCGTGACGTTGAACGCGACGAGATACCCCCCGCCCAGCCCGACGCCCCAGATGGCCGACGCGTAGATCACCACCGGCACCGTCGCGATCTTGTAGGCACGCAAGGTGAACGCCGCCAGCGTCTGCGCCGCATCGGCCACGTGAAAGAGCATCACCCAGGCGAGCAGCGGCATCGCGGCGGCGATGATGACTGCATCGTGCGTGTAGGCCCGCAGCAGCGGGTCGCGCAGCAGGTAGACCGCGGCGCCCATCGCGGCGGCGATCAGCACGCCGAGCTGCAGGCCGTGCCAGCCGATGCGGCGGGCATCCTGCCGGTCGTCGGCGCCGATGCGTTGCGCGACCAGCGTGGCCGTGGCGTTGGCCAGCGCCAGCGGCATCATGAACAGCACCGAGACGATGTTGACCGCGATCTGGTGGCCGGCCACCGGCGTGGCGCCCAGCCGCGCGATGAAGAAGGCCATGAAGGTGAAGCCGGTCACTTCGATGCCGATGGCCAGGCCCATCGGAACGCCCAGGCGCAGCAGGCCGGCGAGGCTCGCGCCGCGCGGGCGCGAGAAGCGCCCGGCGTGCAGACCGAAGCGGCGATAAAAGGGATCGCGGCGAACCACCACGGCGGCCACGGCGAGCTGGCAAGCCATCACGATGGCTGTCGCGATGCCGCAGCCGGTCGCGCCGAACGCCGGGATCCGCAGCTCGCCGAACGGTGTCGGCACGACCCAGCCAAAGACGAGCAGCGCGTTCAGCGGCACCTTCAGCAGCAGCGCGCCGAACTGCAGCGCCATCACGATCTTCGGCCGCGACACGGCCGTGTTGAAGCCGCGAAAGGCCGTGAACAGCAGCGCGGATGGCAGCGCGAACGCCAACGCCGTCAGGTAGCCGCGGACCTTGTCCGCCACCTCGCCGTCGGCATGCGCCAGTGCAAGAAACGGCTCGGGGAACAGCAGCAGGGTGCAGCCGATCGCCGACAGCCCAAGCGCGAGCCACATCGCCTGGTGCATCTGCTCCCCGGCCTCGCGAAGGCGCCCCGCGCCGAACAACTGGCCGGCGATCGGGCCGACCGCGAGCACCACGCCCATGAAGCCGACGAAGACCGTGATGTAGACGGCGCTGCCGACCGCCAGCGCCGCGAGGTCGAGCGCCGACTGACGCGCGACCATCACCGTGTCGACGGTGCTGAAAGCGAGCACCGCGAGCTGGCCGAAGAACAGCGGCCAAGCGAGCGGTGCGATGCGGCGGGCGTCGTGGAGCAGGCCGGGGCGTGTGCGGGCTGTCGGCAGCGCCGCGCTCATTCAGCATCCTTGGCGCTGCGCGCTGCGGTATGAGCCCGGGGGGCTACGAAGGGGCCCTTTCGTGGCCCATGGCGGCCGGGCGGGTTCAAGCCGCCCCCTTTGAGCCGGCTTTCGCCAGCGTCTCGGCGGGCGGGTGGTCCACGCCGGTCGCTTCGCGTGCACGCTCGGCGTAGCGGTTAAAGCGCCACGCCGTCGCTTCCATCGTGATGCGCCGCCAGGTTGCGCGCTTTTCGGCGGGGGTCATCACCGGCCAGTGCTGCACTTCGTCGAAGGTCCGGCCGCAGCCCTTGCAGACGTTGTCGCCCTGGCTGGTCGAACAGATCGCGATGCACGGCGCGTCGGGTGTGCTCGCATACCAGGTGAGCCAGGCGTCGCGCGCCTGGGTCGGCATCGTCTCCTCGTCGCGGGTGCTGTCGTGGTAGTACACCATCAGCGCGTACACCTCCGCCAGCGCGCGCACTTCGGAGCACGCGGTGATGCCGTCCGACGACGGCCGGCGGTCGCGCCACCAGTTGATGGCGGACTCGATGTCGGTGATGTGGATGGCGGCCATGGACGACGGAAAAGGGCGCAAAGGATAGCGCCGATTCCGCCGCCCGTCCGGGCGAATGGATTGCGTCCCTATGCGGCCGTGAAGCGGCCGGACTGGAAGTCGCGCACCGTCTGGAAGAGCTCTTCCTGCGTGTTCATCACGAACGGGCCGTACTGCGCGATCGGTTCTTTCAGCGGCCGGCCGGCGATCAGCAAGGCGCGCGCCGGGGCGTCTGCGTGCAGCACGGCGCCGTCGCCGCCGCCGGTGTTCGACAGAATCGCCATGCGCTCCCGCGGCACCGCCGTGCCGGCGATCTCCAGGCTGCCGCGGTAGACATACACGAAGGCGTTGTGCGCCGCCGGCAGCGGCTGCTCGAAGCGCGCTCCGGGAGGGAAATGCAGATCGAGGTACAGCGGCTCGGTGATTTCGCGCTGCACCGCGCCGGCCACACCGTGGCTCGCGCCGGCGATCACGCGAACGGTCACACCGTCCGGTGTCGTGAACTGCGGAATCTCGGCGCTCTGAATGTCGCGGTACCACGGCGTGGTCATCTTGTCCTTCGCGGCGAGGTTGAGCCACAGCTGGAAACCTTCCATGCGGCCGCCTTCCTGCTCCGGCAGCTCGGAATGCACGATGCCGCGGCCGGCCGTCATCCATTGCACGCCGCCGTTCTGCAGCAGCCCTTCGTGGCCGGCGCTGTCGCGGTGGCGCATGCGGCCGTCGATCATGTACGTCACCGTCTCGAAGCCGCGGTGCGGGTGGTCCGGAAAACCGCCGATGTAGTCGTCGGGGTTGTCGGTGCCGAAGGCGTCGAGCATCAGGAAGGGGTCGAGCCGGCGCTGCAGCGGCTGCGTCAGCACGCGGGTGAGCTTCACGCCGGCGCCGTCGGAGGTGGCTTGGCCGGCCACCAGCCGTTCGACCGGGCGCGGCCGGGAGACGATGCCGGTATCGTGGGCGGTGGTGGTCATGCGGTGTGCTCCTTGTGTGCAGCGATTCTCTCGCGTGAGTTACGCCGGCAGGGCTTCTTCGATCTGCGTCTGCGCCGACGCCAGGGCCTTCTGCTCGGCGTCCGGGCCCATCGCGAGGCCTTCGGCGTAGATGAACTGCACGTCCGTCATGCCGATGAAGCCGAGGAAGGCCTGCAGGTACGGCACCTGAGTGTCCGCCGGCGTGTTGCGGTACAGGCCGCCGCGGGTCAGCGCGACATAGACCTTCTTGTTCTGCACCAGGCCGATGGGGCCCTTGTCGGTGTAGCGGAAGGTGACGCCGGAGCGGGCGACCGCGTCGATCCAGTTCTTCAGCTGTGCCGGCACGCCGAAGTTGTACATCGGCACGCCCAGCACGACCACGTCGGCGGCTTGAAGTTCGGCGATCAGCCCATCGTCGAGCGCGACACGGGCGGCCTGCTCGGGCGTGCGCTGGTCGGCCGGGGTGAACAGAGCGCCGAGCGCGGCTTCGTCGAGCTGCGGGTGCCGTTCGTGGCCCAGGTCGCGCACGGCCAGGGTGGCGTTCGGGCTCGCAGCAAGGAGGCGATCCACGATCGAGGTGGCCAGGCGGCTGGAGTGCGAGGCTTCGCGGCGCGCGCTGGAGTTGATTTGCAGGATGTTCATGATGCGGTCCATTCGGAAGTGGTTGGGATGAAGTCAATGTAGTTGTCCCGAAATCGAACCGGAAGTCATCGAAACGGATTACATTGTTCCTTTGATGAGACAGTGGAGTGCGTCATGAGCCTGGAACCCAACGACTTGATGCTGTTCGCACGCGTGGCCGACGAAGGCAGCTTCAGCCGTGCCGCCGAGCGCGTGGGGCTGCCGAAATCGACCGTGTCGCGGCGCATCGCCGGGCTCGAAGCCCAGCTCGGTGAGCGGCTGCTGCTGCGCACGACCCGCAAGCTCAGCGTCACCGATTTCGGCCACAGCGTGCTCGCACATGCGCACCAGGTCGCGGCCGAAGTCGAAGCGGCGTCGTCGCTCGCGCAGCATCGTCAGGCCGAGCCGAGCGGGCGGCTGCGGGTGTCGATGCCGGCGGATTTTGCGAACACGGCGCTGCGCATGTTGCTGGCGCGGTTCATCGAGACGTATCCCGCCATTTCGCTGGAACTCGACCTGACGCCGCGGCGCGTGGACCTCATCGGCGAGAACTTCGACCTCGCGCTGCGCATGGGCGATCTGCCCGACGACGCGTCGCTCGCCGCGCGGCGGTTGGCGACGCTTGCGGTCGGCCTGTATGCGTCGCCGGCCTACCTGCGCCGCCGCGGCATGCCGCCGGAGCCGGAGGCGCTGATGGAACACGACGCGCTGCGCCTGCTCAAGCGCAACGGCGAGCCGGCCGCCTGGACGCTGTCGCGCGGCGAGCAACACTGGGAAGGCGTGCCGCCGGGGCGCGCGACGGCGAACTCACCGGAACTGTTGATCAACCTCGCGCGTGCCGGCGTGGGCATCGCCGCGGTGGCCGACCACTACGTGGCGCCGTACGTGCGCGCCGGCGAGCTGGTGCCGGTGCTGGAGGACTGGACGCTGCCCGCCGCGCCCGCCTGGGCCGTCTTCCCGGGCAGGCGCCTGATGCCGGCGCGCACGCGGGCGTTCCTGGACGCGCTGGCGGAGGAGTTCTCGGCGTCGAACTGCCAGCGGGTGGAGGCGGATATTCAGCAGGCGAAGACGGCGCGAACGGCCAAGCGAAGCCCGTCAACCGAATGACAGGCGGGCTGCGTCAATACACCAGCCCCATCGCCTCGCGCACATCGCGCATCGTCTCGCGCGCCGCCGTGCGTGCCCGCTCGGTGCCGACCTCGACGATCCAGTGAACCTGCTTCGGGTTCGTCAGGTAGGCCTCGGCGCGCTCGCGCCAAGGCTGCTGCTCGGCCTTGATCGCGTCGATCACCGGCTGCTTGCAGTCCAGGCAGCCGATGCCGGCGGTCGTACAGCCCTTCACGACCCATTCCTTCGTCTCGGCGTTCGAATAGACCTGGTGGAACTGCCACACCGGGCAGCGTTCCGGGTTGCCCGGGTCGCTGCGGTGCACACGCGCCGGGTCGGTGGGCATGCGCTTGATCTTGCGTTCCACCTCCGCCGGCTCCTCGCGCATCGCGATCGTGTTGCCGTAGCTCTTGCTCATCTTCTCGCCGTCCAGGCCGGGCAGCTTGGTGACCTCGGTGTGCAGCGCGGCGGGTTCGGGCAGGATGGTCTTGCCGGTGCCCTTCAGGTGGCCCAGCAGCAGCTCGGTCTCGTCGTGCGTCCATCCGGCGATCGCCGCCGCGGCCTTGTTGACGACGGCCTCGCCCTTCGCCAGCGCTTCCGTCTTGCCGGCTTCCTGGTAGTCGCGCCGCTGCTTCTCGACGTAGCGCGCATCGTCCTTGCCCAGCTTGGCGAGCGCCGCGGCGACCTTCTGCTCGAAGCCGGGCGGGCGGCCGTAAAGGTGGTTGAAGCGGCGCGCCACCTCGCGCGTCAGCTCGACGTGCGAGGCCTGGTCTTCGCCGACCGGCACGAAGCCGGCCTTGTAGATCAGGATGTCGGCCGCCTGCAGCAGCGGGTAGCCGAGAAAGCCGTAGGTCGCGAGGTCGCGGTCCTTGAGTTTCTCGATCTGGTCCTTGTAGGTCGGCACGCGCTCGAGCCAGCCCAGCGGCGTGCCCATCGCGAGCAGTGTGAACAGCTCGGCATGCTCGGGCAGGCGGCTTTGGATGAAGATCGTCGACTTCTCGGGATCGACGCCCGCGGCGAGCCAGTCGATCACCATGTCGTAGACGGTCTTCTCGATCGTCTCGCGGTCTTCGTAGTGCGTGGTCAGCGCGTGCCAGTCGGCGACGAAGTAGAAGCAGTCGTAGTCCTGCTGCAGCCGCACCCAGTTCTTCAGGGCGCCGTGGTAGTGCCCGAGGTGCAGGGCGCCCGTGGGCCGCATGCCGGAGAGGACTCGCTGGTTCATCGTGGGATATCTCGGTGAGGGGCTGAATTGTAGGTGGCGGCTACACTGCCGGCCGCATGAAGAACATCGTGATCCTGATCTCCGGCCGCGGTTCCAACATGGAAGCGATCGTGCGCGCCTGCGCCGCCGAAGGCTGGAACGCGGGCATCGCGGCGGTGATCAGCAACCGGCCCGATGCAGCGGGGTTGAACTTTGCCAAGAGCCGCGGCATCACGACGGCGGTGGTCGACCACAAGGCGTTTGCCGATCGGACCGACTTCGATGCCGAACTCGGTCGGGTGGTCGGCAGCTTCGCGCCCGATCTGATCGTGCTGGCCGGATTCATGCGCATTCTGTCGAGCGACTTCGTCAAGCGTTTCGAGGGCCGCATCGTCAATGTGCACCCGTCGCTGCTGCCGTCGTTCACGGGGCTGCACACGCACCGCCGCGCGATCGAGGCGGGCTGCAAGCTGGCCGGCGTGACGGTGCACTTCGTCACCGCGGAACTCGACCACGGGCCGATCATCGCGCAAGCGACGGTGCCGGTGCTGCCGGGCGACACCGAGGCGACGCTGTCGGCACGCGTGCTGGCGCGCGAACACGTGATCTATCCGCGGGCGGTGCACTGGATCGTCGACGGCGTATTGCGCGTCGAGAACGGCGTCGTGACCCATACCGGCGGCGAACCGCAGTTGTTCAGCTGACATGCATCCGAACGCGCTGCTAGAACTGGCGACGGAGCTGCTGCACCAGGTGCTGCGCTTCGATTCGCCGGCCGACGGCATCGTCTCGGCGTTTTTCAAGCAGCACCGCGCGCTAGGGGCACGGGAGCGGCACACGCTGGCCGAGACCACCTACAACGTGTTGCGGCACCGTTCGCTGTACCAGCACCTCGCTCAGTCCGGCAAGGGGGAGATGGAACGGCGGCTCGCGCTGCTCGGCTGGCAAGGCAACGAAGGATTCTTGCGCGCCGCACTGAGCGAACAAGAGCAGCAGTGGCTGGAAAAGGTGCGGGCCGTCGACCGCTCGGCCCTGCCGGAAAAGCTGCGCCACAACCTGCCCGAGTGGCTCGCCGAGCCCTTGCACGCAGCGCTCGGCGACGAGTTCTGGCCGCTGGTGGCGAGCTTGAATCAGCCGGCCGCGCTGGACCTGCGGGTGAACACCGTGAAGGCCAAACGCGAGGAGGTGCAGTCCGCCCTCGCGCAGGCCGGCATCGACGCGCAAACCACGCCGTACTCCCCGTGGGGCCTGCGCATCCAGGGCAAGCCGGCGCTGAACAAGCTCGAGCTGTTCACCCGCGGTGACGTCGAGGTGCAGGACGAAGGCAGCCAGCTCCTCGCGTTGATGACCGATGCGAAGCGCGGCGAGATGGTCGTCGACTTCTGCGCCGGCGCCGGCGGCAAGACCTTGGCGCTGGGCGCGGCGATGCGCAACACAGGCCGGCTGTACGCGTTCGACACCTCCGGTCACCGGCTCGCGGCGTTGAAGCCGCGGCTCGCGCGCAGCGGGCTGTCGAACGTCTACCCGGTGCAGATCGCGCACGAGCGCGACGAGCGCATCAAGCGCCTGGCCGGCAAGATCGACCGCGTGCTGGTCGACGCGCCGTGCTCCGGGCTCGGCACGCTGCGCCGCAACCCCGACATGAAATGGCGCCAGTCGCCGCAGGCCATTGCCGAGCTGCGCGAGAAGCAGGCGGCCATCCTCGCCAGCGCCGCGCGTCTGCTGAAGCCCGGCGGCCGCCTGGTCTACGCCACCTGCAGCCTGCTCGAAGACGAGAACGAGGCTATTGCCGGCGCGTTCACCGAAGCGCATCAGCGCGATTTCAAGCCTTTGCCTGCGTCGCAAGCCCTGGCCCAGGCACACGTCGCCGCACCGGACACGCTGGTCAGCGGCAATTGCTTGCGTTTGTGGCCGCACCGTCACGGGACGGACGGTTTTTTTGCCGCCGCCTGGGAACGCAGTTGACCGGCGCAGGACCAATCTGCATGGCGTGAATGGTGACGAGGAAGCCCGCAGTTCTCCAGGGCCTTTCCCAGAGGGTTCACTTACAATGTGGCATTGCCGTCTGTGACGGCTCGAAGGCGTTTCAATGAATTTTCTGATGACGGTGTGGGACAGTCTCGTGGCTTGGCTGGCCCATGGTTTGGTCGAGACGACATGGTGGCAGGTGGTGCTGTACACGCTGGTGACCACCCACATCACCATCGCCGCGGTGACGATCTTCCTGCACCGCGCCCAGGCCCATCGCGCGCTGGACCTGCACGCCATTCCGTCGCATTTCTTCCGGATGTGGCTGTGGCTCACCACCGGCATGGTGACCAAGGAGTGGGTCTCCATCCACCGCAAGCACCATGCAAAGTGCGAGACCGAAGACGATCCGCACAGCCCGCAGACGCGCGGCATCAAGACCGTGCTGCTGACCGGCAGCGAGCTGTACCGCACCGAGGCGAAGAACGAGCAGACGCTGTCAAAGTTCGGCCACGGCACGCCGGACGACTGGATCGAGCGCAATCTGTACAGCCGCTTCACCTGGCAGGGCGTCGGCCTCATGCTGATCATCAACCTCATGCTGTTCGGCGTGATCGGCCTCTCGGTCTGGGCCGTGCAGATGCTGTGGATCCCAATCACCGCCGCCGGCATCATCAACGGCATCGGCCATTGGTGGGGCTATCGCAATTTCGAGGCGGCCGACGCGTCGACCAATGTGTCGCCGTGGGGCATCATCATCGGCGGCGAAGAGCTGCACAACAACCACCACACCTATCCGACCTCGGCCAAGCTGTCGGTCAAGCCCTACGAGTTCGACATCGGCTGGGCCTACATCCGCGGGCTCGAGATGCTCGGCCTGGCCAAGGTCCGCAAGACGCCGCCGATGCTGAAGCTGGGCGCCGTGAAGCCGGTGGCCGACTCGAAGACGCTGGAAGCCGTCATCGCGAACCGCTACGAGGTGATGGCGAAGTACGCGAAGCACCTGCGCCATGCCTGCCGCGCCGAACTCGACCGGCTGAAGGCAGAAGGGGCACAGAACACCGCGAAGTGGAAAGAGATGCGCCTGGCCAAGCGCTGGCTGCACCGCGACGAAGACAAGATCCCGCACGGTGTGAAGGCGCAAGTCGCCAATGCCTGCGCGCAGAACGCGGCACTGGCCAAGCTGGTCGCGATGCGCGAGGAGTTGCGCTCGCTGTGGACCCGCACCAACGTGTCGGCGGAGCAACTGGTCGCGGACCTGCAGGCCTGGTGCAAGAAGGCCGAGGACAGCGGCATCGCCGCGCTGCAGGAGTTCGCGCTGAAGCTGCGCGCGGCACACGCCTGACGCGGCAGCGCCAGCAGATGGAAGAAAGGCCCGCACAGCGGGCCTTTTCCATTGTCGGGCTCGGAGGGCGGCGAGCCGCCCAACAAAAAACCCGCCGGGCCGAAGCCGGGCGGGTTGCCGGGATCAGAGGGGCCGCGTGGCGCGACCCGCTCGTTATCTCAGCTTCGTTTCCTTGTACATCACGTGCTTGCGCGCCTTCGGATCGAACTTCATGATTTCGATCTTCTCGGGCGTGGTCTTCTTGTTCTTGTCGGTCGTGTAGAAGTGACCGGTGCCGGCAGATGACTCCAGCTTGATCTTTTCGCGTCCACCTTTTGCCATGATGTGCTCCTAGTGGTGGTGAATCAGAGTTCGCCTTTGGCGCGCAGGTCGGCCACGACCTGGTCGATGCCGACCTTGTCGATCAGGCGCAACGCGGCGTTCGAGATGCGAAGACGCACCCAGCGGTTCTCGGTTTCGAGCCAGAAGCGGCGGTACTGCAGGTTGGGCAGGAAGCGGCGCTTCGTTTTGTTGTTTGCGTGGGAAACGTTGTTCCCGACCATCGGGCGCTTGCCCGTGACTTGACAGACGCGTGCCATGACGCTTCTCCGGTGAAATTCGGCAAAGACCGCGATTATAGCCAGGAATCCGGCCCCGACCAAGGCCCGGGCATTCACACCCTCTCAGGTCTCCAGGAAGCGCTGCGCGTCCAGCGCCGCCATGCAGCCGGTTCCGGCACTGGTGATCGCCTGGCGGTACACATGGTCCTGCACGTCGCCGGCGGCAAACACGCCCGGCACGCTGGTCATCGTCGCGAATCCTTCGAGGCCGGCGCGCGTCGTGATGTAGCCGTTTTCCATCGTCAGCTGGCCCTGGAAGATGTCGGTGTTCGGCTGGTGGCCGATCGCGATGAAGCAGCCCTTCAGCGCCAGTTCCGACATGCTGTCATCCTTCGTGTTGCGGATGCGCACGCCGGTCACGCCGGAGGCATCGCCCACCACCTCGTCGAGTGTGTGCCACAGGTGCACCTGCATCTTGCCGGCAGCGACCTTCTCCATCAGCTTGTCGACGAGGATGGGCTCGGCGCGGAACTTGTCTCGCCGGTGGATCAGGTGCACTTTGCTCGCGATGTTGGACAGGTACAGCGCCTCCTCGACCGCGGTGTTGCCGCCCCCGACCACGCAGACGTCTTGCTCACGGTAGAAAAATCCGTCGCAGGTGGCGCAGCCGCTGACGCCGCGGCCCATGAAGGCCTCTTCCGACGGCAGCCCGATGTACTTGGCCGAGGCACCGGTGGCGATGATCAGCGCATCGCAGGTGTAGCTGCCGCTGTCGCCGGTCAGCGTGAACGGGCGCTTGGACAGGTCGACCTGGTTGATGTGGTCGAACACGACTTGCGTGTTGAAACGCTCGGCATGCTTGAGAAAGCGGTCCATCAGGTCGGGTCCCATCACGCCGTTCACGTCGGCCGGCCAGTTGTCGACGTCGGTCGTCGTCATCAACTGACCGCCTTGGGCAATGCCGGTCACCAGCATCGGCTTGAGGTTGGCGCGGGCGGCGTAGATCGCGGCGGTGTAGCCTGCCGGGCCGGAGCCGAGGATCAGAACCTTGGCATGCTGGGAAGTGGTGCTCATGAGACGAAGGCCGTGAAAAGAAGGAAAGCGGGACGCCAGTCTGACATGGGGTTGATTCGCGCTGGCGCCAACGCTCGCAATGGTGACAATAGCGAAATTGTAGGAAACGTGAACTTCGGCACGTTTACGCCAACAATGGCGACAACAACCGATTAGGAGCTCCCGTATGGCAATGCTTTCGAATCTCGACCTGATCCGCCGTGTGCCACTTTTTTCGATGCTCACCAACGACCAGGCGCAGGGCATTGCCGACAGCGTCGTCAAGCGACGATTCCGGCGCGGCGAGATCATCGTCGAGCACAACCGCAAGTCCAACGCGTTGTTCATCCTGCTGACCGGCCGCGCGCGGGTGCTCACGGCCGACTCACGCGGCCGCGAGGTCATCCTCGCGGTGCTGCAGCCTGGCGACTACGTCGGCGAGATGAGCCTGATCGACAACGAACCGCATTCGGCAACGGTGCGCGCCGAAGTGCAGACCGACATGCTGATCCTCGGACGCCCGGAATTCGCGCGCTGCCTGCCGGAGAACTCCAGCCTGTCGTATGCGATCCTGCGCGGCCTCGTGCAGCGTTTGCGCAACGCCGACCGGCAGATCGAATCGCTCGCGCTGCTCGACGTCTACGGCCGCGTCGCGCGCACCTTGCTCGACATGTCGGAAATGGAAGGCGAGGTCCGCGTGATCCGCAACAAGGTGTCGCGCCAGGATCTCGCCAAGGTGGTCGGCGCTTCGCGCGAGATGGTCAGCCGGGTGATGAAGGACCTCGAGGAACGCGGCATCGTCGAAACGCAGGAAAGCGGTTCGGTCGTCATCAAGGAACGCCTGACCCCTTGACGGTGGCGCGTCGGCGGATGCCGACGTTCACGGCGCGCGGGCCATCATCGGCCACAATCCGGGCATGACGTTTCCGCTCGGCTCGCTCCGCTCCGACACCGGGGCCTCTCCCGCTCCGAACGCTGCCGGCTACGGCAGCACGTACACGCGCGGCAAGAAGACCGCGCCCACTCCCGCCGGCGAGCACCACCATGCCGCCGGCTGGAAGGCGCAACTGCTGTTGCTCGCCTGCGGTGTGTTGTGGCTGCTCGCGCTGCTCGCGCTGGTCACGCACGACGCCGCCGACGCCGCCTTCACGACGTCCGGCAGTTCGCCGCTGCCGCGCAATCAGGCCGGCGCGCTGGGGGCCTTGTTCTCCGACTTCGCCTTTTTCATGCTCGGCTACTCGGCCTGGTGGGTGATGGCGGTGTCGCTGCGCAGCTGGCTCAGCGGCCTGGCCCGCCTGCTGCGCGGCGGGGAGGCGGAGGTGTCGACGAAGCCGAAGTGGCTGTTCTGGCTCGGGCTCGCCCTGCTGCTGTGCGCCAGCGCTTCGCTCGAGTGGACACGCATGTACCAGTGGGAGCCGGGCCTGCCCGGCGGCCACGCCGGCGGCGTGCTCGGCTACACGCTGGGTCCGCTGAGCATGAAGCTGCTGGGCTTCGCCGGCTCGGGCGTGCTGTGGATCGCGGCGCTCGTTGCGGGGCTGGCGCTGGCCTTCCGTTTCTCGTGGCTGCGCATCGCCGAAGGCATCGGCGCGTGGATCGACTCGCTGAGGGAACGGCGCGTCGAGCGCATCGAGCGCGCCGAAGACCTCCGCCTCGGCGAGCAAGCGCTGCGCGAGCGTGAGCACGTCGTCGAAGTCGAGCACCAACTGCACGAAGACCATGTGCCGATCGTCATCGAGACGCCGGTGATGGAAGTGCCCAAGAGCCAACGTGTCGTGAAGGAGCGGCAAAAGCCGCTGTTCACCGAGCTCGCCGACACCAAGCTGCCGCAGGTCGACCTGCTCGATGCCGCGCCCGGTCGCATGGAGACCGTGGCGCCCGAGACGCTGGAGATGACCTCGCGGCTGATCGAGAAGAAGCTGAAGGACTTCGGCGTCGAAGTGCGCGTGGTCGCCGCGTCGCCCGGACCTGTGATCACGCGCTACGAGATCGAGCCGGCCACCGGAGTGAAGGGCGCGCAGATCGTCAACCTCGCGAAGGACCTCGCGCGCTCGCTGAGCCTCATCAGCATCCGCGTCGTCGAAACGATTCCCGGCAAGACGACGATGGCGCTGGAGCTGCCGAACGCGAAGCGGCAGATGATCCGCCTGTCCGAGATTCTCGGCTCGCAGGTGTACAACGATGCCGCCTCGCAGCTGACGATGGGACTGGGCAAGGACATCGTCGGCGCGCCGATGGTCGCCGACCTCGCCAAGATGCCGCACTGTCTGGTTGCCGGCACCACCGGCGCGGGCAAGTCGGTCGGCATCAACGCGATGATCCTGAGCCTGCTCTACAAGGCCGAGGCGCGCGACGTGCGGCTCATCCTCATCGATCCGAAGATGCTCGAGATGAGCGTCTACGAAGGCATCCCGCATCTGCTCGCGCCGGTCGTCACCGACATGAAGCAGGCTGCCAACGCGCTCAACTGGTGTGTCGGCGAGATGGAGCGCCGCTACAAGCTGATGAGCAAGATGGGCGTGCGCAACCTGTCGGGCTACAACAAGAAGATCGCCGACGCGGCCGAGAAGGGCCAGTCGATTCCGAACCCGTTCAGCCTCACGCCGGAAGCGCCCGAGCCGCTGGAGCGCCTGCCCTTCGTCGTCGTCGTGATCGATGAGCTGGCCGACCTGATGATGGTCGTCGGCAAGAAGATCGAGGAGCTGATCGCGCGGCTTGCGCAGAAGGCACGTGCGGCCGGCATCCACCTGATCCTCGCGACCCAGCGTCCGAGCGTGGATGTGATCACCGGCCTCATCAAGGCCAACATCCCGACGCGGCTGTCGTTCCAGGTCAGCAGCAAGATCGACTCGCGCACCATCCTCGACCAGATGGGCGCCGAGGCCTTGCTGGGCCAGGGCGACATGCTGTACCTCACGCCGGGCGGCGGCATTCCGGTGCGTGTGCACGGCGCCTTCGTCAGCGACGATGAGGTGCACCGCGTCGTCAGCTACCTGAAGAGCCAGGGCGAGCCCAACTACATCGAAGGCATTCTCGAAGGCGGCACGCTCGATGGCGAGGGCGGCGACGTCGCGCAGGGTGACCTCGGCGGCGGCGAGGCCGACCCGATGTACGACCAGGCGGTGGCGATCGTGCTGCAGCACCGGCGCGCTTCGATCTCCTTGGTGCAGCGCCACCTGCGCATTGGTTACAACCGGGCCGCACGGCTGCTGGAACAAATGGAGAAATCGGGGCTCGTATCGGCCATGTCCACCAATGGCAATCGGGACCTGATCGTCCCCGCCCGCGCCGAATGAAGAAGTTGTTGCTGGCCGCCGGCTTCGCCGCGGTGTCGTTCGCCGCACAAGCCGATGCCGTCGACACGCTGAAGAATTTTGTGCGCGAGGTGAAAAGCGGACAGGCGAACTTCACGCAGACGGTGACGTCACCGGACGGCGCCAAGAAAAAGACCTCCAGCGGCAGCTTCGAGTTCCTGCGCCCGAACCGCTTTCGTTTCGCCTACGTGAAGCCGTTCGAACAGCTGATCGTCGCCGACGGACAAAAGGTCTGGATCTACGACGCCGACCTCGAGCAGGTCAGCACACGCCGCTTCTCGCAGGCGCTGGGGGCCACGCCGGCCGCCATTCTTGCCGGCGGTTCGCTCGAGAAGGACTTCGACCTGGCCGCGCTGCCGGCCCGGGATGGCCTCGAGTGGGCCGAAGCCACACCGAAGGCGACGGATGGCGCGTTTCAATCGGTGCGCATCGGCTTCCTGGGCCGTGACCTCGCGGCCGTCGAGATCACCGACAGCTTCGGCCAGCGCTCGCTGCTGCAGTTCCAGCAGTTCATCCCGAACGCGCCGGTGTCGCCGGAGAGTTTCAAGTTCACGGTGCCGGCCGGGGCCGATGTGATCGAGCAGTAGCGACCACGCGTCATCCCGGCGAAAGCCGGGATCCACTGTTCGCGCCGTCGCGGCTTCATGCAGTGGACCCCGGCTTTCGCCGGGATGACGGCGGTGGCGCTGCGACAATTGCCCGATGGGCACCCTCCCTCTGCCTTTGGACGACCCGCCGCAGCCGCCGCTGGCCGAACGTCTGCGCCCGCGAACCATCGATGACGTGATCGGCCAGCAGCACCTGCTCGGTCCCGGCAAGCCGCTGCGCTCGGCCTTCGAATCCGGCCGATTGCATTCGATGATCCTGTGGGGCCCGCCGGGCGTCGGCAAGACCACGCTCGCGCGGCTGATGGCCGATGCTTTCGATGCGCAGTTCATTCCGATCTCGGCCGTGCTCGGCGGCGTGAAGGACATCCGCGAAGCGGTCGAACGTGCCCAGGCGGTGCAGGCCGCAGGCCGGCGCACGGTGGTGTTCGTCGACGAGGTGCACCGCTTCAACAAGAGCCAGCAGGACGCCTTCCTGCCGCACGTGGAGTCGGGCCTGTTCACCTTCATCGGCGCGACCACCGAGAACCCGTCGTTCGAAGTGAACTCGGCGCTGCTGTCGCGCGCGACGGTGCATGTGCTGAAGAGCCTCGGCGACGACGACCTGAAGACGCTGCTCGAGCGTGCCCGCGAGCTGCTCGCCGCGCCATCGCTCACGCCCGCCGCGGCTGAGCGCCTCATCGGCTACGCCGACGGCGATGCGCGCCGCCTGCTCAATGCTTACGAGAACCTCGTCAACATGGCCGGCGGCGTGACGGAGATCGACGAGCCGCTGCTGGAGAAGTCGCTGGGCGAGCAGCTGCGCCGCTACGACAAGGGCGGCGAGCAGTTCTACGACACGATCTCCGCGTTGCACAAGGCGGTGCGCGGCTCCGATCCGGATGCGTCGCTGTACTGGTTCGTGCGCATGCTCGACGGCGGCGTCGACCCGCGCTACGCCGCGCGCCGCATGGTGCGCATCGCGAGCGAAGACATCGGCTTGGCCGATCCGCGCGCGCTGCGCCTCACGCTCGACGCGGCCGAGACTTACGAGCGCCTCGGTTCACCCGAAGGCGAGCTCGCGCTGGCGCAGGCGGTGGTCTATCTCGCGATGGCGCCGAAGTCCAACGCCGTCTACAAGGCCTTCAACGCAGCGCGTGCGTTCGTCGCGCAAGACGGCACCCGCGCGGTGCCGCTGCGCCTGCGCAACGCACCGACGCGGCTGATGAAAGGCCTGGACTACGGGAAGGGCTACCGCTATGCGCACGACGAGGAGGGCGGCTTCGCCGCCGGCGAGCGCTACTGGCCCGACGACATGGCCGCGCCGGTGTTCTACGAACCGGTACCGCGTGGGCTCGAGATCCGCATTGCCGAGAAACTCAGCGAATTGCGCCGGCTGAACGATGAGGCGAAGAAAACTACGTAATTCGCAGCCGATTTGGTGAAAGTGGCAAGCGACATAGAGGGAAGTCCGCATGTCTGTTGCAGGCCCTTCCCTCTAGAATTCCGCCGGTTCGTTCCGGCTTCGATGAAGTCCAGGCCCGCCCAGCATTCGATGCGGCGGGCTTTTTGCTAATAGAAAGAAGGCGACAGGTGGCGGACCATGCCCCACCCGCCCAGGCCGCGGCTCGAACGCGGCACGATCGACAACCGAGGAGACCTCGCGAATGGATACCTTCATCCAACAGATCATCAATGGTCTGGTGCTGGGCAGCGTCTACGCGCTGGTCGCGCTCGGCTACACGATGGTCTACGGCATCATCAACCTCATCAACTTTGCCCACGGCGACGTGTTGATGGTGGGCGCCCTGACGGCCTGGACCGTGGTCACCTTTCTGCAGGGCACGATGCCGGGGTGGCTGCTGCTGCTGGTCGCGCTGATCGCCGCGATGCTCGTTTGCTCGACACTCAACTTCACGATCGAGAAGATCGCCTACCGGCCGCTGCGCAACGCGCCGCGGCTCGCGCCGCTGATCACCGCGATGGGCATGAGTCTCTTGCTGCAGACGCTCGCGATGATCATCTGGAAGCCGAACTACAAGCCGTTCCCGATCCTGCTGCCGAGCGAGCCGTTCAACGTGTTCGGCGCGGTCATCAACACGACGCAGATCCTGATCCTCGTCGCCACGGCGACGTCCCTGACCGGACTGATGTACCTCGTGAACAAGACCAAACTCGGCCGCGCGATGCGCGCCACCGCCGAGAATCCGCGCGTCGCCGGCCTGATGGGGGTGCGGCCGGACATGGTGATCTCGGCCACGTTCATCATCGGCGCCTCGCTCGCGGCGCTGGCCGGCGTGATGTACGCGGCCAACTACGGCTCGGTGCAGCACACGATGGGCTTCCTGCCGGGCATCAAGGCCTTCACCGCGGCGGTGTTCGGCGGCATCGGCAACCTCCCCGGCGCGATGGTCGGCGGCGTGCTGTTGGGCCTGATCGAGTCGCTGGGCGCGGGCTACATCGGCGCGCTGACCGGCGGGGTGTTGGGCAGCCACTACCAGGACATCTTCGCCTTCTTCGTGCTGATCCTCGTGCTGACCTTGAGGCCGCAGGGCCTGCTCGGAGAGCGCGTGGCGGACCGCGCCTGACGGACAGGGAGAACGCATCATGATGAAGAACAAGCTCTTCGTGTTCCTGGCTGCCGGCCTGTTCCTGCTCGTCACGCCACTGGTCGCGCAGTACTTCGGCAACGCCTGGGTCCGCATCATCGACGTGGCGCTGCTGTACGTGCTGCTCGCGCTCGGGCTGAACATCGTCGTCGGCTATGCCGGACTGTTGGACCTCGGCTACGTCGCGTTCTACGCGGTCGGCGCCTACATGTTCGCGCTGCTGGCGTCGGGCCACCTGTCGGAGACCTTCGCGGTCGTGCAGGCGATGTTCCCCACCGGCGTGCACATGCCGTTCTGGGTCGTCATTCCGCTCGGCGCGGCGCTGGCCGGCCTGTTCGGCGTCGTCCTGGGCGCCCCGACGTTGAAGCTGCGCGGCGACTACCTCGCGATCGTCACGCTCGGCTTCGGCGAGATCATCCGCGTGTTCCTGAACAACCTCGACGCACCGGTGAACATCACCAACGGGCCGAAAGGCATCGCCGGCATCGACTCGATCAACCTCTTCGGCCTGGATCTCGGTCGGCCGTTCGACGTCTTCGGCTTCGAGCTCGCGTCGGTGACGATGTACTACTACTTCTTCCTCACCCTCGTGATCTTCAGCGTGGTGATCTGCTACCGCCTGGAGCGCTCGCGCACGGGCCGCGCCTGGATGGCGATCCGCGAAGACGAGGTCGCCGCGAAGGCGATGGGCATCAACACGCGCAACCTGAAGCTGCTCGCCTTTGGCATGGGCGCGACCTTCGGCGGCGTGGCGGGCGTGATGTTCGCGGCCTTCCAGGGCTTCGTTTCGCCGGAGTCGTTCTCGCTGCACGAGTCGATCATGATCGTCGCGATGGTCGTGCTCGGCGGCATCGGCCACATCCCCGGCGTGATCATCGGCGCGCTGCTGCTGGCGGCGCTGCCCGAGGTGCTGCGCTACGTCGCGGGCGACCTGCAGCAGATGACCGACGGCCGCCTCGACGCTGCGATCCTGCGCCAGTTGCTGATCGCGCTGGCGATGATCGCGATCATGCTGTCGCGCCCGCGGGGGCTGTGGCCGTCGCCCGAGCACGGCAAGGCTGCGCCCATTCCCACGCCGACGAACTGAGGAGAGGCCCGCATGAGCGACACCATCCTGAAAGTCACCGGCGTCTCCAAGCGCTTCGGCGGCCTGCAAGCGCTGTCCGACGTCGGCGTCACGATCCTGCCGGGTCAGGTCTACGGCCTGATCGGCCCCAACGGCGCCGGCAAGACGACTTTCTTCAACGTGCTGACGGGCCTGTACACGCCCGACTCCGGCACCTTCGAGCTCGGTGGCGTGCCGTACGAGCCGAGTGCGGTGCACGAGGTGGCGAAGGCCGGCATTGCTCGCACCTTCCAGAACATCCGCCTCTTCGCCGAGATGACGGCGCTGGAGAACGTGATGGTCGGCCGTCACGTGCGCAGCCACTCGGGCTTGTTCGGGGCGATCTTTCAAACGCCGAAGTTCAAATCCGAGGAGGCGGCGATCGCCAAGCGCTCGCAGGAGCTGTTGGACTATGTGGGCATCGGCAAGTACGCCGAGTTCAAGGCGCGCACGCTGAGCTACGGCGACCAGCGGCGGCTGGAGATCGCGCGCGCACTCGCCACCGAGCCGAAGCTGATCGCGCTGGACGAGCCGGCCGCCGGCATGAACGCCACCGAAAAGGTCGTGCTGCGCGAGCTGATCGACCGCATCCGCAAGGACGGCCGCACGATCCTGCTGATCGAGCACGACGTGAAGCTGGTCATGGGGCTGTGCGACCGCGTGACGGTGCTCGACTACGGCAAGCAGATCGCCGAGGGCACGCCTTACGACGTGCAGCGCGACGAGAAGGTCATCGAGGCTTATCTCGGCGCCAGCCACACCGCCCACTGAGTCCTTCGACAGGCGCAGGATTGATCGGAATACAAATGGCAGACACATTGCTCAAGGTCAGTGGCCTGAAAGTGGCGTACGGCGGCATCCAGGCCGTCAAGGGTGTTTCGTTCGAGGTCAAGGAAGGCGAACTCGTGAGCCTGATCGGAGCCAACGGGGCTGGCAAAACGACGACGCTGAAGGCGATCACCGGCATCCAGCCGGTGGCGTCGGGCGAGGTCGAGTACCTGGGCCGGTCGATCAAGGGGCAAGGGTCCTGGGACCTCGTGAAGCAAGGCCTCGTGATGGTGCCCGAGGGCCGCGGCACGTTCACGCGCATGACGATCACCGAGAACCTGCAGATGGGCGCCTTCGTGCGCAACGACAAGGAAATCGACGCCGACATCGAGAAGGTGTTCGAGATCTTTCCGCGCCTGAAGGAGCGGCGCCATCAGCTCGCCGGAACGATGTCCGGCGGCGAGCAGCAGATGCTCGCAATGGGCCGCGCGCTGATGGCGCGCCCGAAGGTGCTGCTGATGGACGAGCCGTCGATGGGCCTGTCGCCGATCATGGTCGACAAGATCTTCGAGGTCGTCAACGACATTCACGGTCGCGGTACGACGGTGTTGCTGGTCGAGCAGAACGCGAGCCGCGCACTGCAGCTCGCCAACCGCGGCTACGTGATGGACTCCGGCGAGATCACGATGGCCGGCGAGGCGAAGGCGCTGCTGAACGACCCGAAGGTCAGGGCGGCCTATCTCGGCGAATGAAATTTCGTAGCCCGGATGCAATTCGGGGTGCGGCGCATCGATGGACCGCCGCTCCCGGATTGCATCCGGGCTACGACTTCAGTCCCCGTGCTTGTCGGCTTCGGACGTGAACGAATCGGCAAGGAAATCGTCTTCCGGCAGCCCGCATTTCTCGACGAAATCGCGCTGCGCCGACTCCACCATGATCGGCGCGCCGCAGGCATAGACCTGGTGGCCCGACAGGTCGGGCAGATCGGCCATCACCGCCTGGTGGACGAACCCGGTGCGGCCGGTCCACTGGTCTTCCGGTGTCGGTTCCGACAGCACCGGCACGTAGCGCAGGTTCGGCATCTGCCCGGCCATCTGCACCGCCCAGTCGTGCAGGTACAGGTCGGCCTTGCTGCGGCAGCCCCAGTACAGCACGGCCGGCCGCGTGATGCCCTTGAACTGCATGTGCTCGATGATCGCCTTGATCGGCGCGAAGCCGGTGCCCGAGGCCAGCAGCACCATCGGCTTGTCCGAGTCCTCGCGCAGGAAGAAGCTGCCGAATGGGCCCTCCATGCGCAGGATGTCGCGCTCCTTCATCGTGCCGAACACCTGGTCGGTGAACTTGCCGCCGGGCATGTGGCGGATGTGCAGTTCGACGAAAGGCTTGTCGCCTTGCGTGTGCGGCGCATTGGCCATCGAGTAGCTGCGGCGCGATCCGTCGCGCAGGATGAACTCGACGTACTGCCCGGCGCGGTAGCGCAGCGGATCGTTGGCCGGCAGCTGCATCGTGACGACCGCCACGTCCGGTGCGGGCCGTTCGATCGTCGTCACGCGGCTGGGCATCTTGCGCACCGGGAATTCGCCGGCGCCCGGCACCGTGCGCGCCTCGATGACGACATCGGTCTGCGCCGCCGCGCAGCAGGTGAGCGTGAAGCCGGCTTCCTCTTCCTCGACGCTCAGCGCCTTGTGCTGGTGCGCGCCGTGGATCACGCGCCCTTCGAGCAGGCGGCTCTTGCACGAACCGCAGGCGCCGTCCTTGCAGCCGTAGGGCAGGCCCACGCCCTGGCGGATCGCGGCCTGGAGAATCGGTTCGTCGCGTTCGACGGTGAAAGTGCGGCCGCTGGGCTGAACGGTCACGGAAAAGGTCATGGTGCGGCTCTCGTAAACTGACCCGTGATTTTGCCCGGCTTCCAATGTCCTTCCCGCCCGTCCGCTTCAAGCGCCCGACACTGCTGATCGTGGGCTGCGGCGACATCGGCTTGCGGGTCGCGAAGCGATTGCGCCAACACTGGCGCGTGCTGGCGCTGACGACCAGCGCCGAGCGCGCGCCGGCGTTGCGTGCGGCCGGGGTGGTGCCGCTGATCGGCGACCTCGACCAGCCGGCCACGCTCGCGCGGCTTTCCGGCTTGGCCGATGCGGTGCTGCATCTCGCTCCGCCGGCGCCGCTCGGTGCGAGCGATGTCCGCACGTCGAACCTGATGCACGCGCTTGCGCTGAAGGGACGTGTGCGGTGCATCGTCTACGGGAGCACGACCGGCGTCTACGGCGACTGCGGCGGGCAGCGATTCGACGAGACGCGCCGGACGAATCCGGCGACCGACCGTGCGCGCCGCCGTGTCGATGCCGAGTGCCGCCTGCGCTGGTTCGGTCGCACGGGCGGTGCGCGTGTGAGCATTCTTCGCATCCCCGGCATCTACGCCAGCGACCGGCCCGGCGGACACCCGCGCGAGCGGCTGGCGCGCGGCACCCCGGTGCTCGCGGCGGCCGACGACGTCTACACCAACCACATCCATGCCGACGACCTGGCGCACGCCTGTGTTGCCGCGCTCGTGCGCGGACGGCCGCAGCGTGTCGTGCACGCGTGCGACGACACCGACCTCAAGATGGGCGACTATTTCGATCTCGCCGCCGACCTGTGCGGCCTGCCGCGCCCGCCGCGCATCGGGCGGGAACAGGCGCGCGTGCAGTTGCCGCCGACGCTGCTGAGCTTCATGAGCGAGTCGCGGCGGCTGGGGAACGAGCGGCTGAAGAAAGAGCTGCGGGTGAGGCTGCTTTTCCCGACGGTGAGAGAGGGGTTGCTTGCGTGAGGGTGGATACCGGCTTTCGCCGGTATGACGGCGAGAGGGGCACGGTCATACCGGCGCAAGCCGGTATCCATCCCCACGCGATCAAATCCCCGTCGGCTGCCGCAGCGTCTTCATCCGGTCCGTGGCCCGCACCCTCAGCGTCTTCTCGACCCCACCACGGGACACCAGCAACGTGATCACACGCTCCGGCTCGCTGCCGCGCCACAAGGTCTTGTAGAAGCGCTCCAGGTCCGCGACCGGTGTGCCGTCGATGCGCAGGATGTGATCGCCCGGCAGCGCACCCGCGGCCTCGGCCGGGCTGTCGGACGCCACCCGCGCGACACGCACCTGGCCGTCGACTTCCACGCAATTCACGCCCAGCCAGGCCCGCCGGCTGTGGCGCGACATGCCGCGTGCGCGCAGTTCGTCGTAAATCGGCTCGAGCAGGTCGACCGGAACGAACATGTTTCCCGGCAGTCCCGGCTCACCTTGGCCCAATGCGTCCATCACGACCAGCGAGCCGATGCCCAGCAATTCGCCCTTGGCATTGAACAAGCCGGCGCCGCTGTGATCGGTCCGCGGCGGCGTCGTGAACAGCGCGCTGTCGATGTGGTACTCCCAGTAGCCGGAGAACGCGCGGCGAGACACCAGGTGGGCGAGGCTCAGGTTCGCCTCTTCGCCGCCGCTGGCGACCATCAGCGGCTCGTCGGGCGACAAGCCGGCGGCACTGCCCATTGGTGCGGACGGCAGCCGCAGCGGCACCAGGGGTTGGAGCAGCCCGAAACCCGACGCCAGATCGTAGGCCACCACCCGTGCCGGCACCACGCGATCGGCCTCGAGCACCACGTCGACCTGCTGGGCTTCAAGGATCAGGTAGCCGATGGTCAGCACCAGGCCGTCCGCGCCGATGACGACGCCCGAACCCTCGCGCACGCGGCCCAGGTTGTCGTTCGAGCGCGCGTCTTCGACGGCAGTCGCTCGCACCCCGACGACGGCCGCATGTGCGCGCATCAGTGCGGCGGTGCGTTCTCGGGTGTCGGTCGCTTCGTCAGCGGCAGGTTGCGGGGCGGCGTGAAAGCTGGCCGACAATAGCCCCGCAAGCACTGTGCGCCACCACGTCGACCACCTCGGCTCTCGCATCACGGCCTCCGGCACGGAGGCTTCCAGCTTGAGCCGTTTTTCGTGCCCTCAGGGGCTCATGGGCATTCAGCGCCTGCGGCCGCGAAACGGCGACTGCCCGCGCCAGTAGCGGATCATCAGGAAACCGCCCAGCATGCCGCCCAGGTGGGCAAAGTGTGCGACACCTTGGGCCGTGCCGGTGACGCCCAGCAGCAGTTCCAGCGAACCGTACAGGATGACGAAGGTGCGTGCCTTCATCGGGATCGGCGGGATCAGCGGCATGATCGTGCGGTGCGGAAACATCATTCCGTAGGCGAGCAACAGGCCGAACAGCCCGCCCGATGCACCGACCGTCGGATAGATCGAGCCGAGCAGCCACGTGACGATCAGCTGCACAAGCGCGGCGCTGAGCACGCTCGCGGCGTAGAAGCGGATGAAGCGCGGCTCGCCCCACAGCCGCTCCAGCTCGGCACCGAACATCCACAAGCCAAGCATGTTGAAGAACAGGTGGCCGAGGCTGCCGTGCAGGAACGCGTAGGTGACGACCTGGTAGGGCAGAAACCCGGGGCCGATCGGCCACAGCGCGAACCAGCGCGTCAACGCGTGCCCCAGCAGCTGGTCGAGGAAGAACAGGCCGACGTTGATCAGCAGCAGGTATTTGACGACGGGAGGCATCGGAGGCATGCGCGCGATCCTACCTGCTTCGTGAGGCAGGGCTCTGGTGCCGGAGGCCGGACTCGAACCGGCACGGGGGTTTAGCCCGGAGGATTTTGAGTCCTCTGCGTCTACCGATTTCGCCACTCCGGCCAGTGGGAGACGCCGGGAGCGTCTCGGAAGGGACCGGATTATGGCACGGGCAATCGGCATTCCTCAGCTGCGCGACAATGCCCGCCATGGCTTCACGCAAGATCACCTATCCGACCGTCGAAGACGTGATCGGCAACACGCCGCTGGTGCGCCTGGCGCGCGTGCCGGGGCTGGCCAACGAGCAGCGCGGCAACCTGCTGCTGGGCAAGCTCGAAGGCAACAACCCCGCCGGCTCGGTGAAGGACCGGCCCGCCATCAGCATGATCCGCCGGGCCGAAGAACGCGGCGACATCCGGCCCGGCGACACGCTGATCGAGGCCACCTCGGGCAACACCGGCATTGCGCTGGCGATGGCGGCGGCGATCCGCGGCTATCGCATGCTGCTGATCATGCCGGAGGACCTGAGCATCGAGCGCGCGCAGACGATGAAGGCCTTCGGCGCGGAACTGATCCTCACGCCGCGCTCGGGCGGCATGGAATACGCGCGCGACCTCGCCGAACAGATGCAGCGCGACGGCAAAGGCCGCGTGCTCGACCAGTTCGCCAACGATGACAACCCGCGCATCCACTACGAAACCACGGGCCCGGAGATCTGGCGCGATACGCATGGCCGGATCACCCATTTCGTCAGCGCGATGGGCACGACCGGCACGATCACCGGCGTGTCGCGTTTCCTGAAGGAAAAGAACAAGGCGATCCGGGTGATCGGCGCGCAACCGAACGAAGGCTCGCGCATCCCGGGCATCCGGAAGTGGCCGGAGGCCTACCTGCCGAAGATCTACGACCCGACCTGGGTCGACGAGATGGTCTACGTGAGCCAAAGCGACGCCGAGGAGATGGCGCGCCGGCTCGCGCGAGAGGAGGGCCTGTTCGCCGGCATCTCGGCCGCAGGCGCCTGCTGGGTGGCGCTGCAGATCGCCAAGCAGGTTGAAAACGCGACGATCGTGTTCGTCGTTTGCGATCGGGGCGACCGGTACCTGTCGACCGGCGTCTTTCCCGTATGACGAGTTTCAAGTTCTGCCCGCAGTGCGCGGCGCCGCTGCAGCAGCTCACGGCCGACGAAGACAGCGGACCGAAGACCCGGCTGCGCTGCGCGGCCTGCGGCTTCACCCACTGGAACAACCCGACACCGGTGCTGGCGGCAGTGATCGAGCTCGCCGACCGCGACGGCCGCTTGCTGCTGGCCCGCAATGCCGCCTGGTCGGGCAAGATGTTCGGACTCATCACCGGCTTCATGGAGGCCGGCGAAACGCCCGAGGAGGGCATCGCACGCGAGATCGCCGAAGAAACCTCGCTCGACGTCGATGCATTGAAGCTGATCGGCGTCTACGATTTCCAGCGCATGAACCAGGTGATCATCGCCTACCACGCGATCGCGCGCGGCGAGATCGTGCTGTCGCCCGAGCTGGTGGAGTACCGGCTCTATACGCCCGACACCGTGCGATGCTGGCGCGCCGGTACCGGCTACGCGCTTGCCGACTGGCTCACCGCGCGCGGGCACACGCCGCAATGGATAGAACTGCCGGCCCGGCCGACGACCTGAGGAGACACACGATGCAAGCGCAGAAGGAAATCGACACGCGCGGGCTCAACTGCCCACTGCCCATCCTGAAGGCGAAGAAGGCGCTCGCCGAGATGGCCAGCGGCGAGGTGCTGAAGGTGCTGGCGACCGACCCCGGCTCGATGCGCGACTTTCAGGCCTTCGCCCGGCAGACCGGCAACGAGCTCGTGGAGCAGACCTCGGGCAACGACGAATTCGTGCACTACCTGCGGCGCCGGTAGTGCCGCCGCCCGTTCAGATTTCGAGGTCCTTCAGGTACTTCTTGAACCACGGCCCGAGGGTGTCGTGGGTGAGCGCCAGCTCCACATTGGCCTGCAGAAACCCTTCCTTGCTGCCGCAGTCGTAGCGCTTGCCCTCGTAGCGGTAGGCGAACACCTTCTCGCGGCGCAGCAGGCCGCCGATGCCGTCGGTCAGCTGGATCTCGCCGCCCACGCCGCGCGGCTGGTTGGCGATCTCATGGAACACGCCGGGCGTGAGGATGTAGCGGCCGGCGACACCCAGGCGTGACGGCGCCGCTTCGGGCGACGGCTTCTCGACGATGCGGGTCACGTCCATGACGCGGTCGTTCACTTGCGTGCCGGCGACGATGCCGTAACGCCGCGTGTGCTCGGCAGGCACCTCCTGGACTGCGATGATCGAGGCGCGCCACTCCTGGAACTGCTCGACCATCTGCTTGAGCACCGGCGGATCGCCGACCATCAGGTCATCGGCCAGCAGCACGGCAAACGGGTTGTTGCCGACCAGGCGCTGGGCGCACAGCACCGCATGGCCCAGGCCGAGGGCTTGCGCCTGGCGCACGTAGATGCATTCCATGTCGTCCGGCTTCACGCTTCGCACGACCTCGAGCAATTCCTGCTTACCCGCTTGTTCGAGGGCTACCTCGAGTTCGAAAGTCATGTCAAAGTGGTCTTCGATGGGCCGCTTGTGGCGGCCGGTGACGAAGATCATCTCCCTCACGCCGGCCGCATAGGCCTCTTCGACCGCATACTGGATCAGCGGCTTGTCCACCACCGGCAGCATTTCCTTCGGCTGCGCTTTCGTGGCAGGGAGGAAGCGGGTGCCCAGACCGGCCACTGGAAAGATCGCTTTGTTCACCAACATTTACTTACAATCTCCGGAGCGGGGTGAAAAGTCCAGTCCATTCTGGCATGAAGCCCGAAAGCTTAACGCGCACGAGGCGCCCCGAATCGCATGGATCTGCTGATCGTCGAACCGCTGGAAGACGAGGTCACTCAGTGGCTCGGCGCGCGCCATTCGGTGCGCTACGCGCCCGAGCTGGCGCGCGATCCGCGTGCGTTTCGCCAAGCCCTGTACAACGTGCGCGCGCTGATCGTCCCGCCGTCGGTCAGCCTGGATTCGCAGGCGCTGCACTATGCGCCGGTGCTGCGCGCCGTGGGTCGCGTGAGCGCCGGGGCCGAGAACATCGACCTCGACGCCTGCACGCGCGCCGGCGTCGAGGTCGTTCGCAGCATGACCGCGACCGCACAGGCCGAGGCCGAATTCATGATCGGCGCCTTGCTGTCGCTGCTGCGCCGCGTGCCCGTCGTCGGCTCCGACGGCATGCTGGTCGGTCGTGAGCTCGGCTCGTGCACGGTCGGCCTCATCGGCCTTGCGCCATCGGCGCGCACGCTGGCGCAGTTGCTGGCCGGCTTCGGCTCCACGGTGATGGGCTACGACCCGTCGCTGCATCGAAGCGATCCGGTGTGGGAACGCTGGCGGGTCAAGCCGATGGGGCTGCGCGAGCTGCTCGAGGCGTCGGACGCGGTCTGTGTGCAGCTGAGCTATTTCAGCCGCTACCACGGCCTCCTGGGCGACCGGTTTTTGCCGTTTTGCAAGCCGGACCAGGTGATCGTCAGCATTGCGCACTCCGGACTGTTCGACGAACGGGCGCTGGCCGAGGCGCTGGGCAGCGGCCGCGTCGCGGCCGCGTGGCTCGACAGCCTGGAGCCCGGCGCCCTCGACGAGGGGCGGCCGCTGGCCGCGATGGACACGCTGCAGATCACGCCGCGCGTGGCCAGCACCACGCGCGAGTCGCGGCTGCGCAGCGCCTGGGCGGTGGTCCGGCGCATCGACGAGCTGCTCGCGATGACGCCGGCGGCGCCGGCCGACTTCAAGTCGACGTCGCCAGACGTCGCACTTGATCTTGAAGTCGGGCCCGTGTCGCCGTGAACTCGGCGAGCCGCTGTTTTTCCTGATCGATCACCGCAGCCGGCGCGCGCGCGACAAAGCTCTCGTTCGACAGCTTGGCCTGGGCTTTGCCGATCTCGCCGGTCAGCCGCGTGATTTCCTTGTTCAGCCGGTCGAGCTCGGCGGCCTTGTCGATTTCGACATGAAGCGCGACACGCACGTCACCCGCCATCGCCACCGGTGAGTGGCCTGCCGCCGCGAGGAACGCGGCTTCGTCGTCGAACAGCTTCACTTCGGACGCCTTCGCCAGCGCCTTCAGCACCGGCGAGGCGGCTTCGAGGAAGGCGCGGTCGCCGATCGCGTAGACCGGCACTGCCTTGCCGGGCTGCAGGTTCATCTCGCTGCGCAGGCTGCGTGCCGCGCCGAGAATCGCCTTCAGGCGTGACATCCAGGCGTCGGCCTGCGGATCGACCTTCTCGGGTTGCGCCTTCGGATAGGCCGCGGCGACGATGCCCAGCGTGTCGCCTTCCGGCCTGCGCCCGGCCACCGGCGCGACACGCTCCCACAGTTCGGCGGTGATGAATGGCGCCAGCGGATGCAGCAGGCGCAGCGTGGCTTCGAGCACGCGGATCAGCGTGCGGCGCGTCGCGCGCTTTTGCGCGTCGTCGCCGGTCTGGATCTGCACTTTCGCGATCTCGACGTACCAGTCGCAGTACTCATCCCAGACGAACTGGTAGATCGCGTTCGCGACATTGTCGAGCCGGTAGTCGGCGAATCCCTTCTCGACCGCCGCCTCGACGCGCTGCAGCTCGCCGCTGATCCAGCGGTCGGCCGCCGAGAAGCTCATGTAGCCGTGGAACGGCCCGCCCGGTGCGCACTCTTGCTTGCTGTGCTCGACGAGGCCGCAGTCCTCGCCTTCGCAATTCATCAGCACGAAGCGCGTCGCGTTCCAGAGCTTGTTGCAGAAGTTGCGATAACCCTCGCAGCGCTTGGTATCGAAGTTGATGTCGCGCCCGAGGCTCGCGTAGCTCGCCATCGTGAAGCGCAGCGCGTCGGCGCCGTACGGCGGGATGCCTTCGGGGTGCTCTTTCTCGATGCGCTTGGCGACCTTGGGCGCGGTCTCCGGCTTGCGCAGCCCCGTGGTCGATTTGCGAATCAGGTCGGGCAGCGCAATGCCCTGCATCAGATCCACCGGATCGAGCACGTTGCCTTCGCTCTTGCTCATCTTCTGGCCATGCGAGTCGCGCACCAGGCCGTGGATGTACACGTCGCGGAACGGCACCCGGCCGGTGAAGTGCACCGTCATCATGATCATCCGGGCGACCCAGAAGAAGATGATGTCGAAGCCGGTCACGAGCACGCTGGATGGCAGGAAGAGGTCGACTTCCTTCGTTTGCGTGGGCCAGCCGAGCGTGGAGAACGGCACCATCGCCGACGAGTACCAGGTGTCGAGCACGTCCTCGTCGCGAGTGAGTTGCGGGCCGGCGGCGCGGCGGGATTCGAGCAGCCGAAGCTGTGCGTCGTCGCTGGCCGCGCGCGCGGCGGCCAGGCGGTTGTCGAGATCGAGCTGCCAGCGCTGCGCGGCTTCATGTTCGTCGTGCCCGACGAACACGTTGCCTTCCTGGTCGTACCACGCGGGAATCTGGTGGCCCCACCACAGCTGGCGCGACAGGCACCAGTCCTGGATGTTGTTCATCCACTGGTTGTAGGTGTTGACCCACTGCTCCGGCACGAAGCGCACGCGGCCGTCCTGCACGACCTCCATCGCCTTCTCGGCGATGGACTTGCCGTCGCGGCCGGGCTTGCTGACCGCCATGAACCACTGGTCGGTCAGCATCGGCTCGACGATCTGGCCGGTGCGCGCGCAGCGCGGGACCATCAGCTTGTGCTTCTTCGTCTCGACGAGCAGGCCCTGCGTGTCGAGGTCGGCCACGACCTTCTTGCGGGCAGCGAAGCGGTCGAGGCCGCGGTAGGCCTCGGGCGCGTTGTCGTTGATCTTCGCGTCGAGCGTGAGCACGCCGATGATCGGCAGGCCGTGGCGCTGGCCGACCGCGTAGTCGTTGGCGTCGTGGGCCGGGGTGACCTTGACGACGCCGGTGCCGAACTCGCGGTCGACGTAGTCGTCGGCAATCACCGGAATCGTGCGGCCGGTCAGCGGCAGCATCACCTGTTTGCCGATCAGCGCGACATAGCGCTCGTCCTCGGGGTGCACCATCACCGCGGTGTCGCCGAGCATCGTCTCCGGCCGGGTCGTCGCGACGACGAGCTCGCCGCCGCCGTCGGCCAGCGGATAGCGGATGTGCCAGAGGAACCCGTCTTCCTCCGCGCTCTCCACCTCGAGGTCGGACACGGCGGACTTCAGCACCGGGTCCCAGCTGACCAGGCGCTTGCCGCGGTAGATGAGGCCCTCGTCGTACAGCTTCACGAAGGTGTCGGTGACGACCTTCGAAAGTTTCTCGTCCATCGTGAAGTACTGGCGGCCCCAGCTCACGCTGTCGCCCATGCGGCGCATCTGGTTCGTGATGGTGGAGCCGCTTTCCTCCTTCCACTCCCACACCTTGGCGACGAAGTTCTTGCGACCGAGGTCGTGGCGCGACTGCCCTTGCTCCTGCAGCTGCCGCTCGACGACGATCTGCGTGGCGATGCCGGCGTGGTCGGTGCCTGGCAGCCACAGCGTGTTGAAGCCGCGCATGCGGTGGTAGCGCGTCAGCGCGTCCATGATGGACTGGTTGAACGCGTGTCCCATGTGCAGCGTGCCCGTCACGTTGGGCGGCGGCAGCTGGATGCTGAACGACGGCTTTCTTTCGTCGAGCGTCGGTTCGTAGACGCCGCTCTTCTCCCACAGCGGACCCCAGTGGGCTTCGATGGCGGCGGGTTCGAAAGACTTGGCGAGTTCGGTCATGGAAAGCAGGTCCTTTCGCGGACGGCGCCACGAAACGAGGGTGCAACGGGAAGGCTCCGATTGTAGGCGGCGCCTCCCCGCTGGTAAGGTGCTGCTCCTCGTCGAAACGGGCAAAGCGATGGCTGTGTTTGCAAGGGGAAGGCGCGGCGCCTGGCCGGTGGTCCTGGCAATGTTTCTCGCCGCTTGCGGAGGTGGAGGCGGTGGCGACAGCGGCCCGATCGAAGCGCCCGGTTGCGACGTCGCCAGCCAGAACGCCTGGCTGCGCGGCTACATGAGCGACTGGTACTACTGGAGCGGCGCGTCGCCCGATCCTGATCCGGCCGCCTACACGACGGTGGCCACCTACTTCGATGCGCTGCGCTACGCCGGGAGCGGCAACGTGCCCTCGGACCGCTGGAGCTACATCGAAGACAGCGCGGCGTACAGCCAGTTCTTCGAGGAAGGCCGCACGCTCGGTTACGGCGTGTTCGTCAACGGCCTCGAAATGGTGCTGCCGCTGAAGCTGCGCTATGTCGAACCACAGTCGCCGGCCGCTGCGGCCGGGCTGAAGCGCGGCGACGTCATCGTGTCGATCAACGGGCGCAGCGCGGCCGAGCTGATGGCGTCCGGCGATTTCGAGGAGCTCACGCCGGCGGACGAGGGCGAGGTGCTGACGGTGGTGATCGAGGAGGGCGTCGGCACGCGCAGCGTGGCACTGACCGCCGCCACCTACGACCTCACGCCGGTCTCGGTCGCGAAGGTGTTGCCGCTGCCCGACGGCCGCAAGGCCGGCTACCTGGTGCTGAAGGACTTCATCACGCAGGCCGAGGCGCCGCTCGCCGAGGCCTTCGCGGAGTTTCGCGCCGAAGGGGCGACCGACCTGATCCTCGACCTTCGCTACAACGGCGGCGGCCGCGTGTCGACCTCCGGCGCGCTCGCGTCGATGATCGCGGGCGCCGGCCATGCAGGCGGCGTGTTCGCGCGCCTCATCTACAACGACCGGCACCGCGATGCCGACAAGGTGTACTCGCTCGCCTCGGCGCCGGGGCCCGCGCTGCAGCGCGTGGTGATCCTGACGGGGCCGCGCACCTGCTCGGCGAGCGAACTGGTGGTCAACGGCCTGAAGCCCTTCGTCGATGTCGTGACGATCGGCGACGCGACCTGCGGCAAACCCTTCGGCTTCAGCCCGGTGGAGTCGTGCGGCAGCACCTTCAGTGCGGTGAACTTCGAATCGTTCAACGGCGCGGGCGCCGGTGGCTACTACGACGGCATCGCGCAGACCTGCGCCGCCGAGGACGACTTCAGCGGTGAACTCGGCGATGCAGCGGAGACGCTGACGGCGGCGGCGACAAGCTACCTCGACACCGGGGCATGCGCGCCGGTTGCCGCGGCGCGCGACAGGACCGCCGCGGCGGTGCGCCTGCGGGCGCAGCGCGGGCCGGAGCCCGGCGATCGGCAGGGGATGATCGTCGACTGAGGCAGTCCGTAGCCCGGATGCAATCCGGGAGCGGCCTTGGACCGCGAGCGCCCATCCCCGGATTTCATCCGGGCTACATCAACAGGTGCTCTCCCGCGTTGTCCCCACCCAGAATCACGTAGTTCACCTTGCGGATGTCGACGAGCCGCGTGCCGCCGGCATATGAGATCGAGCTCTGCACGTCTTCGCGCATCTCGCGCAGCGTGTCGGCAAGCTGGCCCTTGATCGGCTCCAGGATGCGCTTGCCTTCGACGTGTTTGTACTCGCCCTTGTTGAAGTCGCTGGCGCTGCCGTAGTACTCCTTGAACAGCTTGCCGTCGATCTCCACCGTCTTGCCCGGCGACTCCTCGTGGCCGGCGAACAGCGAGCCGATCATCACCATGCTCGCGCCGAAACGCACGCTCTTCGCAATGTCTCCGTGGTCGCGGATGCCGCCGTCCGCGATGATCGGCTTGGTGGCCACCCGCGCGCACCACTTCAGCGCCGAGAGCTGCCAGCCGCCGGTGCCGAAGCCGGTCTTCAGCCGTGTGATGCAGACCTTGCCGGGGCCGACACCGACCTTGGTCGCGTCGGCGCCCCAGTTCTCGAGGTCGATCACCGCTTCGGGCGTGCCGACGTTGCCGGCGATGACGAAGGCCTGCGGCAGCTTGTGCTTGATGTGGTCGATCATCCGGCGCACCGTCTCGGCATGGCCGTGCGCGATGTCGATCGTCACGTAGTCGGCACCGACGCCGTCGGTCGCGAGGCGGTCGATGACGGTGTAGTCCTCCGGCTTCACCCCAGAGCTGATCGAGACAAACAGGCCCAGGTTGCGCATGCGTTTTGCATAGGCCACGTTGTCGAGGTCGAAGCGGTGCATCACGTAGAAGTAGCCGTTGGCGGCGAGCCACTCGGTGATCGGCTCGTCGACCACCGTCTTCATGTTGGCCGGCACCACCGGCAGCTTGAACGTGCGCCCGCCGAATTCCGTCGAGGGGTCGCATTCGCTGCGGCTGTCGACCCGGCATTTGCGCGGCAACAGCAGGACGTTGTCGTAGTCGAAGATTTCCATGATTGAGCTTCGCTCCTGTGTGAACCACGCGTTGACGCAGTGCGTGATCGAAGGCTGCGAGCGCTTGACTTGGATCGTCCGGTCTTCGGGGCCGAGCGCCTCGGGCGTGCGAGGTGGCCTCAACGAAAAACCGGGCGCCAAAATTTGGGCCCGGTGGCGAATTCTACGCCGCTGGGCGCGGCGGCGCGCGCGAGGGTCTATGTGACCGTTGTCACGCCGTTGTCCACGGCGCGGACAGACTCCGGAGGAACCCTGGTGCCGTTGGTGACTCCCGCTTCTACACTGCGATGAAATCGATTTCAGAGAGCGATTTCATGACTCACGAAACAGCCGTTGAAACGCAACCCGAGGCACCCCGCCCGGGAAGCCGCCGGCGCTGGCTGAAGCAAGCGCTCGGCGCGGCAGCCGGCATGGCGATGCCGCCGGCCGTCCGCGCGGCGCAACCCGCGGTGAAAGTCGGCGTGTCGCTTCCGCTGACGGCGAGCGCCGCTTCGAGCGCTGCATCGGCGACGAACATCGTGCCGGACCTCGGCCTGGACTACCTCGCCGGCTTCAACGCGGCCATCGAGATCGAGCGCCGCGGCATGGAGATCGAGACCGTCGCGCTGGACGACGCCGACGGCCCGCAGGCGGCACGGGCCAATGTCGAGGATCTCGAACGGCAGGGCGTCGTGGCTGTCAGCGGCGGGTGGAGCGGCGCGAAGGTGCGCGCGATGCTGCCGGTGCTCGAAGCCGCGCAGCTGCCGATGGTCGGCATCTACTCGGGGGAGCCCGACCTGCGTGGCGGAACACACCCGATGCTGTTCCATCTCCGCCCGGGCTACGACGACGAGCTGAACACGCTCGTGAAGGTGATGGGGGGGGCCGGCTTTACGCGGCTCGGCGTGCTGCATGCGGGCGACGACTTCGGCAGGATGGGCCTGACCCTGCTCGGCCGCACGCAGGCGCAAGTGGTCAAGGCGCAAAGCGTGGCCCGCCTCGTGCCGGCCGACGCTGCCGATGCCGCGCGCGAGATCGTCTCGGCGCCCGGCGTGCAGTCCCTGCTCGTGCTGACGCCGGTGGAGGTGCTCGCGCCGGTGATGACTGAACTGCGCATTCGCAAGAGCCCATTCCTCGCACCGGTCAGCGCGCTGTCGCACGTGCTGTGCAACAAGCTCGCTGCGGCGCGCGATCCGGTCTACCGCGCCTTCGCGGTGACCTGCCCCTATCCCAACCCGCTGTATGCACGCAGCGGCGTCGCGGCACGGTTCCGGGACGCGATGGCCGACGCCGGACTGGACCATGCCGACCGCTCGTATTCGGCGTTCGAAGGGTTCGTCGCGGGCAGCTTGCTGGCGCGTGCGTTGGTGAGCGTGCGCGCTGCGCCGACGCGCCAGGCGCTGGCCGCCGCACTGCGTGCCAAAGCGCATGACCTGGGCGGCCTGCGGATCGCCTTCGATGCGCAACAGGTCGGGTGGCGCCGGGTCAGCTTCCTCTACAAGTCGCCGGCCGACGGCAACTTTCGCGCGTAGCCCGGATGAAATCCGGGGCTTTGCGTTCGCGGGGCGCTGCTCCCGGATTGCATCCGGGCTACGGGTCTTCAGCGGCCCGGGCAGTCCCCGGCGGCCGACTGCGATGCGGCGATCACGCGGCCGTCGGCCGTTTCGACCCACGCCACGCTCGCGAGCCGCTCGGGCCGGTCTGTCGGCGGCAGCCGCACGGCGTGCATGTGCTGCACGCGCTCCTTCGAAGCGAGCTCGTGAAGCGACAAGGGTCCGACGACTTCGCGCACGAGCTGACGGGCAATCGCCGAGCCTTCGCTGCCTGCGGGGACCCGCTCGACGAGAGCGGCGTAGGCCACCGCGCCCGGCGGCAATGCGGCGCGGCGCTCCACGCTGAGCTGCAACGCGACGTAGCCGTTCCATGCGGGACCATCGACCACGCGCAGCGGCGATGCGCCGGATTTGACCAGCGTCGCGCTTCGCAGCGCGGTTTCCTTGGCCGGCGTCGAACCGAGCCGCGTCAGGGCGGAAGGCAGGGCGGCGCTCGCCATCGGCGCGGCGTCGCCGGCCGGGGTGATCCAGTCGAGCACCAGCACGTCGCTCGGCTGCTCCTGGTCCTTCGCCGAAGCCCAGCAGGATTCGCAGTCGGCGGGAACGAAGCGCTCCAGCAAAATCTTCGGGGACGGCGCGTCGCATCCGGCCGCGGCCGCCTCGGCGACCACCAGCGACAGCGCGGTGCAGCCGGCCACACGAATGAAAAGGGAACGCAAGGCGACTCCTAGAATGCCGGCATGAGTCTGCATTCTGACGCCCCGCCTTACAACCCGGGCGCTGTCGCCTCCCCGCTGCTGGCCAACCTGAACCCCGAACAGCTCGCCGCGGTCACGCTGCCCGCGGAGCCGGCGCTGATTCTGGCGGGCGCCGGCTCGGGCAAGACCCGCGTGCTGACGACGCGCATCGCCTGGCTGATCCAGACCGGCCAGCTGTCGCCGGGCGGCGTGATGGCCGTCACCTTCACCAACAAGGCCGCCAAGGAGATGCTCGCGCGCCTGGGCGCGATGCTGCCGGTGCCCGTGCGCGGCATGTGGATCGGCACGTTCCACGGGCTGTGCAACCGCTTCCTGCGGGCGCACTGGAAACTCGCGGCCCTGCCGCAGGGCTTTCAGATCCTGGACTCGGCCGACCAGCTCTCGGGCGTCAAGCGGGTCATCAAGGCGATGAACCTCGACGAGGAGCGTTTCGTGCCCAAGCAGGTCACGTGGTTCATCGCCGGGCAGAAAGAAGACGGCCTGCGCCCGAAGGACGTGGAGATCCGCGACGAGCAGACGCGCACGATGGTCCGGGTGTACCAAGCCTACGAGGAGCAATGCCAGCGCGAAGGCGTGGTCGACTTCGCCGAGCTGCTGCTGCGCACCTATGAGCTGATGCGCGACAACGCGGCGATCCGCGAGCACTACCAGCGGCGCTTTCGCCACGTGCTGGTCGACGAGTTCCAGGACACCAACCGGCTGCAGTACGCGTGGCTCAAGATGTTCGCCGGGCCGCAGACCTCGGTGTTCGCCGTCGGCGACGACGATCAGAGCATCTATGCGTTTCGCGGTGCGCAGGTCGGCAATATGGCCGACTTCGAGCGTGAGTTCCGAGTGAAGAAGGTCATCAAGCTGGAACGCAACTACCGCTCGTTCGGCAACATCCTCGATGCGGCCAACGAGCTGATTGCGCGCAACTCGCGGCGCCTGGGCAAGAACCTGCGCACCGAGGCAGGCCCCGGCGAGCCGGTGCGCGTGCTCGAGGCCACCAGCGACTTCGCCGAGGCGCAGTGGTTCGTCGAGGAGGCGCAGCAGCTGCACCGCGAGGGCACGCCGCGCAGCGACATCGCGCTGCTGTACCGAAGTAACGCGCAAAGCCGCGTGCTCGAAAGCGCGCTGTTCAACGCCGGCATCCCGTACAAGGTCTACGGCGGGCTGCGCTTCTTCGAGCGGGCCGAGGTCAAGCATGCGCTGTCGTACCTGCGGCTGATCGAGAACCCGAACGACGACACGAGCTTCCTGCGGGTCGTGAACTTTCCGACCCGCGGCATCGGCGCACGTACGATCGAGCAGCTGCAGGATGCCGCGCGGGCGAGCGGGCGCAGCCTCTACCAGAGCGTGGGTGCGGTCACCGGCAAGGGTGGCGCGAACCTGCAGGCTTTCGTCGCGATGGTCGATGCGATGCGGGAGGCGACCCAGGGGCTCACCTTGCGCGAGATCATCGAGCACATGCTGCAGGCGTCGGGCCTCACCGCTTTCTACAAGACCGATCGGGAAGGCAAGGACAGGCTGGAGAACCTCGACGAACTCGTCAATGCCGCCGAGGCCTTCGTGACGCAAGAGGGTTTCGGCAAGGATGCGGTGACGCTGCCGGTCGACGAAACCGGCGTGTCGCCGGACCCGGAGTCCGGCGAGATCGTCTCGCCGCTCGCCGCCTTCCTGACCCACGCGTCGCTCGAAGCCGGCGACAACCAGGCGCAAGCCGGGCAGGACGCGATCCAGCTGATGACCGTGCATTCCGCCAAGGGCCTCGAATTCGACGCGGTCTTCATCACCGGCCTCGAAGAGGGCCTGTTCCCGCACGAAAACAGCGTGACCGACATCGACGGCCTCGAAGAGGAGCGCCGCCTGATGTACGTCGCGATCACCCGCGCTCGCAAGCGGCTGTACCTGAGCTTCAGCCAGACGCGCATGCTGCACGGCCAGACGCGCTACAACATCAAGAGCCGCTTCTTCGACGAGCTCCCCGAAGCGGCGCTGAAATGGATCACGCCGCGCAACCAGGGCTTCGGCTCCGGCTTCGCGCGCGAGTACCAGTCGGCGTGGACGCGCGGCACCGGACTTCGCTCCATCGTCGGTGCCGGCAAGGTCGAAGCGGCGCCGTTCGCACCGAAGGCGCCGAGCCATGGTTTACGCAGCGGCCAGAGCGTCTTCCACACGAAATTCGGCGAAGGCGTGATCGTCACCTTGGAAGGCAGTGGCGACGATGCGCGTGCGCAGGTGAACTTCGGCCGGCACGGGATGAAGTGGCTGGCGCTGAGCGTGGCGAAGCTGACGCCGGTGGATTGACCGTACCCCGGATGAAATCCGGGGTTGGGCGCTTCGCGGGGCGCCGCTCCCGGATTGCATCCGGGCTACAGCAAGCCGGCGCGCTTGACCGCGCGGTAGCGGTTCACGAGCTCGGCGGCGAGCTGCGCCGGCTCGACGTCGATCAGCAAGCCGTCGTGTCCGGCGAGCCGCTGAAACGCATCGCGTCGGGCTTGGGCAAAGAGATGCGCGCCGGCGATTTCCACCGCCTGCGCGGCGGTCGTCAACGGCTGCTCGGCCAGCTCCCGCAGCACCCGCTCGCGTAGGCTGGCCAGCAGCACCAGGTGACGCGATCGCAGCAGCCGCAGCGCGGGTGCCAGCTCCGGCGCATCCTCGTCGCGGAAATTCGTCAGCACCACAACGAGCGCGCGCTTGTGCTGCACCTGCATCAGGTCGCGTGCCGCGAGCAGGTAATCCGAGTGCGTGGCCTCGGGCTGGATGTCGTAGAGCGTCGCCATCAGCGCGTTCAAGGTCGATGCGCCTTTGCGCGGCGCGAAGCGGCGGCGGTCGTCGGTGCCGAAGGTCATCGCCCCGACCTCGTCGCCTTGCTTCAGCGCCACGTGGGCCAGCAGCATCAGTGCGTTCAGCGCTTCGTCGAAGTGGCTGCCGTGCGCCGCATCGGCGCCTTCGTCGGCGCGCATGCGGCGGCCGCAGTCGAGCAGGAACAGCACGCGCTGGTCGCGTTCGTCCTGGAACTGGCGCACGATGGGCCGCTCGTGTTTCAGCGTCGCCTTCCAGTCGATGTGGCGGATCGCGTCGCCTGCCTGGTAGTCCGCCAGCTGCTTGAAGTCGGTGCCGGCGCCGCGCTGCGCCACGCTCTTGATGCCGATGTCGGCCAGGCGCCGGTCGCCGGCCAGCCAGGCGTAGCGCGCGACGGCGGCGAAGTTCGGGTAGACGTGCCGCGCCTGCGCATTGCCGGCGCGGCGGCGCCAGTCGAAGCAGCCGCGCAGCGTGCGCACACGCAGCTCGGCCGGCGCAAAACGAACCAGGCCGCGGTGGCGCGGCACGACGGTGTAGCGGATGTCGGTGCGCGACTGCGCCGGCGCCTGAACCGAGCGCGGCAGCCCCTGGAAGTCGAACAAGGGGTCGACATGGTCGAACAACTCGACGCGCCAGGCGCTATGGCCGTCGTTGACCAGCGTGCCCGTGAGCGTGCACGGCACGCCGATCGCGAATGCCGCGGGCAGCTGCCGGTGCCAATGCAGTGGCGCCGCGTTCCATGCCTGAGCACTGCGCCGCAGGTCGACGATGGCCCACGCGAACCCGGCGGCCATCGCCGCGGCCGCGACGCCGCCGACGATCGCGAGCGGCACGCCCGCCGCGAGCGCCGCCACCGCCAGCAGCGCCAGGCCGGCGACCGCGCGGATCGCGGCACGGCTCGGGATGACGGGCAGGCGCACCGACGGTTCCGTTCAGAGCCGAGGCGCTTCGACGCTGTCGAGCATCGTGGCCAGCAGTTCGTCGGTGCGGCGGCCTTCCAGCTGTGCGTCCGGAGACAGCAGCACGCGGTGGCGCAGCACCGGCAGCGCAAAACGCTTGACGTCGTCGGGCGTCACGAAATCACGCGCGTCGAGCAGCGCGGCGGCGCGCGCGGCGCGCACCAGCGCGATCGCGCCGCGCGAGCCGGCGCCGTTGGCGATGCCGGGCCAGTCTCGCGTGGCACGTGTGATCCGCACCGCGAAGTCGACCACGCGTTCGTCGACATGCACGAACGACGCCATCTTCTGCAGCGCGAGCACATTGCGCTCGTCCAGCCGCGCCGTCACGCCGGCCAGCGGCAGCTGGTCACCGCTTTGCGCGGCGGTCGTTCGCACGACGATCGCCGCCTCTTCGGCCGGGCTTGGGTAGCCGACGTCGATCTTGAACAGAAAGCGGTCGAGCTGCGCCTCCGGCAGCGGGTAGGTGCCTTCGGTCTCGAGCGGGTTCTGCGTCGCGAGCACCATGAAGGGCCGCGCGAGCGGCATCGTCTGGCCCTCCAGCGTGACCTGGTACTCCTGCATCACTTCGAGCAGCGCGCTTTGCGTCTTCGCCGGCGCGCGGTTGATCTCGTCGGCCAGCAGCAGGTTGGTGAACACCGGGCCGCGCAGCACGCGCAGCGTGCCGATGCTGCCGCCGTCGCCCTGCGTGCGGTCGAGCACCGCATGGCCGGTGATGTCCGACGGCATCAGGTCGGGTGTGAACTGCACCCGCGCGACGTTCAGCGACAGCGCCTTCGCGAGCGCACGGGCGAGCAGCGTCTTGCCGAGGCCGGGCACGCCTTCGATCAGCACGTGGCCGGAGGCGACCAGTGCGACCAGCGTCTGGTCGACGACCTCGCGCTGGCCGACGACGGCCTTGCCCACCTCGTCGCGCAGCGTCGACAGGATGCCGGCGGCGCGCGTGAGGTCGGTGGGGTTGATCTGCATCGGGTGTCTCCTGGTCAGCGTGAGCGAGGGGCCGAGAGGCGCCGCACGGCGGTCTCCAGCAAGGTGAGCGAGGCCGCCAGCTCGCGCGGCGGTTGTGGGACGGACGTGTCCATCGCGCGAGCCAGCTCGCCGGCATCGAGCTCGGCGGCCTGGGCGATCGCTTGCACACGGGCCGCCGCGGCGAGCCGGTCGTGCCCGTGGACGCGTCCGCGTGCCGCGTCGTTCAGCGCGCGCAGCTGCGCGCGGTGCAGCGAGGCGCCATCGCGGCGGAAGATGAAGCGGGCGGTGCCGCGGATCTGCTCGGCCACCGATCGCCGCACCGTCCCCGCCGCCGGCAGCGGCGGGCCGAAGCGCACGGCGCCGCGCCACAGCGCGAGCACGAGCGCGAGTGCGGCGAGCAGCACCGCCGGCGCGCCGGCATGCCAGACCCCCGCCAGCAGCGGGGTGCGCGACTCGGCGGCGGCGAACCAGACCTCATCGCCGGCGCTCAGCTTCAGTGCGGCGACCAGCGCGAGCGCGTGATCGCCTTCGAAGAGGGTGTCGTTGCCGAAGATCAGGCCCGAAGCGGTCACCGTCACCTGCCCGCGGCCGACCGGCACGCGCACGAATTCGCGACCGAGCAGTCCATCCAGCGCCCACGACGCGGGAACGAAGCTGTGCAGCGCGTGGGGCACGCGACCGCAGATCCGGAACGCCCGCGCTTCGGCGAACGCCGGCGTCACCGACTCAGGTTCCTGCAGCACCGTGCAGCGCAGGTGGCTGGCCGGCCGCATTGCCGATGCGGCGGCAGCGTCGGAGGGCGTGTCGCGCCGCACCGGCAGCCAGCCGGCGAACGCCGCATCGGCGAGCATGCGGCTGTCCAGCACCAGGTGGCCGCCGGCCTGTACCCACCCCTGCAGCGCCGCGGCGCGCCCGGGAAACACGTTCGCGTGAAAGGAGCTCAGCAGCAGCGTCGCGCCGGCCGGCGGCAGCCGCTCGAGGTTCTTCGGCTCGGCGACACGCCCGTCCAGGCGGACCACCAGCCGCTTCGCCGCCTGCAAGTCGTCGCGGGGCAGGTCGTGCCGCACAGGCGCCGGCACTTCCTCGTCGACCCACTCGGTGTGGCGGACGAACGCGACGACCGCAGCCGTCGCGGCGAGCGCGACCAGCCCGTTCACGGCCCAGGTGCGGCGCGCTGTCATCGTGCCGCCTCCGGTTCGCGCGGGCGCGACAGCTGCGCATCGAAGTCGTCGCACAAGGCCAGTCCCTGCGCCTGCGCCGGCAGACGCGCGCCGTAGACGGCGAGCTGCCAGGCCGCGACGAGTTGCTCGACGTACGCGGCGGCGTTGTCCGGCAATCGCCCGCGGGCCAGCGCGAGGCATTCGCCTTCGGTGCTCGCCGCGCGGATCGGCGCCGCGTGCAGGTGCACCAGCCGGGACAAGGCGCCGCGGTACAGCAGCGACAGGGCACCGCGCGCATCGCCGGCC
>DATKCI010000149.1:0-20285 GCA_035513255.1 Piscinibacter sp. | reverse complement strand
GTTCACCACCCGCTCGCGCGTCGGGGCCGACGAACTGGCGGCACTGCCGCCACCGCAGACCTGGTACGAAGAACTGGTGCGCGACCAGCAAATGATCCTGGCCGGCCCGTCGCGCTTCATCGACCGCTACAGCAACTCGCTGTTGATCGGATTCGGGTCGACGCTGTTGTCGGTCGTGCTGGGCACGCTTGCGGCCTACGCGTTCTCGCGCTTTCGCATTCCGGGGAAGTCCGACCTGCTGTTCTTCATCCTGTCCACGCGGATGATGCCGCCCATCGCGATCGCCATTCCGGTCTACCTGATGTTCCGCAGCGTCGGGCTCAGCGACACGCACCTCGGTCTGATCCTGATGTACACGGTGGTGAACCTGTCGCTGTCGGTCTGGCTGCTCCAGGGTTTCATGGACGAGATTCCGCGTGAGTACGAGGAAGCGGCAATGGTCGACGGCTACACGCGTTGGCAGGCCTTCGTGCGGGTCGTGCTGCCGCAGGCGGCCACCGGCATCGCCACCACCGCGATCTTCTGCCTGATCTTCGCCTGGAACGAGTACGCCTTCGCGCTGCTGCTGACCAGCGGCACCGCGCAGACCTCGCCCCCGTTCATCCCCACCATCATCGGCGAAGGTGGCCTGGACTGGCCCGCCATGGCGGCCGGTACCACGCTGTTCCTGCTGCCGGTGCTGTTCTTCACCGTGCTGCTGCGCAAGCACCTGCTGCGTGGCGTGACCTTCGGAGCGATCCGCAAATGAAGCGCTTCTTCCGCCGCACGCCGTGGGAACACGGTACGACCGGGCTCATCGGGCTGGGCCTCGCGATGTTGATGCAACCCTGGTCGATCGACGTCTACAGCTACGGCTTCACCGTGCTGCTGGCCGGCGTGATCGGCTACACGATCGCCGGCAAGTTGCCTCAAGGCTGACCATGGCTGAAATCAGAATCCAAAACCTGCAGAAGCGCTTTGCCGACTTCACGGCGGTGCACGACTCCTCGCTGGTGCTCGAAGACGGCAAGTTCGTCGTGCTGCTGGGCCCCTCGGGCTGCGGCAAGACGACCACGCTGCGCATGGTCGCCGGGCTCGAATACCCGACGGCCGGCACCATCACGCTCGACGGCGATGACGTCACCTACCTGCGCCCGCGTGAACGCGACATCGCGATGGTGTTCCAGCTGTTCGCGCTCTACCCGCACATGGGGGTGCGCGACAACCTGGAGTTCCCGCTGCGCAACGAGGGCGTGCCGCGCGCCGAGATCAACCGGCGCATCGCCGAAGTGGCGGGCATCCTGCGCATCGAGCACCTGCTCGGTTCACGCGTGGGCGGCCTGGCCGGCGGCGACCGGCAGCGCGTCGCGCTGGGCCGGGCCATCGTGCGCAAGCCCAAGGCCTTCCTGATGGACGAGCCGCTGGGCACGCTGGATGCCGAGTTCCGCGAGCTGATGTGTGTGGAGCTGCGCAAGCTGCACGACAAGCTCAAGACCACGACCGTCTTCGTCACGCACGACCAGAACGAGGCGATGGCGCTGGCCGACCACATCGTGGTCATGAACAAGGGCGAGATCCTGCAGTCCGACGACCCGCATGGCATCTACAACTTCCCGTCGTGCGTGTTCGTCGCGCGCTTCATCGGCCGCCCGCCGATGAACCTGCTGGACGTGCGCGGCGCCGTGGCCCAAGGGGCCCACCAGGTGCAGGTCGATGGCCGGCAGGTGGACGTGCCCGTCGTCCAGGGCAGCGCCGCGCGCGCGCTGCTGGGCGTGCGCCCCGAGCATGTGAGTCTGCGCACGCCGGGCGAAGGTTTGGGCGGCAAAGTGGAGCGCGTCGAGTACTTCGGCTCGCACTGGATTGCCGAACTGCAAACCGACGCTGGCGTGATCAAGGCCGTCGTGGACAAGGCCACGCGCCCGGTCGAAGGCGAGCACGTCGGCATCACCTTCGACCAGGCACGCGTCGTCTTGTTCGACGCCGAAACCGAGCGCTTGCTGCCCAGCGCCACCACCTCCGCACACCGACCGAGCATGCGCCATGGCTAGCATTTCCCTACAAGGCATTACCAAACGATTCGGCGACGTGACGGCGGTCGACGCCATGCAACTGGACATCGCCGACGGCGAGTTCTTCGTGCTGCTGGGCCCCAGTGGCGCCGGCAAGACCACCACGCTGCGGCTGATCGCCGGGCTGGAAACGCCCGACGCCGGCAGTCTGCGGATGAACGGCGAGGACATGACCGCCGCGGCGCCCGCCCAGCGCGACTGCGCCTTCGTGTTCCAGCAGTACTCGCTGTACCCGCACCTGAGCGTGTACGACAACATGGCCTTCCCGCTGCGCGCGCCTTTGCGCCGCCTGGACGAAGCCGAGATCCGCCGCCGCGTCGAGCGGGTGGCCGGCATGCTGCACATCGAGAGCAAGCTGCAACGCAAGTCCACCGCCTTGTCGGGCGGCGAGATGCAGCGCGTGGCCATCGGCCGCGCCCTGGTGCGCGAGCCGCGCGTCTACCTGATGGACGAACCGCTGTCCTCGCTGGACGCGGGCCTGCGCGAGGAGCTGCGCGTGGAGCTCAAGCGGCTGCAACGCAGCAGCGGCGCGACGGTGGTCTACGTGACGCACGACCAGGTCGAGGCGACCACGCTGGCCGACCGCATCGCCATCCTGGAGCATGGCCGCATCCGGCAGGTGGGCACGCCGCTGGAAATCTACGACCAACCGCAATCGCTCGAAGTGGCACAGCGGCTCGGCTCGCCGGCCGTCAACGTGCTGCCGGCTTCGTGGTTCAGCGGCAGCGCCGACCCGCATGCCACACACGTGGCGATCCGCCCCGAAGACGTGCTGCTCGCACCCGACGACGGTTCGCAGGCCTACGCGGTCATCGAGTGCTCGCTGGTCAAGCACCTCGTGGTGGCAGAGCGCTCGGGCGTCGAGGTTCGCGCGCGAACCATGCTCGACCAGGCCCTGGTTCCCGGCGCCCGCGTGCGACTCACTTTCCCGCCCGAACGCTGCATGTTCTTCGACACGTCCGGGCGACGTCTCGCCGGCGCCTGAGCGGCGCCCAAGGAGCTCGATCATGAACGCCTCGTACCACCTGCGCTTCCGCTCGTTGTTCGACCCCGGTCGCGCCTATATCTTCCCGTGCGACGCGACAGGCCACGTCGACATGGACGCACTCAGCGAGCGGGCGCGGGCCAACTACTTCTACGCCAGAACCGTCATCGGACGCGAGTTCACGGTGCCGGAGGTGCAGCCCGGCTGCGTTCACTGAGCGGACCGCTCTTGCACGACCCCATCACGAGACAAGGAGAGACCTTGAACACCCCAATGATCCTCGATGCGCTTGCCGCCGTGCAGCGCTCCATCCTCGCCAACGAATCGCAGATCGAGTCGCTCGATCGCGCGATCGGCGACGGCGACCACTTCATCAACGTGCGCCGCGGCTGCGAGGTGCTCGTCGCGCTGAGTCCCGATCTCAAGGGCATGCCGCCCGGGCTGGCGTTGCACAAGATCGGCATGAAGCTGCTCGGCACCATAGGCGGCGCTTCCGGGCCGCTGATCTCCAGCTTCTTCATGGCGATGGGCAAGACGCTCGAAGGCCTGGAAGAACCCGACCGGCGCCAGTTTGCGGCGGCGTTCGCGAGCGGCGTCGAGGCGATCAAGCTGCGCGGCAAGGCCGACGTCGGCGAGAAGACGATGCTCGACGTGCTGATCCCCGTGTCGCGCCTGCTGCTCAGGCTGGCCGACGAGGACACCGCGTTGCCCGCGCTGTGCGCGCAGCTCAAGGACGAGGCGAGCCGCAACATGCTGGCCACCAAGGACATGATCGCCAGCAAGGGGCGGGCGTCCTTCCTCGGCGAGCGCGCGCTCGGCCACATCGATCCCGGCTGCAAGACCTGCGAGGTCGCGATCGCCGCGGTGTGCGACACGGTCCTTCAGTAGCCAGGAGTCACGACATGAAGAAGTTCATCAACGACATCGACTCGGTGATGCGCGAGTCGCTCGGCGGCCTCGTCGAGGCGCATCCCGGCTTGCTGCGGGTCGAGTTCGAGCCGACCTTCGTCGCGCGCGCCGAGCGCGCCACGAAGAAAGTGGCGCTGCTGTCGGGCGGCGGCTCGGGGCACGAGCCGCTGCATGCCGGCTTCGTCGGCCGCGGCATGCTCGACGCGGCCTGCGCGGGCCAGGTGTTCACCTCGCCCACGCCCGACCAGATGCTGGCGGCGGCCGCGGCCGTCCATTCCGGCCGGGGCGTGCTCTTCATCGTGAAGAACTACGCCGGCGACCTGATGAACTTCCAGATCGCCAGCGAAATGCTGGATCTCGAGAACGCGACCGTGCTCGTCAACGACGACGTCGCGGTCGAGAACTCCAAGCACACGACCGGCCGGCGCGGCGTGGCCGGCACGCTGATGGTCGAGAAGATGGTCGGTGCCGCGGCCGAAGCCGGCGCCGCGCTGCTCGAGTGCAAGGCGGTCGGCGACCGCGTGAACGCGGCCACGGCTTCGATGGGCGTGGCGTTCACGAGCTGCACGGTGCCGGCGGCCGGCCGCGCCACCTTCGACATCGACGACGACGAGATGGAGGTCGGCGTTGGCATCCACGGCGAACCGGGGCGGCGGCGCGAGAAGGTCAAGCCCGCGGGGCTGATCGTCGACGAGCTGCTGGGCGCGATCCTCGCGGACCTGAAGCCCGAGAGCGGCCGCGAGGTGCTGCTGCACGTGAACGGGTTCGGCGGCACGCCGCTGATGGAGCTGTACCTGCTGTACCACTGCGCCGCCGAGCGCTTGCGCGCCCAAGGCCTGAAACCGGTGCGCTCGCTGGTCGGCAACTACACGACCGCGCTCGAAATGGCCGGCGCGTCCCTCACCGTGGCGCTGCTGGACGACGAGCTGAAGGCCCTGTGGGACGCGCCGGTGCACACCGCCGCCCTGCGCTGGTGAGCCGATCATGCGGCGCCGCTCGCTCCTTCTCGGTCTGCCGGCAGCGTCGCTGCTGTCGTCCGTGGCATTGCCCTTCGGCGCGCAAGCGCGCACCGGGGATCGCGCGCCCATCCGGCTCGGCCAGTCCGCACCAGTCACCGGGCCGCTCGCGCGGGTGGGCATCGCGTTTCGCGACGCGGCGCTCGCCGTCTTTGCCGACGTCAATGCCCAGGGCGGCATCGGCGGGCGGTCGATCGAGCTGGTGACGCTCGACGACGAGGACCGGGCCGAACGCACGGCAGTCAATGTCAAGCTGCTGGCGTCGCAGCACCAGGTTGTCGGGCTGTTCGGGTTCGTCGGCGCGGGGGCGCACCGCGCCGGCCCGCGCGGCGCCGCCGAGGAGCGCCTGCCCTACATCGCGGCCGTCAGCGGCGGGGAGGAACTGCGCTCGGGTCTGCTTCCGTGGATGTACAACCTGCGCGCCAGCCACCTCGACGAGATCGCCTACATCGCGCGGCACACGCACCAGATCGGCACCGGCCGCGTGTCGCTGGTGTTCGAGTACAACTCGCAGGGCTGGGAGCTGCGCGACGCGCTGATCGCCTCGTTCGAGGCGCGCGGCACCAGTGTGGCGTCGATCACCAGCATCGACCACGAGGGCAGCCAATACAGCCTGCCCGGCGCCGTCGCGTCAGTGCTGGCGGGGGACCCGCAGGCGATCGTGCTCGGCGCCGACTACGTGGCCAGCGCGCGCTTCGTCGATGCGGTGCGCCGGGCCGGGTTCACGGGCCTGTTCTACACGCTGTCGACCGTCGGCGGCAACGCGCTGATGGAGAGGCTCGGCGCGCAGGCGGCGGGTGTCTCGGTCACACAGGTCGTGCCGTTTCCGTGGACGGCGTCGTCGGCGATCGGCCGCAAGTTCCAGGCTTTCTGCGCGCGCCACGATATCGAGCCGTCGTTCGCGAGCATGGAAGCCTACCTGGGCGCCACTCTGCTCGTCGATGCGCTGCGCCGCGCCGGCGAGGTCACGCCGGCCACGCTGGCCGCGGCGCTGGACACCCAGCCGCCGCGCGACTTCGGTGGTTTTGTCGGCGCGTTCTACGGCAAGTCGCGCAAGGCGCGGCCGCAGGTCGATCTGACGGTGTTCTCACGGAACGGGAAGTTCGTGAAATGACGGCGACCAAGCTGGTCATCGGCAACTGGAAGATGAACGGCTCGACCGCCCAGGTGCGCGCATTCGGCGAGCTGGTCCGGCGCGGATGGCCCGCCTGCGAGGCGGCGCTGTGCGTGCCGCACCCGCTGCTGAGCGCGGCGCAGACGGTTTTCGGCGCCACGCCGCTGCGCTGGGGCGCGCAGGACTGCTCGGCCGACGACGACGGCGCATTCACCGGCGACGTGTCGGCAGGGATGCTTCGCGAGTTCGGCGCGCGCTACGTGATCCTGGGCCACTCCGAACGCCGTGCAGTGCACGGCGAAACCGATGGGCAGATCGCCGCCAAGGTGCAGCGGGCAGTGGCGGCGGGGCTCACGCCCGTCGTGTGCATCGGCGAAACGGCCGAGGAGCGCGACGGCGAACAGACGGCGGCGGTGCTCAGGCGGCAGTTGCTGCAGCTGGTGCGCACACTCGGGAGCGACATGGCGTCCATAGTCGTCGCCTACGAGCCGGTGTGGGCCATCGGCAGCGGAGACACGGCCGCGCCGGGCATCATCGATCACACGCACGGCTTCATCGCCGCCACGCTGGCGTTTCACGTCGGCTTGTCGGCGGGGACTGTGCGCATCTTGTATGGCGGCAGTGTCAATTCGCGCAACGCCGGCGCGATTCTGTCGTGCAAGACGGTGGCGGGGGTGCTCGTGGGAGGCGCAGCACTGAACCCCGCCGAATTCACGGAAATCTGCAAAGCCGCCGCACGCTGCTCCGCCGAGGAGACCAGCGAAGCGGCTTGAGGGGACGGCGATGTGTATCAAGGTCGATGGGGACGAAGCGCTGCGTGCGGCGAATCGCCCGGGGGTCGATGCCGTGGCGACCGGTTCAGGCGTCGCTTGGACGCCGGCGCAGCTGCAGGAGACGTTGCTGCTCACGCAGCGGCTCGAAGACGTGGCCCGCGCCTGCGGCGACTGGATCTGGGAAACCGATGAACGGCACCGCTACACCTGGGCGCACGGCGCGACGCTCGCCATGCCTGCGCCGCGCATAGGCGACGTGATCCCGCGGGGCCGGGTCGTCAACTGGCTGGGCGAGCCCGAGGCGCCGGCGCGCGACTTCCACGGCGTGCTGGCCTTGGGCGAACCCATCGTTCGCCTCGTGACCGAGGAGCAGGCGAACGGCCAGACCTACTACGTGTCGCGCAGCGCCGTCGCGTTGCTTCATGCCGACGGCTCGCTGCGCGGATACCGCGGCTCCGCGCGCGACGTGACGCAAAGCATCGAGGCCAAGGCGCAGCTGTGGCGCCGCGACGAGGCCTTGCGGCTGGCCAAGGAGCAGGCCGAGGCGAGCAGCCAGGCAAAGTCCGTGCTCGTGTCCAAGATGGGCCACGAGCTCAGGACGCCGTTGAACGCCATCGTCGGACTGGCCCAACTGATCCAGATGCGCAGCGCCCCCGGCGACCGGGCCAGCGTCGAAGGCTGGATCGCCCAGATCGCGAAGACCGGGTGGCACATGGTCGACCTGCTTGACATGCTGATGGAGCTGGGCCGTGCCGGGGCGGTGAACGCCTTGATCCCGAGCCAGCCCATCGACGTCGTCGAGGCGGTTTGCGACGCCATGCACATGGTCGAACGCGAAGCGCTGGCGCGCTCCATCACCATCGCGTTCCACGGCGCCGCGCCGGTGCTGGCGATGGGCGACCGCCGGGCCATCCGGCAGGTGCTGGTGAACCTGCTGAACAATGCGATCAAGTACAACCGCGAGGGCGGCTGGGTCCGTCTCGACGTGACCGACGGCGCGCAGACGCGCATCGACATCCAGGACACCGGGCCCGGACTCTCGGACGAGCAGATCGGTCGCCTGTACCGTCCCTTCGAGCGGCTCGGCGCCGAGACATCGGACGTGCAGGGCCATGGCCTGGGCCTGCTGATCTGCAAGGAGCTCCTGGCCTCGGTGGGCGGCACCATCGAGGTCCGAAGCACGCTCGGACAGGGCACGACCTTCACGGTGTCGCTGCCCGCACCGGAGTGTTGCGCACAGGCTGCGGTGCGCGTTCCTTGCAAGGCGAGCGACGGCCATCGCAGCAGCTGTCGCGCGGCCTGAGGGGGGCGGAACTGCGCGGCCGGTCAGTCGCGAATCAGTTCGCCGTCTTCGTTGAGCGCATAGCGGAAGTAGAACCACTTCTTCAGCTCGGACCCGAGCTCGATTTTGAACGCCGTGATCAAACGCTTGCCGTCCGTCTTCAGGTAGACGGCACCGTAGACCTCGACGTTGCTGCGCGCCAGCTGGCGCACGTCTTCCTTGATCTTGTCGAGCTTGGCCTGCGTTGCCCCGGCGGCGAGCTTGTCGATGTCGGCCAGGAGCTTGTCGACGACCTTCTTGTCCTCCATCGCACGCGAGGAGCGCTGCAACTCGGTCGACAGGATCACCGGTGCGCCGCCGCGGCCGAAAGCGCCCAGGCGGCCGAGCAGGTCGGGCCGAGGATGCACGTGGCCCTCCGCGTCGCCCGAGGAGATGACGAAAGCGGCCGGGTTCACCGCGGCGAGAAAGGCGTCGGTCACCTTCTCGGAGCCGTGGTGGCAGGACTTCATGATCTCGGCTCCGAACGCGGGCTTCGCGTCCTCGATCATCTGGTCATGGTCCGGCGTGCCCTTTTTCGGGAAGGCGTCGCGGCCGGTGTAGTGCTGCAGCAGGAACTCTTCCGCCGGCTCGTTCAGGTCGCCGCCGAACAGCACGTTGAAATCGCCGTAGTTCAGCTTGAGCAGCACGGAGTGGCCGTTCTTCGTCTCGCCGAAGGACCCGAGCCTGCGAAGCCGCGGCATTCCGTCGTCGCTCTCCTCGACCACGGGGCCCAGCACCCGAATGGTGTAGCCGCGCTCGTCCGACGGTGCGAAGCCGGGCATCCACGCCACGCCGTCCTCGACCTGCGCGTGCGCCGTCGACAGCATCCGCACGTCCTTGATCTTCGGGTTGTCCAGTGCGGCCTTCATCACCCGAGGAAACTGGAACCGGGTGTTCGGTGCGACCCCCGCGAACGCCGCTTCGATGGCCTGGCGGTCGACCGCCAGGTCGTGGACGTAGGCCACGCCGGTGGCGGGGTCCGGATGCGGCGTTCCGATCTTCGCCCACGTCCCCGAGACCGGCCGCTCGACGAGGCCGTTGTGGTAGACCGTCTCGAAGCCGATCCGGTGGTCGGCGAACAGGCTCAGGAAGCCGAAGTAATGATCGCTGTCCGGGTGGGTCAGGACCGCGGCGGAGAAGCTGAAGCCGCGATAGGTCTGGAATCGGGCCGACAGGAACGCCCGCATGTTCTGGCCCTCGCCCGCGTCGATGACCGTGATGCGCTCCTTGGCGCCCCGCTCGGGCGAGATCAGGACGGCGCCGTCACCCTGGCCGACGTCGACGAAGATGATTTCCAGCGGCCGCTGGGCGATCGTGTCGACCTGGGGAATGTAGAGGGTCTGGCGCTTGGTCGGCGACTTCGGCGCCCAGTCGATCTCGAGCCAGCCGTCGGCAAGCTTGCGCTTGATCTGGAGGTGGTCGCCCCAGAGGACCTGCCGGGCCTTCTTGACGCGGTCGGCCTCGTAGAGATAGGTCTTCTTGCCGCCGGCCGGCAGGCCCACGAAACAGTGCGCCATGATTCTTCTCCCACAGGCGCGAGAGCATATGCCGATCGCCAGGCGCCGGCGGAGGGAGTGACGAAACGCGAAGGTGTCCGGCCGATTGCGGCAAGGGTGGTTACCTTGTTGTGGTATTGAAATGGTATCTAATTGGTTATAGTCGCGAAATCGCCGGAAACGTCCCGGCGACAGGCCCGACAAACGCCATGCCGGGTTGTCACGCGAAACCAGCCACTCTCGGAGATCGCCCCATGCTGACCTCGCCCCTGCGCACGCACCGGCTGCGTGTCCTCGCCGCGCTGAGCACCGCCATCGTCGCGACGACCGCGGTCCACGCCGCCACCTATCCAGCCTGGCTGCCCGACACGTTCTATGCCGCCGGCACGATCGTCTCCTACCAGGGGCACGATTACCGGGCGCTGGTCAACCAGACCGACTACGCCAGCACCGGCTGGAACCCGACCACGGCGAGCCTGTGGACGGACCTGGGTCCGAGCGACGGGTCGGCACCCGCGCCGGCCCCTGTGCCGACGCCCCCGCCGCCCGCTCCGGCACCGGCTCCAGCACCCACACCTGCCCCCGCACCGGCTCCCGCACCTGCTCCGGGATGCAGTCCGGCCTGGGTCGCCACCACCGCCTACACCGGTGGCGCGATGGCCAGCGTGAACACGATGAACTACAAGGCCAACTGGTGGACCCAGGGCCAGAACCCGGCCACGAACCACGGCCCGTCCGGAAGCGGTCAACCCTGGACTCAGGTGAACGACTGCGGCGCACCGGCGCCGGCGCCTGCGCCCGCTCCCGCTCCCGCTCCCGCCCCGGCCCCTGCGCCAGCTCCGGCTCCGGCTCCGGCTCCGGCTCCGGCTCCGGCTCCGGCTCCCGGTTCTCGGATGTACGTCGGCTACGCCGGCACCTGGAACACCAGCGTCTACGACCTCGTGCCGGCCAACATTCCGAACTACGTCACCCACGTGAACCTCGCGTTCGCCAAGCCGAACACGAACTACGCGAAGGGCAGCTACGCCTTCGATCAGGCGGTGGCGGGCTTCGAGTTCATCGAGGGCGCGGCCACGCACAACGGGCAACGTGTGTTCACGCCGCAGCAGGCGATGGACCTGCGCAACCACATCGCGGCCCTGAAAGCGCGCGGCACGCAGGTGTGGGTGTCGCTCGGCGGCTGGGCCTATAGCCAAGGCAGCGAATGGGCGAACTTCAACGCGCGCGCCGTCGTCGACCTGGCGCAGGACCTGGGCGCCTCCGGGGTCGACGTCGACTGGGAAGCCCATGGGTCGACCTGCAACAAGGCCGACGCCGCCTCCTTCAGCTGCAACACCGACGGCGACATCGTCGGCATCGTTTCCGGCCTGCACAGCGAGATCCAGTCGCGCAGCGCGCAGCTCGGCATCTCGGTGGCCGGCTGGTCCACCGGTGCGTACTACGTGAAGGGCACGCCGTTCGAGGAAGGCAAGGTGCAGTGGGGCTCACCGTTCGGCGGCGTGATGTACACGCTCGTGAAGACGCAGGGCAGCAAGCTCAGCCACGTGAACCTGATGTCCTACGACGGCGGCGACTACTACGACCCGCGCGAAGGCTATGAGTCGTACCGGGCGATCTACAACGGACCGATCAACGTCGGCATGGAGATCGCACCGGAAGGGGCGGGCGGCGCCGTGCTGAAGATCCCGGCCAACGGCGTCGCCTACGACGCCGACATGCTGACCGGGCAGAACAACATCGCCACGCCCTACTACAACGTCGAGACGCTCGTGAACTACGTGAAGAACAAGGGCAAGCCCGGCGACGGCTTCATGCTGTGGCAGATCTGGAAGCAGCGAGTGCACCAGCCGGCACCGGCGGGCGCCGCCACCGAGAACAGCGCGGGGCAGTACGTCTGCAAGAACCTGCCGCTGAAGGGCGACTGCACGCAGGCGATTCCGACGCTGCCGAAGCTGCAGTAGCGGCACCTCATCGTGGTCAAGGCTGAGTGGAGGTCCTGTTCGAGGGAACCGGCAGCTCGGCACGGTGGCGGTCGAGCCAGCCCTCGAAGCTCAGCAGCCCTGGATGAAGCGCCCGCGTGGCGGCCACCGGGCGGCTCGCGCAGTAGCAGTCGTTGAAGTCGTGCTTGTACTGGAACATGTTGGCGAGCTCGGCCGCGCCGGGAAAGGCGAGCTGCGCATAGGACGCAAAGCCGATCGCGTGGTAGCGGACCGGCTCGCCGAGTGCGCGCACTAGCGCTGCAGCCATCTCGGCGCCGCCAAGGTGCTCGCCGGCGATGCCGACGTCGCGGCCGATCGCACGGTCGCCCTGCGCGAACAGGGCCAGCGCACACGCGCCGATGTCCGACGCAGCGATGCCGGGCAGCCGGACATCGCCAAGCGGCAGCGTGAACACGAGGTCACCGTCGGCACCCCGCTGCGGCGCCATGCCGAAGTGGATCAGGTTGTCCCAGTAGAACGAGGTGTACAGAAAGGTCGTCGGCACGCCGAGCTCGCGGAACACCGCGTTGGCCTCGCCCTTGGTGTCCATGTGCGGCACCTTGTAGCGGCCCATCAGCACCGGCATGCGCGGGTCGTCCAGCGCCATCGCGTCGCGTGTATCCTCGAGCGTCGACCAGACCACGTGCTTCACACCGGCGCGCTGCGCGGCGATCGCGACGTTGCGCGCTTGCCGGTGCTCGGCTTCGGGCGAGTGGTGCTCCCAGAAATTGGTGACCGCGAAGACGCCGTGCACGCCGGCGAACGCGTAGGCCAGCGAATCGACGTCGTCGAGGTCGGCTGCCACCACGTCTGCGCCGGCTCGCGCCAGCGCCTGCGCCGCGGTCGACTGCGGCTTGCGGGTCAGCGCGCGCGGTGCGAAGCGCCGCGCCGGGTCGGAGAGCGCCGCGCGCACGAGACCGCCGCCTTGGGCGCCGGTGGCGCCGAGCACGGCAACAGAAACCTTGTTCATCACGAGAGTCCTTTCACTCGGGAAATTGCACGAAGGGCGGCTTCGCAGCCTGCCCCGGAGGCAGATAGGCGGGGACAGGTTTCCCCGCCGGGCCTGCGGCCTTGATGTAGCGGTAGAGGGCGCTCAAGTCGCCGTCCGACATCGCGCGCAGGTTGAACCAGGGCATCGGCGGGCGCGGCTCCATGCGACGCGCATGCGCAAGCCACTGCGCCTCGCTCAGGTCGGCAAAGTACAGGCGCAGGTTGGTCGAGTAGGTCGTGCCCCAGGGCCCGCGCCAGCCGACGCCGTCGCCGGTCAGCCAGTCCTTCTCGTCCACACGGCCGGCCGAGGCGGCGTAGCCGGCGGTATGGCAGTCGTTGCAGCCGGTCGTTTGCACCAGGTAGCGGCCGAGGGCGACCGCGTCGCCGTCGCTCGGCCGGACCGGCTGTGCGGCAGCGGTGCCGGCCCACAGGCTGCATGCCAGCAGCGCCGGCGCGGCCATGAAGCGCGCGCTGCGCAATGGGGGAAGGGTCATCGTGATCTCCTGTTCGAAGTTCCGGGATCGGGTGGTGAGGAGGGGGCCGGACCGACCTGATCCAGTCGTCTCGGGCATGGAAGGCAGTCTAGGAATCAGCGTCACGGTGCGTTGTTAAGACGCGGCTAAGCGATCGCTAAAAGATTGCTAAGCGGCGTCGCTCATTCGAGCCACCTCTGCGACCGACGCTCCGGAGCTGCCTTGCCCACCTTGCCGCAAGAATGGATAGACCACTTCGGTGCGGGTGTTGCGCATCGGCTCGGAAGCGTGCCGGAAGCGGCAGCCTGAGCGGGTTTGAAGTTCCGGTCAGAATACGCCGCCCAGCGTCGCATGCACCCGGTCGCGCAGCTGCATCAGCCGGGGCCCGATCTCGCCAATCAGCCGCTTGCGCGTCATCTCGTGCACCGGCCCGCTGCAGCTGAACGCGAGGATCTTCGATCCGTCGTTCGAGACCATCGGCACGCCGGCGGCGAACACGTCGTCGCTCCATTCGCCCATCGAGAAGCAGAAGCCGTACTTCTCATAGTCGCGGATCGCCTGCTGCGTGACCTCTTCGACACGCGGCCACTCCTGCGGCTTCACGCGCGAGCGGTAGTCGAGCCCGAACTTCTCGCGTTCTTCGGGCGACAGCGCGGCGATGTAGGCGCGGCCCAGCGCCGTCATGCCGTGCGGTACGCGCTGGCCGACGGCCACGCGCATCATGAAGACCTGGTTGCCGTGCGCGATGTCGAGGAACACCATGTCCTGCCCGTGGTGCGCGCCGAGCGCCACGGTGGCGCCCACGTCGTCGGCCAGCTGCTGCATCAGCGGGTGGGCGACCTCGCGCGCGTCCAGACCGGCGAGGTAGGTCTGGCCGAGCGTCAGCGCGCCGATGCCCAGCGAGTACTTCTCCTGCGCCGGCAGGAACTCGAGGTAGCCGAGCTTGGTCAGCGTGTAAGTCAAGCGCGCGATGGTCGACTTCGGCAGGCCAGTGAGCTGGGCGAGCTCCTTGTTGCCCAGCACCTTCGTGTTGCGCTTGAAGCAGCGCAGGATCGCAAAGCCGCGGCCGATCGCGCTGACGAAGTCGGGATCGTCGTCGTCGATTTCAGTGACGACGTGCGAGGTGTGGGCCGTCTCGCCGGCGAGGCGGGTCTTTCGCACCTTGGCGGTGGGCGCGCGTTCGGCGCTCGTGCTCATCGTGATCCTCCGATTGTTCCGGACATCGGAAGATTATTCCAGAGCGTCAAGCCTGCCTGCGCCGCGCCTCCTCTTCGGCGACCAGCTCCTTCTTGGACAGCTTGCCGACCGGCGTCTTCGGCAGTTCGGCGCGCAGCTCCAGCGCCTGCACCATCTCGTGCCTGCCGAGGCGGTCGGCGAGGAAGGCCTTCAGCGCATCGAGCGTCAGCGGCGGTGCACCCTCCTTCAGCTTGACGAAGGCTTTCGGCGACTGGCCGCGGTAGTCGTCGGGGACGCCGATCACGCAGACCTCCGCCACCGACGGATGGGCGTAGATCGCTTCTTCGATGTTGCGCGGGTAGACGTTGTAGCCGCTGCACAGGATCATGTCCTTGCAGCGATCGACGATGAAGATGAATCCCTCGTCGTCCATGACCGCGACGTCGCCGGTGCGGAAGAAGCCGTCGGGGGTCATCGACGCGGCCGTGGCGTCGGCGTTCTTCCAGTAGCCCTTCATCACGTTGGGCCCCTTGATGCACATCTCGCCGCGCTCGCCTCGCGGCACGTCGGCGGCCGGGTCGTTCACGTCGACCATCTTGATTTCGACCTGTGGCACCGGCAGGCCGCAGGAGCCGGCCTTGCGCTTGCCGAACACCGGCGTGAAGGTGCCGGTCGGCGAAGTCTCGGTCATGCCCCAGCCTTCGCTCAGGTTGCAGCCGGTCAGCTGCTGGAACTTCTGCTGCACCTCCAGCGGCAGCGGGGCGCCGCCGCTGCCGCAATACTTCAGCGTGCTCAGGTCGTGCTTCGCGATCTCGGGGTGCGAGATCACCGCGGCGAACATCGTCGGCACGCCGGGGAAAACAGTGATGCGCTTGGCCGCGATGTCGCGCACGGCGGCGTCGAGCTCGAAGCGCAGGTGCAGCACCAGCTCCGCGCCGATCAGCAGACCGAACAGCATGTCGGCCGTCAGCGCGTAGATGTGGAACAGCGGCAGCACGACGAGCAGGCGTTCCTTGGCCAGTTCGAGCACCTTGGGATCGCCCTGCGTCAAGGTCCAGACCTGGCTGCACGCGGCGCTCAGGTTGCCGTGGGTCAGCATCGCGCCCTTGGGCACGCCGGTCGTGCCGCCGGTGTACTGCAGCACTGCGAGCGCCTGGTCGGGGTCGCCGATGGCGTGGCGCGTGTGGGTGCCGTCGTTGTCCAGCAGTTGCTCGAAGGACCCGATGCGTTCATCGGCGGGAACTTCCGCGAGCTGCCCGGCCTGGCGCATCTGCGCGGCGATCGGCCCCGGCGCGCCGCTCAGCTCGGCGACGTCACCGACCACGAGGCGCCGCAGCCGCGTCTTGTCGAGCACGCGCGCCATCGGCGCAAGCATCGCCTGCAGATCCAGCGTGACGACGATGTCGGTCTCGCTGTCTTCGATCTTGTGCGCGAGCACCTGCTCGGCATCCAGCGGCGAGTAGTTGACGACCACGCCGCCGGCCTTCAGCACGCCGAAGAAGCAGACGATGTAGTGCGGCGTGTTCGGCAGGTACAAGCCAACGTGCACGCCGGGGCCGACGCCCAGGCGCTGGAATCCCGCGGCGGCCCGGTCGGTCAGCGTCTTCAGTTCCAAATAGCTGAACCGGCGCCCCATGAAGTCGAGCGCCGTGAGGTCCGGCCACCGTGCGGCCGAGTCGTCGATGATCTGCTGCACCGGCATCACCGGCAGCTCGGCGTCCCAACGGATGCCGTCGGGGTAGGACTTGATCCAGGGGTGGGTGTTCATGTCTGTCTCCATGTTTGTTCGAAGGGCCGTCACCCCGGCGAAAGCCGGGTGACGCACGCCGCGGCCTACCGATACCGTGCCAGCTCCAGCTTCGCCACCTGATTCCGATGCACCTCGTCGGGCCCGTCCGCAAACCGCAGCGTGCGCACCTGCGCATAGTCGTACGCCAGCGGAAAGTCGTCGCACAGGCCCGCCGCCCCATGCGCCTGGATCGCCCAATCGATCACCTTGCAGGCCATCGCCGGCGCAGCCACCTTGATCATCCCGATCTCCTTGGCCGCGAGCTTGTTGCCCACCGTGTCCATCATGTAGGCCGCGCGCAGCACCAGCAAACGCGCCTGGTCGATGAGGATGCGCGACTCCGCGATGCGTTCCAGCGTGACACCTTGTTCCGCCAGCTTCTTGCCGAAGGCCACGCGCGACAACGTGCGCTTGCACATGGCCTCCAGCGCGCGCTCGGCCATGCCGATCGTGCGCATGCAATGGTGGATGCGGCCGGGCCCGAGCCGCCCCTGCGCGATCTCGAAGCCACGGCCTTCGCCGAGCAGCAGGTTGCTCGCCGGCACGCGCACGTTGTCGAACACGATCTCGGCGTGGCCGTGCGGCGCGTCGTCGTAGCCGAACACCGGCAGCGAGCGCAGGACGGTCACGCCGGGTGTTTCGCGCGGCACGATGATCATCGACTGCTGCTTGTGGCGGTCGGGATGGTGCGGGTCGGTCTTGCCCATCAGGATGAACAGCTTGCAGCGCGAATCGACGCCGCCCGACGACCACCACTTGCGGCCGTTGATCACGTACGCGTCGCCGTCGCGAACGATGGCGCATTCGATGTTGGTCGCGTCGCTCGATGCCACGTCGGGCTCGGTCATCGCGAAGCACGAGCGGATCTCGCCGTTCAGCAGCGGCTCGAGCCAGCGTTGCTTGTGCTCCGGCGTACCGTAGCGCTCCAGCACCTCCATGTTGCCGGTGTCCGGCGCGGCGCAGTTGAACGCCTCGGGGGACCAGATGACGCGCCCCATCACCTCGCACACCGGCGCGTACTCGAGGTTGGTGAGCCCGGCGCCGGCGTCCGAATGCGGCAGGAACAGGTTCCACAGGCCCTGCGCGCGAGCCTTCTCCTTGAGCTCCTCCATCAGCGGCAGCGGCGCCCAGCGGTCGCCTTCGGCCACCTCCTTCGCGTGGCGCTTCTCGTTCGGGTAGATGTGTTCGTCCATGAACGCGCCGACACGCGCGATCAGGTCTCTTGTCTTCTGGGAGTACTCGAATTCCATGGGGGCTCCGTGCGATGCGGGGTTCAGCGCTTGCCGCGCGGCAGCGTCTGGACGGTTTCGTTCCACAGCGCCGAGCCGACGAGAGCCGAGCCCCCGTCGACCAGCAGCACCGTGCCGGTGATGTAGCTCGCCAGCGGCGACGCGAGAAAGACGGCCGCCTGGCCGATGTCGTCGACCGTCCCGTAGCGGTGCAGCGGCACCGCCTGCTTCGCGCGCTCGTCGACCTCGGGCGACGACAGCCGCTTCAAGCCTTCGGTGCCTTCGATCGGACCCGGCACGATGCTGTTGGCGCGGATGCCGTGACGGCCCCACTCGACGGCGAGGTTGCGCATCAGGTTGTCGACGCCGGCCTTCGCCGCGCCGACGTGCAGCTGATAGGCCTGCGGCACGAAGGCCTGCGGCGCCGAAATGAAGAGGATGCAGCCGCGCCGCTCGCGCAACTGCTCGAAGGCGGCGCGCGACGCGTGGAACGAGCCGAGCAGGTCGATGTCGATGACGGTCTTGAAGCCGTTCGGGGTCAACTCCTCGGCCGGGCACAGGAAGTTGCCGGCGGCGCCGGCGACCAGCACGTCGATGGGGCCGAGCTCGGCCTGCGTGCGTGCGATCGCGGCGTCGAGCGCCGCCGGGTCGCGCACGTCGGCCGCAACCGCAAGCACCTTGCCGTCGGCATGCGCATTCAGCTCGCGCAGGCCAACGGCGGCGCGGTCGAGCTTGTCCTTCGTGCGGCCGCAGATGCCGACGTGCGCGCCGAGCGCCGCGAAGTTCGACGCGACGCCGAGGTTGATGCCGCTGCCGCCGCCGGTCACGAAGACGGTCTTGCCGCGAAACAGATCGCGGGGCAGGTGGTGTTGAACGATCATGGTTCTCTCTCCTTGGGAAACGTGTGGCCGCGTCACAGCCATGCGTCGTCGAGCTCGACGAGGCTCGGGTCGAGGCTGCGCAGCAACGCGTGCTGCGGTCCGGTCTTCGGCAGCTCGCAGTGGAAGAAGTGGTGGGCCGCAGCGAGCTTGCCGCGGTAGAAGTTCGCTTCGGGGCCGTCGGCGTGCGGCTGCGAGATCACGGCCTGGCGCAGCCAAATCCACGCGATCAGCGTGTGGCCGAACGCGTCGAGGTAGGTGCTCGCGTGCGCCAGCGCGACGTTCGGGTGGCGGGGCAGGGCGGCGAGCAGCACCTGAGTCGTCTCGACGAGGTCGCGCCACGCCGATGCCAGCCGCTCTGCGTGTCGTGCGAGTGCCGAATCGTCCAATGCGCGGGCGGCGCCCAGCGTGCGTTCGATCTCCACGCCGAGCAGCGACAGCCCCGCGGCGCCGGACCCGCCGACCTTGCGTCCGAGCAGGTCCAGCGCCTGGATGCCGTCGGTGCCCTCGTGAATGGAGTTCAGGCGGTTGTCGCGGTAGAACTGCTCGACCGGATGGTCGCGGGTGTAGCCGTGGCCGCCGTGGACCTGGATGGCGAGCGAGTTGGCGTGCGCGCCGTGGGACGCGGGCCAGGCCTTGATGACCGGTGTGAGCAGGTCCAGCAGCAGACGCGCCTGGCGGCGCTCGCCGTCGGTCTCGGCGGTGTCGTGGCGGTCGGTGAGCCAGGCGCCGTACAGGCACAGCGCGAGCGCGCCTTCGGCGATGCACTTCTGCGTGAGCAGCATGCGGCGCACGTCGGCGTGGCGGACGATGGGCACCTGCGGCGAGCGCGGGTCCGGTGTGGCGCGGCCCTGGACGCGCTCGCGGGCGTAGGCGAGGGCGGCCAGATAGCCGGTGTAGGCCAGCATCGCCGACGCGACACCGACGTTGATGCGCGCCTCGTTCATCATCCGGAACATGCAGGCGAGGCCCTCGTTGGCTTCGCCGAGCAACTCGCCGAGGCACTCGCCGCGTTCGCCGAAGTTCAGCATCGCCGACGTGGCGCCGCGCGAACCCATCTTGTGGATCAGACCGGCGAGGGACACGTCATTCCTGATCCGCGGCGCCCCGCCGCAGTCCACTCCCTCCCCCCCTGGGGGAGGGCCGGGGTGGGGGCCAGCAGCCTCCACGCGGTACTTCGGCACGATGAACAACGAAATCCCCTTCACCCCCGCCGGCGCCCCCGGAATTCGCGCCAGCACCAGGTGCACGATGTTCTCGCTCAGCTCGTGGTCGCCGGCCGTGATGAAGATCTTGCTGCCCTTGATCGCATAGCGGCCGTCGTCGCGCGGTGTCGCGCTGGTCGTGATCTCGGCCAGCGACGAACCCGCATGCGATTCCGTCAGCACCATCGTGCCGAGAAAGCGGCCGGTGAGCAGCGGCCGCAGGTAGCGCGCCTTCTGTTCCGCCGTGCCATAGGCGGCCAGCATGTTGGCCACGCCGATCGCGAGGCTGCCGTACGTGTCGGTCGCGATGTTCGCCGCCTTGAACAGGCTCCAGCAGGCGGTGGCCACCGTGTGCGGCAGCTGCATGCCGCCGTCTTCGTAGCCGAAGCCGGCGGCGATGAAGCCGGCGTCGGCGTAGGCCTTCAGCGCCTGCTCCACCTCGGGAATCAGCGTCACACGCTCGCCGTCGAAGGTCGGTTCGCTCGTGTCGCCCTTGCGGTTGTGCGGCGCGAACTCGCTTTCGGCGATCTGAAGGGCGGTGTCGATCGCGGCGCCGAAGGTGTCGGGGCTGTGCTCGGCGTATCGGGGTGCACGCGTCAGCGATTCCACGTCGAGCAGCTCGTAGAGCAGGAAGTCGATGTCGCGGCGGACGATGAGCTTGCTTTCCATGGTGTCGGGTCTGGGTCGTTGTTTGATCCGTATAACGGAACGAAATTCCGAAATACAGATATAGCCTAGATCATTTCGCACAGCACCGCAAGCATCGCGGCGACATCCCCGGCAGAAACGGCGAACGACTTTTTCTCGCAGCAGCGCATCCGTCTGCGCGAACGCGCCGTATGTCCCCCCGTCATCCACCCCCGTTCAGCCATTTGGAGCCCCGATGAAACTCGACCTCTCATTC
>DATKCI010000148.1:0-7208 GCA_035513255.1 Piscinibacter sp. | reverse complement strand
AGCGCGTCGTACAGCGGGCGCAGGTAGGGATCGACCTTCTGCGACAGGTCGCCCGGCAGAAAACCCAGGCGCTCGCCGGCCTCGACCGCCGGGCGGGTGAGGATGATGCGCTGCACGGCGCTGCGCTCCAGCGCGTCGACCGCGCAGGCGACCGCCAGAAAGGTCTTGCCGGTGCCGGCCGGACCGATGCCGAAGGTGATGTCGTGCTCGAGGATGTTGTGCAGGTAGGTGTGCTGGTTCGGCGAACGGCCGGCCAGGTCGGGACGCCGTGTGCGCAGCACGAGTTCGTCGGATTCCGCCGGCCGATCCGCGCGTGGCTTGGCCGGCGGACGCGTGGCTTCGGCCAGCGCGAGCTGGAAACTCTCCGCCGGGATCGGCTTTTTCGCCCGGTCGTACAGCGCCTGCAGCAGCGCCACCGCGCGTTCGGTCTGCGCCTTCGCGCCTTCGACCCGAAACGACTCGTTGCGCCGCGTGATGCTCACGTCGAGCGCCGCCTCGATGTCGCGCAGGTGCTCGTCCATGCTGCCGCACAAATGGGCGAGCCGGTCGTTGTCCAGGGGGATGAAGGCGTGGCGCAGGATCACGGGAATCCGGGAGGGGGCTGGGGCCGCATTGTCGCCGCTGGCGTGCATTCCGCCCGCGGCGCGGGCATTCGGCTTGCCTGTGGCGGCCGCGCATCCTGCACAATCGCCGCCCATGCTGACCCGTGCGCTGTGGCTTCTTCTTCGAATCGGGCTGGCCGCCTGGCTGGTGGCGGCCGCGGGCGCGGCGTCGGCCGCGCCGCTGGTCATCTCGCAGGCACTCACGGCGGCCGGCGATTTCGGGCGCTTTCCGGAAGAGGCCGCAGCGACACGCGAGGTGACGCTGCCCGACGACTGGTCGCGGTCGCGGCCGCGCCACGACGGCAGCGTGTGGTACCGCGTCGGTTTCGACCTGCCCGCCGGCACGCCGCCGGAGCAGTTGCTGGCGCTGTACATCGAGCGCGTCTGCACCAACTTCGAAGTCATCCTGAACGGCCGGCGCATCCACAGCGGCGGACACATGGCCGAACCGCTGACGCGCAGCTGCCACTACCCGCAGCTGATCACACTGCCGGCCGCCTGGCTGAACGCGCAGGGCAACGTGCTGGACGTGCACGTCAAGGGATCCGCAGTGCAGCGTGTCGCCGCCCGCCAGCGGGCCGCGGGCCTGTCGGCGCTGCAGGTCGGCTTGCAGACGGAACTCGCCGCGCTGCATGCCGAACGGCTGCTCTGGAACGTGCAGTCGGTGCAGGCGGTGTCGGTCACGCTGCTCGTGCTGGGCTGCTTCATGCTCGGGCTGTTCGCCGTGAACCGGCGGGAGTCGGCGCTGCTGTATTTCGGTGCGCTGCTGGTCGGCTGGGCCGTGCTGTCGCTGCGCATCTGGTGGCAGGACGTGCCTTTGTCGACAGCCACCTGGGAAATGCTGGGCTGTGGCGCGTTCGCCCCCATCGTGGCGTTCGTCGTGCAGTTCCTGCTGAGCCATGCCGGGCTGCGCTCGCGCATGATCGAATGGGGACTGCTGCTGCAGTGCGTGTTGATGCCGGCGACGCTGGTGTGGGCAGGTCCGGCGCGCGTGTTCGTCGCGGCGAACGCCTGGTACTCGCTGCTCGCGCTGGAGGTGTTCGCCGCGATGGGCCTGTACCTCGCAGCGATCTGGAAGCAGCGCCGGGCCGACTTCGGTCCGATGCTGTTCATCCTGGGCGGCACGGCGATCGTGCTGCTGCTGGAGATGGCGGTGCAGCTGCAGCTCGTACCGCTGCCGCGCCTGCAGCTGATGCATTTCGCGCTGCCGCTGCTGTTCCTCGCGATCGGCGTGCGGCTGCTGCAGGTCTTCGCCCATGCGCTGCAGGCCGCCGAAGCCAACCGCTCCACGCTGGAAGACCGCGTGAAGGAAATCACCGCCGAGATCGAGCGCAACTTCGCGCAGCTGTCGGAGCTGCGCGTCGAGCAGGTGACGGAAAAGGAACGCAAGCGCATCGCCGCCGACCTGCACGACGACCTCGGCGCCAAGCTGCTGACGATCGTGCACACCAGCGAGAGCGAGCGCATCTCCACGCTGGCGCGCGAAGCGCTCGAAGAGATGCGCTTGTCGGTGCGCGGCCTCACCGGCAAGCCGGTGCGCCTGGCGGACGCGCTCGCCGACTGGCGCGCCGAAACCGTGTTGCGGCTCGGCCAGGCGAACATCGAAGCCGACTGGCGCGGCCCGGCGGAGGAGATCGAGCACCTGCTGCCGGCCCGCGCCTACGTGCAGACGACGCGCATCCTGCGCGAGGCGGTCAGCAACATCATCAAGCACAGCGGCGCGTCGCACTGCAAGGTGCGCTCCAGCGTCGGCGAGCGCGACTTCGGCCTCCTGGTGCAGGACAACGGCAAGGGCATTCCGATGGAGCTCGACGGCAAGCTCGACCGCGGCCACGGCATGTCCAGCATGAAGCACCGCGCCAAGCAGCTGCAGGGCCAATGCCTCGTGGAGTCGGGCCCCGGCTACGGCACCGTGATAAGGCTCACGCTCCCGCTCTGAGCGCGGCCGCACGGCGCGGCAGCTGCACGGTACGATCGGTTTTCCCCATCGTCCCGTGCGGACGGAGCCTTTGTATGAACAACATCCTGCTGCTAGAAGACCTGCCCGAAATCCGCGCGTGGATGAAAGCGCTGGTGCTGCAGGTCTTCCCGCAGTCGCTGATTTCCGAAGCCGCGCGCGTGCATGACGCGCTTGAGCTGATCACCGCGGTCAAGTTCGACCTCGCGTTGGTGGACCTCGGGCTCCCTGACGGCTCGGGCGTCGACGTGGTCGCCGCGCTGCGCGAATCGCAGCCCGAAGCGCAGTCGGTGGTCGTGACGATCCACGACGACGATGACCACCTGTTCCCGGCGCTGCAGGCCGGCGCCTTCGGCTACCTGCTGAAGGAGCAGGCGCGCGACCTGATCGCCGAGCAGTTGAAGCGCATGAGCCAGGGCGAGCCGCCGCTGTCGCCGTCGATTGCGCGCCGCGTGATCTCGCACTTCGCCGCCCAGACGCGCCCACAGGAGCGGCCGCAGAACATGCCGCACGTGGCACTGACCGACCGCGAGAACGAGGTGCTGCTGCGCGTGGCCAAGGGCTTCACGCTGCCGGAGATCGGCGTGCAGCTGAACCTGTCGCGCCACACGATCGCCGACTACGTGAAGCAGATCTACCGCAAGCTGAACGTGAGTTCGCGCGCGGAAGCCGCGCTGGAGGCGCAGCGGCTGGGGCTGTTCAGAAGGTAGTCTTCGTAGCCCGGATGAAATCCGGGGATCGGCGGTCGACTCGAAGGAGGCCCCGGATTGCATCCGGGCTACACCCCGATAATCCCGCTCCATGATCGGCAGACTCACCGGCGTCCTCGCGGAAAAATCGCCTCCGCAATTGCTCATCGACGTGAACGGGGTCGGCTACGAGGTCGACGTGCCGATGAGCAGCTTCTACAACCTGCCGGCGCTCGGCGAGCGGGTCACCTTGCTGACCCACTTCATCGTGCGCGAAGACGCGCAGGTGCTGTACGGCTTTCTGACGCACGACGAGCGCGCCACCTTCCGCCAACTCGTGAAGATCTCCGGCGTCGGCCCGCGCACCGCGCTCGCGATCCTGTCGGGCCTCAGCGTCACCGAACTCGCGCAGGCCGTCAGCCTGCAGGAAAGCGGCCGTCTCGTGAAGGTGCCGGGCATCGGCAAGAAAACCGCGGAGCGGCTGCTGCTCGAACTGAAGGGCAAGCTCGGCGACGCCATCGCTGCGCCGTCGAGCGTGGCCGCCGGCGCGCAAGCGGACATCCTGCAGGCGCTGCTGGCGCTCGGCTACAGCGACCGGGAGGCCGCCGCGGCGCTGAAGAACCTGCCGCCCGACGTGAGCGTCAGCGACGGCATCAAACTCGCACTGAAGTCGCTCGCCCGCTGATCAGTGCTTCATGTCGTGTTTCATCGGCGCGGCCTGAACCGCCTCGACGTTCACGACCACCTCGATCGTGCCGGCCTTTTCGAAGGTCAGGGTCATCGGAAAGGTGTCGCCGGCGTTCAGCGGCGCCTTCAGCCCGAGCAGCATGATGTGCAGGCCGCCTGGCTTGAGTTCCACCGTCTTGCCGGCCGCCAGGTCGATCGTGTCGACCTGGCGCATGCGCATCACGTCGCCTTCCATCGTCATCGAATGCAGCTCGACGCGCTCGCCGACGTTCGCGCTGACCGACAGCAGCCGATCGGCCGGCCCCTTGTTGGTGAGCGTGAGGTAGGCGCCGCCGGTCGGCTGGCCCGTGGCGGTGGCGCGTGCGTAGGGATGGCCGATCTCGATGCCTCCCCGTTTGAAGCTGTGCGCGTACGCGAGGGCGGCGGCTGCGGCCCCTGCGACGCCCACGATCAGGAACCGTCGTTTCATGGTGTCTCCCTGTTTCCGAAGCTCGAATTATCGGACGCAGGCGATTCCCTGGATGGTGGCCGTGCCGGGCCCGCCGATAATGCCGCATGAGCATCCAGACCGACGAGTTTCCGGCCGCTCGGCGCGTCGTCAGCGCCGCGCCGGCCTCGCCGAACGAAGAGGCGATCGAGCGCGCGCTGCGTCCCAAGGGGCTGGCGGAATACGTCGGGCAGTCCAAGGCGCGCGAGCAGCTCGAGATCTTCATCGGCGCGGCGAAGATGCGCGCCGAGGCGATGGACCACGTGCTGCTGTTCGGCCCGCCGGGCCTGGGCAAGACGACGCTCAGCCACATCATCGCCAACGAACTCGGCGTGAACCTGCGCCAGACCTCCGGCCCGGTGCTCGAAAAGCCCAAGGACCTGGCGGCGATCCTCACCAACCTCGAGCGCAACGACGTGCTCTTCATCGACGAGATCCACCGGCTGAGTCCGGTCGTCGAGGAGATCCTGTACCCGGCGCTGGAGGACTACCAGATCGACATCATGATCGGCGAGGGGCCGGCGGCGCGCTCGATCAAGCTCGACCTGCAGCCCTTCACGCTGGTCGGCGCGACCACGCGTGCCGGCATGCTGACGAACCCGCTGCGCGACCGCTTCGGCATCGTCGCGCGGCTCGAGTACTACAGCGCCGAGGAACTGACGCGCATCGTCCACCGTTCCTCCGGTCTCCTGAACGTGCCGATCGACGCCGACGGTTCGTTCGAGATCGCGCGCCGCTCGCGCGGCACGCCGCGCATCGCGAACCGGCTGCTGCGCCGGGTGCGCGACTACGCCGACGTGAAGGGCGACGGGCGCATCACGAAAACGCTGGCCGACAAGGCGCTGGTGATGCTCGACGTCGACCCGCAAGGCTTCGACGTGATGGACCGCAAGCTGCTGGAAGCGGTGATCCACCGCTTCGACGGCGGCCCGGTCGGCCTGGACAATGTGGCGGCGGCGATCGGCGAGGAGCGCGACACGATCGAAGACGTGATCGAACCCTATCTGATCCAGCAGGGCTATCTGCAGCGCACGCCGCGCGGGCGCATCGCCACCTTGGCGGCGTTTCGGCACCTCGGCGTCGTACCGCCCAAATCGGCCGGCGACCTCTTCGAAGGCTAGCCCGTCCGGCGCGCGGAACCCCGTCAGTACCCGGGGACTCGCGCCCGCACAGACACGCTGCGCGGCGTGCAGATCGCGCCGACCAGGTACAGCGCCGCCATGATGCCGCCGGCGGTGGCCACTTGCTGTGTCAGGCTCAGCGCGTGGGCATTCCACAGGAACCAGGTCGTGGCATTGAGCAGCAGCACGAACACGCCGTTCGCCGCCCAGGCGGCGCCGCGCGACAGCGGCGGGTCGTAGCGGTTCACCCGGCCGATGTCGAACGCCGGCTTGGGCCACTTCGCGGCCACGTCGGCCGGTCGCCAGCCGGGGTGCTTGAACCAGATTCGTAAGCGGTCGCCCCAGCTCGTCGCGCGCCAGGTGTCCTGCGCCATGTCCCGGTAGTTGTGCAGGTTCGCCCAGATCGGGTTCCAGCTGCGCAGCGGACCGCGTGTGCCGTAGACGCACGGCTCGGCGTCGTCTTCTTCCTCGAAGCTGCCGAAGATCCGGTCCCAGACGATCAGGATGCCGCCGTAGTTCCGATCCAGGTACTTGTCGTTGACGGCGTGGTGCACCCGGTGGTTGCTCGGCGAGCAGAACCAGCGGTCGAACCAGCCCAGGCGGCCGATCTGCTGCGTGTGCACCCAGTACTGGTACAGCAGGTCGATCAGCGCAACGGTTGCAAAGACCAGCGGCGGCACGCCGAGCACCGCCATCGGCAGGTAGAACAGCCAGCCGCCGATCCAGCCGCTGGAGGTCTGCCGCAGCGCGGTCGACAGGTTGTAGTCCTCGCTCTGGTGGTGCACCACATGCGCTGCCCAGAACAAGGCCACCGTGTGGCCCAGCCGGTGATGCCAGTAGTAGCACAGGTCGTAGAACAGCAGGCCGAAGACCCAGACCCACAGGGCGTCCTGCGGCAGCCGCCAGAGCGCGGCGTGCTCGAACACGACGATGTAAATCCCGATCGCGAACAGCTTGCTGAACACACCGATGATCTGGCTCATCACGCCCAGGCCGATGCTGTTGAGCGCGTCGTTGAGGCGGTAGGTGTTGCGCCCGCGTTTCCAGCCGACGAGGAACTCGATGCCGATCAGCAGGAAAAACACCGGGGTCGCGAGGACGATGATCTGGGGGCCGGTCATGGGCGCGATGATCGCGCGCTTGGACGGCGGCGGGTAGAGGAAAGCCCCGAGCTGTCACCGCGGCGTTCGCCGGGGTGACGGTCAGCGAGAACGGCCGCGCGCGTCGACGGGCCAGAGCGCTTCGACGACGCCGTGCTGCAGTCCGCCGCGCACCGCGACGTACTCGTCGTGCAGGTTCACCGTGGGGTCGCAGTGCCCAGGCACCAGCCACACCGTCTCGGCGAGCGCGGGCAGGCCGTCGCCGTGCAGGATGCCGTGTTCGTCGCCGCCGTTGGCGAACGCCCAGTCGCGTCCCCAGACGCGCGGCAGTCCCGAATCGATCGCATGCGATTTGTGGCCGGCGTCGACGACGGCATGTGAGTGGCCGCGGCTCACGACCTGGCTCTTGACGAACAGCGCGTGCTCGAAACGCGGCGCATTCGGCGCCGGTTCGTTGTCGGCGTAGTCGCGGTCCATGAACAGGTAGCTGCCCACCTGCAGTTCGCCGTAGACGCCGCTGGCCGCCTCGAACACGAAGCTGCCGCTGCCCGTGCCGGTGACGAGC
>DATKCI010000147.1:0-5454 GCA_035513255.1 Piscinibacter sp. | reverse complement strand
GGCGGGTAACTTTCATTTGCTGGCCCAAATGAAAGTCACCAAAGCAAAGGGCCCGACATCAGGCCGTGCACGTGGCCAAGCGGCCCGGCGGGCCACTTATGAAGGCCGAGACACATCGAACCACCGGCCCGCTCGTCAACTACGGGCCCGCTGCGCGTGGCCCTGGGTCCGGGTGTTCGTCTTGTATTGGTCTTCGTATTGGTATTTGGTCCGCTTCGGACCGAAACAACAGGGGTCAGGCGGAGGTCAGGCGGTTCGATGTGACTCGGCGATCACAGGCCGCCCGCCGGACCGTTTAGCCACGTGCACGGCCAAATCGTATTGAGGCCCTTTGCTTTGGTGACTTTCATTTGGGCCAGCAAATGAAAGTTACCCGGCCGCCGGGCCGGGACCCGGCTTGCAACACGAACAAATCAAGCCACTCGGCAGCACCCAGCAGGAGGCACTCCACCAGTGGACCCCGGCTTTCGCCGGGGTGACGGAGGAGTGGGCTCCGGCTTTCGCGGGGGTGACGGAGGAGTGGGCCCCGGCTTTCGCCGGGGGTGACGGGCTACGCGTCACAAATCCTTCGGCCGGTACTCGATGATCATCGGCGACCACACCTTGCCGCCGACGTCGCGCGGCAGCACCGCCGTCTTTTCGATCGCCCGCAGCACCGCATCGTCCCATTCCTTCGCTCCGCTGGGCTTGACGATGCGGGTGGACAGGATGGTGCCGTCGGGGCCGAGACGGACCTCGATCTCCACCGCCGGGTTGCCCGCGACCGTGTCGGGGAACGACACGTTCGGCTTGATGCTCGCCTTGATGCGGCCGGCGTAGCTGGCCGACGGGCCGGCCGTGCGTGCCGCGTCGCCGGTCGCGTTGTCGCTCGTCGCACCGGCCTGGCCGAGGATGCGTTTCAGATTGGCTTCGCGCGCGGCAGCGAGCCGCTTGTCTTCCTGTTCCTGGCGCCGCTTCTCTGCCAGCTCCTGCTTGCGCTTTTCTTCCTGCTCCTGCTTGCGTTTCTCTGCGAGATCTTGCTTGCGCTTCTCTTCGAGTTCCTGGCGCCGTTTTTCGGCGGCGAGCTTCTCGGCCTCTTCCCGTTCCTTCTTCTCGCGCAGTTCTTCCTCGCGCTTGGCCTTCTCGATCGCGATCTGTGCGTCGGGCACCGGCTCCGGCTCGGGTTGCGGCTTCGGCTCGGGAGGTGGCTTCGGCGGTTCGGGCTTGGGCTCCGGTTGGGGTTCGGGCAACGGCTGCGGCTCGACCGCGCGCGGCGCAGCAAATTGCGGCACCGCGGCCCAGAGCTCGGCTTCCACGCCCTCGGGTTCGCTCGCCCGCCAGCGCACGCTGAACGCGATCGCGACGACGAGCGCGGCGTGCACCAGCAGGGCAAGCACCAGCCCCGGGCCCATGCCGCGGGGCGGGCGAGGCTTCAAGTCGTCGCGTTGCTTGGTCATCGACGTTGCGGCCTCAGGCGCCGGACTGCACTGAAAGGCCCACGCGCAGCACGCCGGCCTTCTGCAGCAGGTCCATCACCTTGACGACGGCTTCGTAGCGGACCGTCTTGTCGGCCGAAATGACGACCGGCGTGTCGGCGTTGCCCTGCTGCAGTTCGCGCACCTTCGTGGCCACGCTGCGCAGCGGCACCCCCTGAGGGTCGCTGCCGTCGAGGCGCACGCGCACTGACTCGTCCTTGCCGACGACGACCTCGATCACGTGCTCGGGTCGCTGCTTGCTCTTGCCGACGGTGGGCAGGTCGACGAGACCGGTGGTGATCAGCGGCGCGCTGATCATGAAGATGATCAGCAGCACCAGCATCACGTCGATGAACGGGACCATGTTGATCTCGCTCATCGTGCGGCGGCGTCCGCTTCCGCGGTGGCTGACGGCGGGCATCGTGCGGCCTCCCGTTCAGACGGTGCCGGTGGCCACCGGCACCGGATGGCCCGCGTTGCGGTGCAGGATGTTGGAGAACTCCTCGATGAAGGTCTCCGCCTGGATCGCGATGCGGTCGATGTCGCGGGCGAAGCGGTTGTAGGCGATCACCGCGGGGATCGCGGCGAACAGGCCAATGGCGGTGGCCACCAGCGCCTCGGCAATGCCCGGCGCCACGGTCGCGAGCGTCACCTGCGTCAGGTTCGACAGGCCGATGAACGCGTGCATGATGCCCCACACGGTCCCGAACAGGCCGACGTAGGGCGACACCGATCCGACCGTCGCGAGAAACGACAAGTTGGATTCGATCGCATCCATCTCGCGCTGGAAGCTCGCACGCATCGCGCGGCGCGCGCCGTCGATCAGCGCGCCGGCATCGGCCACCCGGCGGTCGCGCAGCTTCATGAACTCGCGCATGCCCGAGGCGAAGATGCGCTCCATCGGGGCGGCCGAGTCGACCCGCTTGGTCGCGTCGGCGTAGAGGTCGTTCAGGTTCTTGCCGGCCCAGAATTCGCGCTCGAACTCCTCGTTGTCGTTGCGCACGCGGCGCAGGCCGAACAGCTTGCCGAAGATGACGGTCCAGCTCGCCAGCGAGGTGAGCATGAGCCCCACCATGACGATCTGCACGACGAGGCTCGCCTGCAGCACGAGGGTGACGATGGAGAGGTCCTGGTTCATGGGCAAGCTTCGAGGATCGAAAGGAGTTCGTTGGGAATGCGGCGCGGCTTGAAGGTTCCGGCATCCACGCAGCCGATGCGGATGCTGCCCTGGGCCAGCAGCGCGTCGCCGCGCCACGCCTGCTGCGCGAGCGTCAGCGACGCGCGTCCGGCCTCCGTGACCTGCACCGTGACCTTCAGCTCGTCATCCAGCCGCGCCGGTCTGAAGTAGCGCACCGAAGTATCGGCGACGACGAAGATCGCGCCGGTATCGGTTCGCAAGCGTTCCTGCCCGAAGCCCATCGCCCGCAGCCACTCGGTGCGGGCGCGTTCGAAGAACTTCAGGTAGTTGGCGAAGAACACCACGCCACCGGCGTCGGTGTCTTCCCAGTAGACGCGCAAGGTGTGGAAGAAATCGGTTCGGGTCATCGGCAGATGCGCGCGGCTGCCGCGCAAACCCCCGATTATCCCGGACGCACGCAAGCTATGGCCGCAGGCGCCGGTAGACCGGTCCCCACAGCGGGTGGCCGGCCTCCGATTTGCTCAGCGCGAACGCAGGATCGGCCTGGATCGCTGCGCGGAACGCGGCCTCGCACGCGCCCTTTCGCTCGCTCGTGCAGTAGATGAAGGCGAGGTGCTTGTGGGCGGCCGCACGGTCCTTCGGCGAAGCAAGTCCGGCTTGCAACGCGGCCGCGAAGCGCTTCTCGGCCTCGGCGTATTGCGCGTCATCGTAGGCGCGGATGCCGCCGAGCAAGGCCTTCTCGGCCGGGCGTTCGGCCACGTCCATCAGGCCGGCCGGCGCAGGAGGCTGCAAGGCGCAGGCGGCGAGCAGCAGCGTCAACGAAGCGGCGGCGAGAAGTTTCATGACCCGAACCTGTGCTTGATCGCCACCGGCTGGCCCGGCGCGACGCGGATGGTCTGGCTGTACGGCGGAAAGTCGGCGTTGCGGATGACGATCTGGTGGCGTCCTTCGGACAGCGTGATCTCGGTCAGCGGCGGGGCGGTGCCGACCGGCGTGCCGTCGACCTCGACCTGCCCCCACGGGCTCACCGCGAGGCGCACGGTGCCCGAGGCGATCGGCGCGGCGGCGGCGAGGCGGGCCTCGCGTTCGCGCGCTTCGCGGGCGCGGCGCTCGCGCAGCGACTCCTTCGGCGGGGTCTTCGCCACCTTGGCCACCTTGGTCACCGGCGCGGCGGCCACGGCTGTCGCGGTGCTCTCTTCGGCCGGCGGCGCGGCGGCGACGGCGCTCGCGCTTTCGTCGGCGGCGATGGCCTGGACGGCCAAGGGCGTCGCCGAGGCGGTGTCCTCCGCGGGGACCGGCTGCGCAGCGGCCTCTGCGATCACGGCCGGCTCGGGCTCGGGCCGGTCGGAGAGCGAGATCCACGCCGCCAGCACGGCCAACACGAGGCCCGCGGCCATGCCGCCGGCCCACAGCGCTCGGCGGTGGTCGGCGCCGCGTCCGTCGGCGCCTTCATTCGCCTGGCCGTGTTCGTCGATCCAGTGGCGCAGTTCGCGCGACAGCGTGCGCGCCGAGCGGAAACGGTGCTCGGGGTCTTTTTCCATCGCCCGCGCGGCGATCTCGGCCAGCGCTTTGGGCACGTCCTTGTTGACGACATTCGCGGGCGGCGGTTCGTGCTCGAGCACGGCTGTCGTGATCTCGGCCAGCGAGCCGCCGCGAAACGGCTTCTGCTCTGTCAGCAGCTCGTAGAGCACGACGCCGAGGGAAAACACGTCGGTGCGGCGGTCGCCCGCTTCCTGGCGCACCTGCTCGGGCGACATGTAGTAGGGCGAGCCGCCGACGACCTCGCCTTCGCCGTGCGCCTCGTGCTGATGGGCCACGCGCGCGATGCCGAAGTCGAGCACGCGCGGCTGCGTGCGGCCGACCATGAAGATGTTGGCGGGCTTGATGTCGCGGTGCACGACGCCCTTGCTGTGCGCATAAGCCAGCGCGTCGGCCACTCGGCGCACGATCAGCGCGGCCTGCGTGGGCGTCGGCTTCCAGCCTTCCTGGCGAAGCTGGCGCAGGTCGCGGCCTTTCAGCAGCTCCATCGCGATGTAGGCGTTGTCGTCGCTGACGCCGGCGTCGAACACCGTGACGATGTTCGGATGGCTCAAGCCGGCGGCGGCGCGCGCTTCGTTCAGGAACAGCGCGTTGAAGGCCGGCCGCTGGTCGGCGGCGATTTCGAGGTTCAGCGTCTTGATCGCGATCAGGCGCGACAGCAGCGGGTCGTGCGCCGCGTAGACGGTGCCCAGCCCGCCTTCGCCGATCTGGTACTTCAGCGCATAGCGGCCGATGTGGCCGATGGTCGTCAGCGGATCGCTCGGCTGCTTCTCCGCGGTGCCGGTGGAGAACGCGGCTCTCGGCTCCAAGGGAGCGCCGACGTCGGAGTCGCCCCACAGGGCCAGATCGGGTCGGCTCGCAGGCGCCTGCGGCTCACTGTCGGGCGGCTGGCTGGGGCTCGGGCTCGGTACGGGCGGCGTAGGGATCGACACCCCGGCAGCTTAGTCGAGTAGTTACAGCGCCAGCGGCGAAAAAGGCGTTTCAAGCGGGGATACGTAACACCTTTTCACGATTCAGGCGAGGCCGAAGGGGTGCTTCGTTGCGCCTGCGACAACGCGCTGCGAATGCGATCGACCGCCAGCCGCAAATGGTTCATCGAACTCGCGTAGGAGAAGCGCAGATAGCGCTCGCTGCCGTGGCGTCCGAAATCGCGGCCGGGGGTCACGGCGACGTGCGCGCGGCGCATCAGGTCGAAGGCGAAGTCCCAGCTGTTGGACGAATGGCGCGAGCAGTCGGCCCAGACGTAGAAGGCGCCGTCGGGCTTCACCGGGACCGTCAGGCCGAGCTCGTTGAGCGCCGGCACGAGGAAGTCGCGCCGCATGT
>DATKCI010000146.1:0-38816 GCA_035513255.1 Piscinibacter sp. | reverse complement strand
GCACGCTCACCGCGCCTCACCCGCGGGAGCGCTCGCGCATCTGCCCGGGTTGCGGGCACGTGGTCTACCCACGCCTGAGCCCGGCGATGATGGCGCTGGTGTGGCGAGGCGAGGAACTGCTGCTCGCGCGGTCGCCGACCTATGCGCCGGGCGTGTTCAGCGCGCTCGCCGGTTTCGTCGAAACCGGCGAGTCGCTGGAGGAGTGCGTCGTCCGCGAGGTGGCCGAAGAGGTCGGCGTACAGGTGAAGAATCTCCAGTACTACGGCAGCCAGAGCTGGCCGTTTCCGCACAGCCTGATGGTCGCCTACACGGCCGAATGGGCGGGCGGCGACATCGTGCCGCAGCAGAGCGAAATCGAAGCAGCCCACTGGTTTGCGATCGACGCGCTGCCGGCCATTCCGCCACGCTTCAGCATCGCCGGCCACCTGATTCGCGACACCGTCGCGCGGCTGCGCAACGGTCGCGCCTGAAGCGCCTCGACCGCCATTTTGTAATCGCTCGCTTCACAGCTGCCACGATTCGTCAGCGCGAACGACTGAATGTGTCGGTCCGACGAGTGATCGGTGTAGGAACTACACACCCTGAGTACAAATGGCAACTCATACGTCGTTGCGAGCCCACGGCCTCTCGCCTAAGCTCGTAGGCATTCAAAACGCTGATGACAACGCCCGACTCAACCGAGCGATCAGCAACTGCGAAGGCACGGTTCCGGAGTCCCGCCGCCGACGCGACAAGTACCACGGCACGGCTGCAATGGCCGGCGTCAGACGAACACCCTGTGGGAGGGGACATCAGCCGCGGGCGATCTGTGTGTGTATTTTTTTCACACGCTGGCCGCCCCAATGAATCAAATCGTCTGCACAGGGGCATCCATGCACATCGCCAGCGAAACTCAGTCGAGCGTCAGCCGCTCAGCGCAAAACAATTACCTTGCCGCCGCCCATCGCTGGGCGGAGCACGACGACGACGCCAGCACCATCATCGGCGTCCCGTTCGAGACCCCGCATCCGCTGAAGTCGATGTTGTTGAACAACAAGCAGGCAATGGTCGTGCCCGCGCCCGAGACGAGTCGCCGGCTGTTCAAGATTCGCGCAGCCGACTCGCACGGCCACCGCAGCTCCGCGAGCATCCTGATCAACAAGATGTATGCGACACGCGGCTATCGCAGCACCGGCCTGCCGTCCCAGGCCGCGCCCGACCGCATCACGCTGATGGCCTGCGAACACGAGGACACCATCGGCACGATCACGATCGGCTTCGATTCCGGCGAAGGCCTGCATGTGGACGAACTGTTCCAGACAGAGGTCGACATGCTGCGCAGCTGCGAGCGCCACGTCTGCGAATTCACGAAGCTCGCGATGGACAGCGTCGTGCGCTCCAAGCGCGTGCTGGCGTCGCTGTTCCACGTGGCCTACATCTATGCGCACCGCATCAAGGGCTTCCAGGACCTGCTGATCGAAGTGAATCCGCGGCACGTGCGTTTCTACGAACAGATGCTTGGTTTCGTCGTGAAGGGGCCGCAGCGGCTGAACCCGCGGGTCAATGCGCCGGCTGTGCTGCTGGCGCTCGACTTCACGCACGCACACGACCAGATCGCGAAGTTCGGCGGCAAGGCGCACCTGGCCGCCGGCGAACGCTCGCTGTACCCGTACTTCTTCTCCGTCGGCGAAGAGGCCGGCATCGTCGCTCGCCTGCGCCGCTCCTGAGCGCCCCCACCCTGCCGCTTGCCGTCAGGCCCGGCTGACGGCAAGCTGCGGGCACGCCGCTTGCCCATCGAGCCGCCTGACCAGGTCGCGTTTACCAGCCCCGTGTCCGCCGCGCCATCTCCCTATTCCTACGAAGAAGCTTTCTCGCGCAACCTCGGCTGGGTCACCGAGGCTGAACAACAGCGGCTGAGGCGATCTCGCGTCTGCATCGCCGGCCTCGGCGGTGTCGGCGGTGTGTACCTTCTCGCGCTCGCACGGCTGGGCATTGGCGCGTTTTCGGTCGCCGACTTCGATACCTTCTCCGTGGCCAACTTCAACCGCCAGGTCGGCGCGACGCTCAGTGCGATCGACCGGCCGAAGATCGACGTGATGGTCGAGATGGCGCGCGAGATCAATCCGGACCTCGACATCCGCGTTTTCGACCGCGGCCTGACGGCGGACAACCTGGACGCCTTTCTCGCCGATGCCGACGTCTATCTGGACGGGCTGGACTTCTTCGCCCTGGACATGCGGTGCCGCGTTTTCGCGCGCTGCGCCGACAAGGGCATCGCGGCGACGACGGTGGCGCCGCTGGGCATGGGCGCGGCCTTGCTGAACTTCGTCCCCGGCGGCATGGGGTTCGACGCGTACTTCGGGCTGGACGGCCAGTCGCCCGACGAGCAGGCGCTGCGCTTCCTGGTGGGTTTGTCGCCGGCGATGCTGCAAATGGGCTACTTGGCCGACCCGTCGCGGGTCAATCTCGCGGAACGCCGCGGTCCCTCCACGATCATTGCCGTGCAGTTGTGCAGCGGCGTGGCCGCGGCGCAGGTGCTCAAGCTGATCCTGCATCGCGGCGAAGTGATTGCGGCGCCGTGGGGGCTGCACTTCGACGCCTACCGCAATCGCCTGAAGCGCACCTGGCGGCCGGGCGGTCACCGCAATCCGATGCAGCGCCTCTTGCTGTCAGTCGCGAAGCGGCGGCTGCGCGCGCCATGACGATGAACGCTTGCCGCCCGCCGGAAGAGCAGCTTCGCGCGATCCTGCAAAGCGGCATCCAGGCGCCGTCGGCGGAGAACAGGCACTACCTTCGCTTCGAGCTCGAGCCCGACCGGGTGAGCCTCGTGTCCACCGACACGCCGACATGGGCCGCATTGCCGCATCGCCGCGTGCTCGCCCTCGTCTCCTACGGCGCGGTGGTAGAGAACATGGCACTGTGCGCCGCGGCGTTGGGGCATGCGCAGGCGACGCAGTGGTTTCCCGATCCGGCGCGCACCGAGCTCGTCGCCGAGCTGCGCTGGAGCCCCGCGCCGCCAACGAGCGACCCACTGGCGACCGCCATCGCGTCTCGCCACACGAACCGCCGCTTCTTTCGGCGCAAGCCGGTGGAAGCCGCAGCGCTGCAGCGCCTGTCTGCGGCGGCATCGGCGGTGAACGGCGCGCAGGTGCGCTGGCTCGACGGCTCACAGCGCCGTCTTGGCCTGCAAGCGGTGCGCATCGCCGAGACGGAACGGTTCCGCCGCGAAGCGCTGCATCAGGAACTGTTCAGCGCCGTGCGTTTCGACGTCGGCTGGAAGCGCACGACCGAGGAGGGGTTGCCGCCGGGCGCGCTCGAAGTCGAGCCGCCGATGCGAGCCGCGTTCGCCGCGCTGCGGCGCTGGGCGCTGATGCGCCGGCTCAGCCGCCTGGGCGGCCATCATGCGCTGGGCATGCGAGCAGCGTACCTGCCCTGCGCGCTCGCACCGCGACTCGGGATGCTGCTGTGCGACGCCGACAACGACTGGCTCGCGGCCACAGGCGCCGGCCGCGCGCTGGAACGCACCTGGCTGGCCGCAACCGCCGAGGGCCTCGCGTTCCAGCCGATGGCCGCGGCGACCGCCCTCTCGCACCAGCGCGCCGGCTCGGGCTGGGTGGGCGAACCGGCGCAGCGAGAGATCCATCGCCTGCTCGATCAACTGACCGGCGGCCGCGCCGGTGCGGCCTATATGTTTTTCCGCATCGGCCATGCGGCGGCGCCGAGCGTGGCCACCGAGCGCCCCCCGCTCGACCGTTTCCTGTTGCCGGCCCCCGTGCCGGAGACCGTGACGCTTTCCTGATCGACACGCGAATTCGCGTGTCGGCAAGAAGTTCCGGATGGGCGCAAGTGACTGCAACAAGTGCAGACAGCACCCGGCCCACAAGGGCGTGGCGCGGACCGCCGACGGCGTCACGCCGGCCCGGGTCTGTGGATACAAATTCGGACTGACCGCTGCTGGCGTCTCGTTTTGCGGGGGCCGCGGCGCCATTCCATCCCAATGCGCCCACCCCGACCCCCCCTGAACACGGGGGTGGTTCCCTCATTCGACCAATTTGGGCATGTGCGTTGCCTAAAGTTACGCGTCGTCACCGCTTCCGTCACTGCTGACGACCCTGAATGCCAGGCCAGACTTGCTGACGGGATTTGCTTCCAAAACTCTTGCACAAGGAACGACCATGAAGAGAAAACTTCACGCCTTGGCTGCCGCTGCTCTACTGACTGCCTCCAGCTACTCTCTGGCCGCAACAGTGAACATCGGTGGCCTGAATGTGCCTGTGGGACCGGTTTTCACGGTCGCCTCGCTCTATGAGAACGTCATCACGGAGGTCGGCCAGGAGCTGTCCGGCGTCGGCGAAGTCACGCAGATCAACGGGATGGCCATCTCCGAGCTGTGTGCAGGCTGCGAACTGACGTACCACTTCGGTGGCTACACCGTCACCGACTTCACGGCCACGACGATCGAGTTCAGCGGCGGCTGGGCGAACTTCTATCTGGGCTTCGACGCGGACAATGACTTCAATCCGTTCGCGAGCGGCAGCTCGGCGGAGGACCTCGCCGCGGCGACCAACGGCACACTGTGGCTGACGCTGTCAGGGCACCAGATCGACGCCGCCGGCAACACCTTCGCCGGCACCGGCACCGACATCGGCACGCCCAGCGCCGTCGGCTTCGGCGCAGGGCTGGCCGACGTGGACCACACCGGCATGATGTTCGGCAACACCGCAGGCGCGGGCGCGCTCGCCAACAACGCGTTCGACACCAACGCGATCCCTGCGGACTTCGCCGGCAATGCGGACTTCCAGCTCGGCTCGTCGTTCAGCAACGTCTTGCTGCCGCACCCGAACGAGTGCCCGGGCGGTCCGGAATGCCTGGCCGGCAGCGTGGACATTCGCGGCGTCATTCCGGAGCCGGAAACCTATGCGCTGATGCTCGCCGGCCTGGGCGTCGTCGGTTTCGTGGCGCGCCGCCGCAGCCGCAAGCTCTGAGGAGAAGCAAGAGGGCGGAAGAGCGCACTCGCCATGATGGCGGGTGCGCTTTCTCGATCAGCCACCCTCCTGGCACAGGCCCCATCACCCTGGCGAAAGCTGGGTGATTTTTTTTGGCTCCGGCATCGCGCCGGCGCCTTCGGTCACTCCATCGCCGTCGGATCGAGCAGCAGCATCCAGATCACCGCGAACAGCGCGAAAGTCGCGAGGCTGCGCCATTCTCCGGGCGGCGTGAGGCGGCCCGCCGGCGGGCCGGGCACCGGCTGCGGAAACCAGAACGCGACGTCGGCGCGCCGCCGCCAGGCGAGCCACGGCAATGCTGCCAGCGCCACCACCGCCGCCGCGGCACGCGGCCCGATGCCGTGCAGGTCGACGAGCAGCACCACCGCGGCGCCGCCCAACAGCACCCCCGCGGCGACGACGCCGCAGGCCCAGCGGGCGAACACCGGCGCGGTCATCGTGCGCCTGCGCAGCGCGCGCGCCGGCACCATCGCCAGCAGGCCGCAAATCGCCGCCGAGGCCCCGATGAACTCGGCCGTCGACAAGGTCTCGCCCTGTGCCGCCGCTTCGGGCTGCAATGCGCCGCCGATGGCGAACAGCCCTGCACCGAAGGCACAGAGCACCCGATGCACCGCCGACACGGCCGCCGGCGGCCGTGGCGCGCCCACTGCTTCGGGGACCGCCGGAAGACCTTGCCGCTTCCCGGGCCGAGACAGCTCCCAGCGGCGAAAGTCGACCCACTGCCGCTTCCACAGCCACCCGAGCGACTCGGGCAGCGCGATGGCGCTGCCGACCACCGCCAGCAGCGGACGGTCGGCGAGCGATGCCGCCTGCTCGTCGAGCCAGCGCAGCCGCGTGCCGCTGGTGACGAGCAGCACGGCCGTCGCCGTCGCGTCGTCGGGCCCCGCTGGCGTGGCGCCGGCACGCGCGAGTTCGTCGCGCAGCTGCGCCGCGGCGGGGCCGTCCGCCGCATCGTGCAGCAGCCTGAAGCGCTGCAGCCGCGCGAAGGCCTGCGGCGCATCGACCACGTCGGCGCGCAGCGTGGCCGCCTGGTCCGTGCGATAAGCCGTCCACACCTTGCCGGTCGGCATCCAGCGCAGCAGATCGCCCGGCCGCACGGCCAGCAGCAGCACCGCGCCGGCCACCGGGAAGGCGACGAAAGCAAGGCCGAGACGCCAGTGCTCGACGACAGTTCGCGCAATGCCCGGGTCCATGTCACCCAGCCCTTGCACGCCACCCCAATGCAGCTTGCCGATGGCCAGCGCGAAGGGGGCCGCGACAAAGCCCAGGCTGACCAGCAACCGCGTCATGCCCATGCGCCGCTGCACGAGGCTCAGGCACAGCGCCCAGATCAGCGCGAGCGCAAACACCGCCAGCAGCACCCCTTGGCCGACAGCATCGAGCCCCATCATCTGCGGGTCCGAGGGGTCCAGATGCGTGTGCGGCGCCACAACGATGGCGTAGCCGACGATCGGCATCGCCAACGCGACGAGCTCCGCGGCGACGGCGGGCGGAACGCGCGGCAGCGGACCGATGCCGCCGCGCGACGGCGCCGCGCTGCCGAGCCGCGCCAGCAGGCGAGACAGCGCGCCGGAAAAACGGCCCCGGAAGTCGACGCTCTCACAATGCTGCAGCTGCGCCGGCAGCCGCACCCGCGCGAACCAGCCGAGCACGATGATGCGCTTGCCCAGCGCGAGCGCATGCTGCCATTCGGCCCGCACGTTGGGCGACCGCAGCGCCGCCGGCGACGCGACGAGCACGACGACGCCGGCGTCCTCGATCGCGCGCATCAGGTCGCGTTCCCACTCGACTCCCGGAGTCAGCTCCTTGACGTCCAGCCACGCCGGCACGCCGGCTTTCAGCAGATGGAAGGTCAGCGATTCGGCAAAGTAGTAGTCCTTGCGCGAGTAGCTGATGAAGACATGGGGCGTGCCGGGCATGGAGGAGCGGCGACGGCCAGCGCCCCGCCGTGTCAGTCAGCCTCCATCGCCGGCTCGTACTTCCCCTGGCTCGCCGCGCCGTTGAGGCGCGCACGTTTCAGCAGCGCGTCCTGCGTGGCGCGCGCGTTGGCGGCCTGCCCTTTCCAGGCCTGCATCGCCGGGTCCTGCAGCGCGCGCCCGTACGAAAAGCTCAGCAGCCACGGCTGCGGACCCAGCCGGTTGATCGCATCGAGATTCGCCGTCGCCTCGGCGGGTGTCTGGCCGCCGGAAAGGAAGAAGATGCCGGGCACCGCGGCCGGGACCGTGCGCCTGAGCACCCGGATCGTGCGCGCCGCCACTTCGGCCGGGCCTGACTGCTGCGCATGGTCTTTGCCCGGCACCACCATGCTCGGCTTGAGCAGCATGTGTTCGAGCGCCACCGCATGCCGGTGCAGCGCATGGAAGACCTCGTGCAGCACGGTCTCGGTCACCTCGGCGCAGCGGTCCAGCGAGTGGTCGCCGTCGATCAGGACCTCAGGTTCGACGATGGGCACGATGCCCTGTTCCTGGCAGATGGCGGCGTAACACGCGAGTGCATCGGCATTGGCCTGCACGGCGAGCCGGCTCGGCCGCACGCCATCGACGTTGTAGACGGCCCGCCACTTCGCGAAGTGCGCGCCCTGCTGCTTGTACGGTTCGAGTCGTTTCGCGAGCCCGTCCAGCCCTTCCGTGATCTCGTCGCCCGGCGCGTGGGCCAATGCAATCTTGCCGGCATCGACCTTGATGCCGGGCACGATGCCCTGTCCGGCGGCAAGCTGCGGCAGCGGCGTGCCGTCGTCGGCCCGCTGGCCGAGTGTCTCGGCGTAGAGGATGACGCCGCTGATGTGCTCGCCGAGGCCGTTGGACGAGAGGAGCAGGCTGCGGTAGGCGCGACGGTTGTCGTCGGTCGACTCGACGCCGATCGCCTTGAAGCGCTTGGCGATGGTCGGACCGCTCTCATCGGCCGCGAGGAGGCCCTTGCCCTTTCGAACCAGGGACTGCACCGTGGCTTGCAGTTCGCTTTGCGTGCCCATGAGCGGTTCCTCCATCGATGGCCGAACGTCTGCACGATAGCGAGGAAGGGAAGGCAGGACAAGTGAATGGTTCTGCCGCCTTCGGCGGTATCGCGGGTGGCGTGAGCGGTTCAGGCCACCCGCGACACCGCCGCAGGCCGTTCCGCTTCCTCCCGCCCCGACGTGGCGATCAGTTGATCGATCAGCGCCGCAACCATGCCCTGTTCGGCATCGAAGTAGTGTGTATGCGCACCCGCCCCCAGGCAGACGTCGAGCTGAACACCCCGTTCAGGCAGCCCGTCGAGCGCCGGCATCGGATCCGGCACCAGGTACACGTCGCCGGCGCCTGCCACCTCGTCGACGAGCGCATCGGAGAGGTCCTCCGGCGCCTGCGCCGGGCGGCTCCACAGCCAGCGGCCGACGTAGTCGCCGGTCGTGTAGACGTTCACCCAACGCTCGACGCCGACGTCGCCGGCCGTCGGCCCGAGCGGCGAGGCGCCCTGCGGCAGGACCCAGCGGTACAGCGCCGGAAAGCGCGCGGCGTAGAGCTGGCGCAGCGGACACCCCGCTGTCAACAGGTGCACCTTGCCGCGAAGTTGCCGCCACACGGCGGCGGCCTCGTCGGCGTCGCTCGCCCCCCGCGCCGCGCGAAGATCGAGATAGCGGAACAACTCGGCGGAAATCACCGTGCCCTGGCTGTGCGCGACGACGACGATGCGGTCGTAGCCTTGTTCGCTCAGGTGCCGCAGCAGCGCGTAGTAGCGCGCGAAGATGCTCGCGCGCGGAATGCCCTGGCGCGGGAACTCCCGAAAGTGGCTGTCGACGTCGAGCGCGACGTCCAGCGGCGCGCGCAGCCACCGCGCGTAGCGCGACAGCATGCCGCCGAGCGCGCTGAGCGCGACAGTCAGGCTCGCGGCCGTGTAGATCATCGGCTGCAGGATGTCTTGCGACAGGTCCGACAGAAAGGGCAGCACGCGATGGACCGTCGAGAACAGGTCCGGCGCGATGCGGGCCGACACCAGCATCGCGCCCGCGGCCATCGCGGCGAGCACCGCGAACACGACGGTCACCGTCACCGACAGGTCGAGCGTGCGGTAGCCGACGGTCAGCCATCGGCCCAGCCGGCCCGGCTCTGCACGCACGGCCTGCAGTTCGGCCAATACGCTCGGGAACGCGGTCGCCACGAGATGCGCGACGAGCACCATCATCAGCACCGCGACGACCGAGAAGGTCTCGGTGCTGTGGACGTAGCGCTGTTCAAGGAACTCGCTGGCCGGCACGATCTGCCCGGCATGCGCGGTGAAGACGAGCGGCCGGTACGCGATGTCGCCGACGCTGAGACCGAGCGCCGTGCCGACGGCCGCCCAGGCCGTCATCGTCAGCACGAGGAACAGCCCCATCGAGACGAAGAGCCCGAGGCGGCCCGTCGCCACGCTCGCCCGGGCGCCGAATCCCGGCGTGTTCGACGCGGCCTGGCCCGCGACCAGCCAGACAAAGAGCGCCGCGCCGGCGAACCCCCACCAGGCCACGAGGGAGAGCAGCACGAGCTCGACCGCGAACAATGCACCGGTGATCCACAACGCCAAACCGGGCGCGGGGTCCACCGCGATGGTGCCGGCTGCCCAGACGATCGCCGCGAGCACCGCGGGCCACAGCAGCCAGCCGACGAAGCGGGTCGCCGGAAAACGCTCGTCGAACACACGCAGCAGCCAGTCGTAGCCAAGGCTCAGCAGCAGCAGCCACAGCACGCCGACCACCGCATGCGCCGGCGGCAGCCACAAGGCCGCCCCCAGCGCCGCAATCGCCAGCAGCGCGCCGGCGAACGCGGCCGGCGCTCGCGCGAACCAGTACAGCGCCCACAGCAAGCCGATGGCCGGCAGCGCGATGCCGGCCGCTTGCCGCGACAGCTCGGCGAAGCCGTCGATGCGCAGCGCGGCGCCGGTCGGCACGATGACGAGCGCCAGCATCAGCAGCTGCAGCACCAGCAACGCAAGGCCTTTCGAGAACGCCCAGTCGAGCGCGATCTGCGAGCCGTTCAGCCACCGCCAGGCGGCGGGCATCGGCCCGGCCCCGGCGAACTGCCGGGCCGCGGCGGTGACGGTGTCTCGCCCCAGCTGCGACAGCCGGAACATCAGCGTGAAGAGTTCGGCCACGATGCGTGTCATGCTGTCGGACAGGCGCGACAGGTCGGCCCAGTACATCTCGTAGACGTCGACCGGCTGCTCGCTGCCGCCATGCGAGCGCGTCATGTGCAGGCACGCGGTCTCGTAGGTGGTGGCCGGCGTGCCGTTGCGCGCGGCCTTGAAGAGCAGGAATTCCGTCAGCGCGACGCCCGCGTCGGACGATGGCGGCGCGGGCGCCGGCGCGCCGGAGACCCACTGGCTGCGATGCCGGTCCGATGACATCGATTGCGCAAACGCCTTGCCAAGCGGCCGCTCGCCGTTCGGCGTCGGCGCCTGCATCGCACGTGCGGTCGCCATCGCGGCCTGGGCCGGCGGCGTGGGGGGCAGCGGGTCGACCCGCATCGTCATCTCGTCGGCCCCCTGCATCGCGTAGCGTGCGTCGGACGACGGCGATGCGACCAGAAGCCCGGCCAGCATGCGCGCGGTGGCGCCCGGGCGCTGGTCTGCCACGCCGTGGACCGCGATCACCGCGACACGTTCACTGCGAGAGGGAGTGGCTCTCATGCCGATGCTCCGTTGCGTTGGACGGCACCAAGGGTAGGTGCCCGGGCCGCGCACGCCAACCCCTCTGTTGCCGATGCCGCGGTCGGCCGCGCGCTTGCCGCCGGACCCCGGCGAAGGGCTTTGCGGCCGGCAGCGATAGACTTGCCGCCACGGACCGCCACGGCGATGCTCCCACCCGGGTGCCTGCCGCCTCTGCGCACCATGTACGCGAAATTCTTCGGACTGAAGCAAGAGCCGTTTTCGATCGCTCCCGATCCGCGCTACCTGTTCATGAGCGAGCGGCACCGCGAGGCGCTGGCGCACCTGCTCTACGGGGTGCGCGGCGGCGGCGGCTTCGTGCTGCTCAGCGGCGAGATCGGCGCCGGCAAGACGACCGTGTGCCGCTGCTTCCTGGAGCAGATCCCGAAGCGCTGCAACGTCGGCTACATCTTCAACCCGAAGCTGACGGTTGACGAGCTTCTGCAGTCGGTGTGCGACGAGTTCGGCATCCCGGTGCCGCACCGCGGACCGGGCGTCGCGACGGTGAAGGACTACGTCGACGCGCTCAACGAGTTCCTGCTGAAGACGCACGCGGTCGGGCAGAACAACGTGCTGATCATCGATGAGGCGCAAAACCTGTCGGCCGACGTGCTGGAGCAGTTGCGGCTTCTGACCAACCTCGAAACCAACGAGCGCAAGCTGCTGCAGATCGTGTTGATCGGGCAGCCGGAGCTGCGCACGATGCTCGCGCGGCCCGAGCTCGAGCAGCTCGCGCAGCGGGTGATCGCGCGTTTCCACCTCGAGGCCTTGTCGGCGACCGAAACCTCGCAGTACATCCGGCACCGGCTCGCGGTGGCCGGCATGGGCAAGTCCAGCCCGTTCGACGACAAAGCGATGCGCCGCATCCACGAGCTGTCGCGCGGCGTGCCGCGCCGCATCAACCTGCTGTGCGATCGCGCGCTGCTGGGCGCCTACTCGGCCGGTCGCAGCAACGTCGACCGCGAGATCGTCGAGAAGGCCGCGGGCGAGGTGTTCGGCAAGCCGCAGGCGGCCGGCGGCGGGCGTTCGGCCTATCGGCGGGAGGCCGTGCTGGGCCTCGGGCTGGTGCTCGGCGCCACGCTGTTCGGGGTCGTCAGCTGGGCCACCGGCGACCCGGATAGCAAAGCGCCCCAGATCGCCGCCTTGTCGCCGGTCGCATCGGCGGCGAGTGCGCCGAGCGCAGCACCGGCATCGGCCGCGGCGGCAAGCAGTCCGTTGCCTGTGGCCTATGACCTGAAAGCCCGTTTCTCATCGCTGGCCGGGGACGAGGCGCAAGCCTGGCGTGCCCTCGCGCCGTCGTGGAACCTGACTCTCGGCGACGGCGATCCCTGCCGCGCTGCCCAGCAGCAACGGGTGCACTGCTTCCGCCACAGCGGCAGCAGCCTCGCGCTCGTGCGGCAACTGGGCCGCCCCGGCATCCTGACGCTGTACGACGATGCCCGCGGCCGCGCCGGTTTCGCGGTGCTGACCGGGCTCACGGACGACAGCGCCACCTTGCGCATCGGCGACCGCTCACAAACCGTCCCGCTCGCGAGCCTGGCCGGCATGTGGCACGGCGAGTTCGCGACCTTCTGGCGCGCGCCGCCCGGCTACGGCTACGGCTACAGCGGCAGCGTCGCGAGCGCCGGGCCGGCGGCCGACTGGCTGGCAGCGCAGCTCGCCGCCGTGCAGGGCGACGCGCTGCCCGGCGACGCGCCGCTGAAATCGAAGGTGCACGCCTTCCAGGTGGCCCAGGGCCTGACGCCCGACGGGCTCGCCGGCCCGATCACGCTGATGCAGATCAACCGCGCCGCTGGCGTCGACGAACCGCGCCTGCTGGGCGAAAGATAAGGCGATGTCTTACATCCTCGACGCCCTCCGACGAGCCGACTCCGAACGCGCGCGCGGATCGGTCCCGAACATTCATGCGCAACCGGCGCCGCCGGTCGCAAGTGACGCGAAGCCGCAGCACAAGGCGGCGTGGATCGTCGTCGGCGTTTCGCTCGGTCTGATGGTCCCGCTGGCGTGGCACCTGCTGGCGGCGGACGATCCGGCCGTCGCGGTGGCCGCCGTACCCGAACCGCCGGCGACGCCTGCGCCGAGGCCCGCCCCACCGCCGGCACCGGCACCGATCGAAGCACCCGCCGCGGCAGTGCCGGCCTACGCAGAGCCACCGGCGCCCGCGCCGGCCGCCGAAAGCCGCATCTACGCGTTGAACGAGCTGCCGGACCACATCCGCCGCGAGCTGCCGAAGTTGACCATCGGCGGCTCGACCTACTCGGAGAACCCCGCCAGCCGCTTCCTGATCGTCAACGGCCAGCTGTTCCGCGAAAAGGACACGCTTTCGCGCAACCTGTCGCTGGAAGAAATCAAGCTGAAGGACGCGGTGCTCAAGTACAAGGGGTACCGGTACGCGATCACGTACTAGCGTGAGGTTGCGCCCCCCAGTAGCCTGGATGAAATCCGGGAGCAGCGTCACATCAGTGGCACACCCCCGGATTGCATCCGGGCTACGCATGCACCTGCTGGCTGCCGGCTTCGTTGCGGCGGCGTGCAGCGCGTCCGCGCAGGATTCGCAAACGCTCGAGCGCATCCGCCAGACCGGCGTGATCACGCTCGGCTACCGAGACGCCTCGATCCCGTTTTCCTACCTCGACGACAAGCAGCGGCCGATCGGCTACTCGATGGAGCTGTGCCTGCGCATCGCCGACGCGGCGAAGGCCCGCCTGCAGCTCGACGACCTGCTGATCAAGCTCACGTCGGTGACCTCGGCCACGCGCATCGCGATGGTCGCGAACCGCACGGTCGACCTCGAATGCGGCACGACCACCAACACGATCGGCCGGCAGGAGCGGGTGGCGTTCGCCGTCACGACGTTCATCGCGGCCAGCCGCTTCGTCGCCAAGCGCGCGGCGGCGCTGCGCACCTTCGACGACCTGCGCGGCAAGACCGTCGTGTCCACCGCCGGCACGACCAGCATCCGCCGGCTGGTCGAGCTGAACGCGGCGCGCGGTCTCGGCATGAAGATCGTCGCCGGCCGCGACCATGCCGACGCCTTCCGCATGGTCGAGACCGACCGCGCGGCCGCGTTCGTGATGGACGACGTGCTGCTGTACGGTTTGGTCGCGAGCAGCCGCGACCCCGCGCGCTACGAGGTCGCCGGCGAGCCGCTGTCGGTCGAGCCCTACGGCATCGCGCTGCAAAAGGACGATCCCGTGTTCAAGAAGCTCGCCGACGACACGCTCGTCTCGCTGTTCCGAAGCGGCGAGATCCGCCGCATCTACCGGCGCTGGTTCCAGTCGCCGATCCCACCGCGGCAGATCAACCTGAACCTGCCGAGGGGCGCTGCGCTGTCGAAGGCGATCGCCAAGCCGACGGATTCCGGCGATCCGGCGGCATACGAGTAGACCTACGAAGACGGTGACCGGAACTCGTCGATCACGATGCCGTGCCGGTTGAGCTTGTCGTAGAAAGTCTTTTTCGGAATGCCCAGCGCCGCGCAGGCGGCTTGCGCGCGGCCGCCGTGCTGCTTCAGCGCCTGCTCGATCAGCGCCTTTTCGACCAGCTCCAACTGCTGCGGCAGCGGCAATGCCGCGTGGCCGGCCGGCTCGATGCGCTCCTTTGTGCCGAGCAGGCCCAGCACGACGCGGTCGGCGACGTTGCGCAGCTCGCGCACGTTGCCGGGCCAGTCCTGCGACATCAACGAGCGCACGTAGTGCTCCGGCAAGGCCGGCGCCTCGCGACCGTGGCGCAGCGCGGCCTGCAGCATGAAGTGCTCGAAGAGCGCCGGAATGTCCTCGCGCCGCTCGCGCAGCGGTGGCAGCTCCAGCACCGCGACGTTGAGCCGGTAGTACAGATCGCTCCTGAACTTGCCCTGCGCGCTCAGCACCTGCAGGTCGAACTTGGTCGCCGCGACGACGCGGAAGTCCACGCCGACCTCTTCGTTGGAGCCCAGCCGCTCGACCTTGCGCTCCTGCAAGGTGCGCAGCAGCTTGACCTGGAAGGTCAGCGGCATGCTCTCTATCTCGTCGAGCAGCAAGGTGCCGCCGTTCGCATGTTCGATCTTGCCGATGCGGCGCTTGCCGGCGCTCGTGAAGGCGCCCGCTTCGTGGCCGAAAATCTCGCTTTCGAACAGCGCCTCGGGGATGCCGCCGCAGTTGATCGCGACGAAGTTCGCCTGCGCGCGACGGCTGTGGTTGTGCAGGCAGCGCGCGACGAGCTCCTTGCCGGTGCCGGTTTCGCCGACCACCAGCACGTCGGCCGACGTGTCGGCGAGGTTCAGCACCTGGCGCCGCACCTCCTGCATCGCCGTGGAGTGGCCGAGCAGCAGCGACTCGACGCCCTGCTTGTTTTTCAGCTGCCGGCGCAGCGTGTCGACCTCGATGCGCAGCGCGCGTTTTTCGATCGCGCGCAGCGCCGTCTCGACCAGCCGCTCCGACGGGAACGGCTTCTCGATGAAGTCGTAGGCGCCCTCGCGCATGGCCTGCACCGCCATCGACACGTCGCCGTGGCCGGTGACGAGGATCACCGGCACGGCCGGGTCGGTGGCGATCACGTGGCGCATCAGGCCGAGGCCGTCCATCCCGGGCAGGCGCACGTCGGTGACGACGATGCCGCGAAAGCCCGGCGCGAGGTGGCGCAGCGCGCGCTCGGCCGACTCGCAGGCGCACACGTCGAAGCCGGCGAGCTCCAGCGTTTCGGCGAGGCTCGTGCGCACCGACGCGTCGTCCTCGACGAACACGACCTTGAATCCTTCAACCATCGACGGTTTCCTCCTCGGCCTTCAGATCGAATTCGAAGGCGGCGCCCGCGGGCAGGTTGAGCGCCCGCAGCACGCCGCCGAACTCTCGCACGATGCTGCTGGAGACGACAAGCCCGAGCCCGAGTCCTTCGCCCGCCGGCTTGGTGCTGTAGAAAGGCTCGAAGAGATGCGGCATCACGTCCGGCGCGATGCCGGGGCCGGTGTCAGCCACCTGCAGGCGCACGCCACCGGCGATGGGTGTCGCGCTGACGGTCAAGCGCTTGTCGGCGCTGCCCTTCATCGCGTCGAGCGCGTTACCGAACAGATTGGTCAGCACCTGCTCCAGCCGGTAGGCGTCGCCGCGCACGCGCAGGCGCGGCGGCACGTCGACCGCGACGCTCACGCCTTCGCCGTCGATGCGGCCACGAATCAGCTCGAGTACGTTGTTCACCGCGCCGGCGAGCAGCACCGAGCCGGCCGCCGGCGGCGACTTGCGGGCGATGGATTTCAGCTGCGCGGTGATGCGCCCCATGCGCTCGGTGAGGCCGGCGATGGACTGCAGGTTGCGGTCGACGTCGGCGGTGCGTCCGATCTGCAGCAGCCGTCGCGTGTTGTCCGACAGCGCACGCAGCGCCGTCAGCGGCTGGTTGATCTCGTGCGCGATGCCGGCCGACATCTGGCCGAGCAGCGCGAGCTTGCCGGCCTGCACCAGCTCGTGCTGGGCGCTGCGCAAGTGGGCCTCGGTGCGCCGGCGTTCGGCGATCTCGCCGGTGAGTGCATCGTTCGCGTCGCGCAGCTCGCGGGTGCGATCGCGCACGCGCTGCTCCAGTTCGTCGTTGGCGCGCTGCAGCGCCTCGCGCGCGGCCAGCCGCTGCGCGATCGCGCGGCGGCGCTGCAGCAGGTACAGGCTGCCGACGCCGACCAGCGCGGCCAACGTGGCCGCCGCGAACGCTGCGTTGCGCGCGCCCTGGCGCACGCCGGCCACGTCCGACAGCGTGACCAGCCGCCAGCCGGATCGGGCCATCACGCGTTCCTGCACGACGAACTGCCGAGCCGTGGCGGCGTCCGGCTGCACCACCCGCACGAGCTGGGTGCCGTGTTCGAGCGAGCGTTCGACCACCAGGCCCAGCGGCGCGATCTCGCGCGAGGGGTAGCTGCCTGCCTGTGCGAGGCGCGTGCGCCGTTCGTCGTCCAGCGCGGTTGTCGAGCGGTACTTCCAGTCCGGCTGCGACGACATGATGACGACGTCGTTGTCGTCGACCACCAGCAGCTCGTCGCTGTGCGAACCGGCCGCCGCCGCGACCCAGGCCGACTCGATCGCCTCCAGGCTGATCTTCACCGCCGACACGCCGATCACCGCGCCGCCGCGCCGGATCGCCTGCGCGAAGAAGGACTCGGGCGCCCCGCGTGCCGGGCTGGCGGCGAACGAACGCGACTGGCCGCTGTGGATCGCGTCGGCGACATAGGGCATGCCCGACAGGTCGCGGCCGACCGAGCTCTGCGGCTCGTACCAGTTGCTCGAGGCGAGCACGGTGCCGTTCGCATCGAGCACCAGGATTTCGACCGAGCCGGCGCGCACGTTCAGATTGGCCAGCCGCCGGTTGACCTTGTCGCGCAGCCGCGGATCGGCCGGTGCCGCGAGCAGCGCCAGCATGTGCTCGTCGAGCGCCAGGATGCTCGGCAGGTTCTCGTACTTGCCGAGCTCGCTCTCGAGGCCCGCCGCATAGAGATCGAGCTGCTGCACGGAGCGATCAGCCAAGGCCGCGTGGCCACGGCGCTCGCTGATCTCGTAGGCAGCGAAGACCGCCGCGGCCATCACTGCCCCGGCGGCGAACCAGGCTGCGAGGCGCAGGGGCGAGAACGTCTGGACCGGTTGCAAAGGGGGGCTCGTCGTGGCGATTCGGGGTGCAGTGTCGCCCGTTTGGGCCGGCGTGCGGCATGCGATTCCCATGCCGCGGCGCAATGCATGCGCAGTTCACGGCGAATCCGTGCCATCGGGTGCGGAAATCCGCACCGGGCGCGGGTGCGGCGTGTGGAATGTCGCCCCGATCCCGCCGCCAACACGCGACGCGACGGTGGCGCCCTTCCTCGTGTGCGGCGCGCTCCGGCCGGCCCGCCGACCCTTGGCATGCGACGTGCGAAGACACCGGCACGCGCCCGCTGCGAGGCGTTCGAGGATCAACATGGCCATCCGCCAGAGTCGGCACCGCTCCAACCCCGCCCATTCACCCACTCGCGAGGCCTTGGCTCCCAAGGCCCGCAAGCGCGTGACGCTGCGCACGCTGCTGGACCTGCATGCGCGCGGCGTCCCGATCGCGATGCTGACCGCCTACGACGCGGCCTTCGCCCGGCTCGCGGATGGCGCCGGCGCCGACTGCATCCTCGTCGCCGACTCGCTGGGCATGCTGGCTCAGGGCCACGGCACGACGCTGCTCGTGACCCTCGAGCAGATGGTCTATCACACCGGCTGCGTGGCACGCGGCACCGGCAGCGCGTGCATCGTGGCCGACCTGCCGCTCACCGGCTTCCCGCTCGATCTCGCCCAGGCGCTGCGCGGCGGCGCGGCGCTGCTGCAGGCGGGCGCGCAGATGGTCAAGCTCGCCGGCGGCGCGGCGACCAAGGAGACCGTGCACGCACTCGCCACGCGCGGCATCCCGGTGTGTGCGCACCTCGGGCTGACCGCCGGCAGCGTGTACGAACTGGGCGACCGGCGCATGCCCGCAATGGACGACGCCTCGACACAAGCGCAGGCAATGCGCGCCGTCGAGCTCGCGCAGGCCGGCGCCGCGATGGTGCTGCTCGAATCGACGCCGCCGATGCTCGCGACGACGCTGCGGCGCGAGCGGCCCGAGCTGGTGACGATCGGCGTGGATTCCGGCGCCGGGACCTCGGGGCAGATGGTGGCCACGCACGACGTGCTGGGCATGGGGCGCCGCGATGTGGCTGCGTTCGACTTCATGGACCGCGCCGGCACCGTCGACGGAGCGCTTCGGGCCTTCGTGGACGCCGTCAAGGCACACCAGTTCCCACAGCCCTGCGAGCCGACAGCACTCCCTCTCCCTCTCCCCCTGGGAGAGGGCTGGGGTGAGGGCCGCGGCCTCCACCGGCTTGCCACTTCCCCGGCCGCGCCCTCACCCTAACTAACCCTCTCCCAGGGGGAGAGGGGACCGGATCTGCCAGCGCTCGGCATAGGGGGCGAGCGCCGGCAGGATCTCCGGATGCAAGGTGACGCCCGCCGTCCGCTGTTGTTCGCGCAACGCGAGCCCCCGCTCGCCCGGCAAACGCACCGGCGGGGCGCCCGGCTTCACCGGCGCCGTGCGGCAGGCTTCGGCCAGCCATCCGGTCTCGCGCACGAAACGCTCCCGTCCGCCGAACGCCGCCGGGTTCAGCACCTGCAGGAACACCGACGCGCCCCAACCCGTCTCGCCGTCGGCGCGTCCGTGCCCGCCGAGGCCCGAGGTCAGAGCCTCCACGAGCAGGCCGAGCGCAAACCCCTTATGGCCGAGGTCCATGCCGCCCAGCGGCAGCACCGCGCCGGGCGGGTCGTCCAGCAGCACCTTCGGGTCGTCGCTCGGCTCGCCTCGGTTGTCCACCAGCCACGGCCCCGCCAGGAGCCGGCCGGTGCCTTCGCGGTTCATGCGCGACGTCATCCCGTTCGTCGTCGTGGACGCACTGATGTCGATCAGCACCGGCAGCCGGTCGGTCGGAAACCCGGCGGCGATCGGGTTGGGCGTGTAACGGCCGGCGATCGCACCGTACGGGGCCACCGAAGCGGCCGACGGATCGGAGCAGCTCAGCAGCATCACGAGGCCCCGGTCGGTGGCCCGCTTCAGATACGCCGCCAGGCAGGCGATGTGGTGCGAGCGGCGGATCACCACCGTGATCACCGGGTGTGTGTCGATGCGATCGAACGCGAGGTCCATCGCCCGGCGCACAAGCCAGGGGCCCGCGAGGAACCGGCCGTCCCAGGTGACCGCCGCGCCGTGGTCGGCGACAACTTCGGGTTCACCCTCGGTGCACAGGTGGCCCAATCCGATGTCTCGCAGGTACGGCGCGAGCAGCTGCAGGCCGTGCGTGTTGTGCCCCATCAGGTCACCTTCCACGAGCACCTGTGCCACGTCGCGTGCCGGTTCGCGGGCGAGCCCGGCCCGTGTCAAAAGCGCCTCGGCAAAACCCTCTAACGCGGCGGCGTCGAAGCGTCGCCCACTTGGCGGAACGTACTGGTCACTACCCATTTGCACGTCGTCCGATGAGATCGTAGTATTGTCATACTAAATGACCGTCGCCGCCGGGCCGCCCCAAGGCGACGACGCCCCCCCTGGGGGGCCGACGCCGCAGGCGTCTAGGGGGCACACAAGGAGACCTCCATGTCGAGCGTGAACCGATTCGCGAGCGCCGTCGTCGCGGCCTGCTTGACCGCCTTCGGCGGCCAGGCGCTGGCACAGGAAAAACTCACCGTCTGGTGGGGCAAGGGCTTCTACAAGGCCGAAGACGACGCGCTGTTCGACGCGATCCGCAAGTTCGAGCAGAAGACCGGCGTGAAGGTCGAGGTGTCGCAGTACCCGCCGCAGGACATGATCCCGAAGACGGTGTCGGCGCTCGACGCCGGCACGGTGCCCGACGTCGTCTATGGCGACGTGTTCGATTTCCAGGTCACCGGCAAGTGGGCCTTCGAAGGCCGGCTGGAGGACATCAGCGACGTGATCGCGCCGGTCAAGGCCACGTTCCTGCCGGAGGCGCTCGCGACCACCTGGCTCTACAACGACAAGACGAAGAAGAAGGCGTACTACGCGTTCCCGATCAAGCAGCAGACGATGCATATCCAGTATTGGGTGGACATGCTGGACGCCGCCGGCTTCAAGGAGTCCGACATCCCCACCGGCTGGAAGGAGTACTGGAGTTTCTGGTGCGACAAGGTGCAGCCCGCTTATCGGCAAAAGACGGGACAGCGCGCCTATGCGATCGGCCACCCGATGGGTGTCGATTCGAGCGACTCGTTCTATTCGTTCCTGACCTTCATGGACCAGCACAACGTGAAGCTGGTCGACGACAACGGCAAGCTGCTGGTGGATGACCCGAAGGTGAAGCAAGGGCTGGTCGCCGCGGTGAAGGACTACACGGACATCCACGCGAAGGGCTGCACGGCGCCGTCGTCGGTGAACTGGAAGGACCCGGACAACAACGTCGCCTTCCACAACAAGACGACAGTGATGACGCACAACGCGACGATCTCCATCGTCTCGAAGTGGCTCGACGATTCGACCAACGAGAGCCTCACGCCCGAGCAGCGCGCGACCGCGAAGAAGAACTACGAGCAGTTGATCCGCACTGCGGGCTTTCCGAACAAGCCCGACGGCAGCAAGCCCGTCTACCGCGCCGCGGTGAAGACCGGTGTGATCTTCACGAACGCGCCGAGCAAGAAGCGCGCGAAGGAGTTCGTCGCGTTCATGCTCGACGAGGAGAACCTCACGCCCTACGTCGAAGGCGCGCTCGGCCGCTGGTACCCGGTCACGCAGGCAGCGACCAAGCGCCCGTTCTGGCAGGCCGACCCGCACCGGCGTGCCGTTCACGGGCAGTTCTCGGCCGGCACGGTGCCGTTCGAGTTCACGAAGAACTACCGCTTCACGATCCTCAACAACGAGAACGTCTGGGCCAAGGCGATGAGCCGGGTCATCAATGACAAGCTTTCGGTCGAGCAGGCGGTCGACGAGATGATCGCGCGCATCAAGACGGTGGCCGGAACCGACCGTTGACCGTTCAAGTGCCGTCCACCGCCGTTCGCACCGAAGCGGCCACTGGGCTTCCCCGGCCGCGTCCCGAAGCCGGCGCGGGGACGGCGCGGCCGAGGAAGCGCCTCACGCCCTGGCAGGCGTGGGGCCTGATCCTCATCACGCCGTACATCCTGGTCTTCATCGCCTTCGTGCTGTACCCGGTGGGCTACGGGTTGTGGCTCGCGCGCCATCCCGAGAGCTACGTCAAGCTGTTCGCCGACCCGGTCTTCAGCCGCACGGTCGTCAACACGCTCGTGTTCCTGATCGTCGGCATCAACGTGAAGATGGCGATCGCGCTATTCCTGTCGGGCTTTTTCGTGCACGAGCGGGTGTGGATACGCTGGCTGTCGCTGCTGTTCATCCTGCCGTGGGCGGTGCCGTCGATCCCGACAATCCTGTCGCTGCGTTTCATGTTCAACCCCGAATGGGGACTGATCAACTCGCTGATCTTTCGCTTCACTCAGGCCGACGGACCGAACTGGCTGCAGGAGCCGAACCTTGCGCTGTTTCTCGCGATTTCGGTGCACATCTGGAAATCGCTGCCGTTCTGGACGCTGATCCTCGTCGCCGGCCGGCTCGCGATTCCCGCCGAGCAGTACGAGGCGGCCGCGGTCGACGGCGCGTCGCGCTGGCAGAAGTTCCGCTACATCACCTGGCCGTCGCTGCAGACGCTCTACCTGACCTCGGCGCTGTTGTCCACGATCTGGACGCTCGGCGACTTCAACAGCGTGTACCTGCTGACCGGCGGCGGGCCGGCCGACCTGACACACGTGATGGCGACGCTCGGCTTGCGCTACCTGCGGCTCGACCAGGTGGACATGTCAATGGCCACCGTCGTGTGTGCGTTGCCGCTGGTGTTGCCGCTCGTCTACTTCATGATGAAAAGGCTGTCCAAGTGAAAGTGCCGAGCCGCCGCAGGGTGACCAACGAAGCCAAGCTGCTGCTGATCGGCATCCCGGTGTTCCTGTGGACGATGCTGCCGATCTACCACCTGTTCCTGTTCGCGATCTCGCCGAAGGAATCGGCGTTCGGCGGGAAACTCTGGCCGGACGAACCCACGTTGAACAACTTCGTGCGGGTGTTCGGCGAGAAGCACTACTTCCTCGAGAACTTCTGGATCCAGTTGTGGAACTCGCTGCTGATCGCAGTGACGGTCGGCGCGGTCACGCTGCTGATCGCCACCTTCGCCGCGTTCGCGATCAGCCGGCTGCGCGTGCGCGGCGGACGCTGGGTGATGAACCTGGCGCTGTTCACCTACTTCATCCCGGCCGCGTTCCTCGCGGTGCCGATGTACAAGACGATGGGCAATTACGGCCTGCTGAACAGCCAGTGGGCGCTGATCCTCGCGATGATCACGATCGCCACACCGTATGCGATCTGGGTGCTGAAGCAGGCCTCGGACAAGCTGCCGCTGGAACTCGACGAGGCCGCCCGCATCGACGGCGCGTCACCGTGGCAGCTGTTCCGGCTCGTCTACCTGCCGCTGATGGGGCCGTCGATGGTCGCCGTGGGCACCTACGCGCTGCTGCTGGCCTGGAACGAGTACCTGTATGCGTTCCTGCTGCTGTCCAACGACAAGAGCATCACGCTCGCTGTCGCTTTAGGCAACTTCCTCGCCGCCGACGATTCGCCATGGGAGCTCTTGATGACGACGGGCCTGATCTACGCGCTGCCGCCGGCGGCGATCTACTACGCGTTCAAGCGCTACATGGTGTCGGGGCTCACGGCCGGCGCCGTGAAGAGCTGACGGGAACGATCCGATGGCAGCGGTCAGTTTTCACAACGTCGCGAAGTCCTTCGGGGCCACGAAGGTCATCCAGGGCATCGGTTTCGACATCCGCGACGGCGAGTTCATGGTGCTCGTCGGCCCGTCGGGTTGCGGCAAGTCGACGCTGCTGCGCATGCTGGCCGGCCTGGAGGACATCACCGACGGCACGATCGCGATCGACGACAAAATCGTCAACGAGGTCGAGTCCAAGGACCGCGACATCGCGATGGTGTTCCAGAGCTACGCGCTGTACCCGCACATGACGGTGGCCGACAACATGGGCTTCAGTTTGAAGCTGCGTCGCGCCGACGCGAAGGTCGTGGCCGAGCGCGTCGCCGAGGCGGCGAAGGTGCTCGATCTCGAGCCCTACCTGCATCGCTACCCGCGTGAGCTTTCCGGCGGCCAGCGTCAGCGCGTCGCGATGGGCCGCGCGATCGTGCGCGACCCGAAGGTGTTCCTGTTCGACGAACCGCTGTCCAACCTCGACGCGAAGCTGCGGGTGGCCATGCGCTCGGAGATCAAGGCCCTGCACCAGCGCCTGCGCACGACCACCGTCTACGTGACGCACGACCAGGTCGAGGCGATGACGATGGCCGACCGCATCGTCGTGATGCAGGACGGCCGCATCGAGCAAATCGGCACGCCGCTGGAGCTCTACGACCGACCCGCCAACCTCTTCGTCGCGCAGTTCATCGGCTCGCCGGCGATGAACGTCGTCGGCGGCGTCGTGCGCCGCCAGGGCGGCCATGCCTTCGTGGAGACCGAAGGCGGTGCGCGCTGGCCGCTGAACGGCCATGGCGGCACCGACGGCCAGCGGGTGTTCTACGGCGTGCGGCCGGAGCAGCTTGCCCTGGCCGACCATGGCGCCGCAGTGCAGGCCGAGGTGATCGTCGTCGAGCCGACAGGCGCCGAAACCGAACTGCTGATGAACGTGGGGGGCGACCGGATCATCGTCGTCATCCACGGCCGCACGAACGTGAAACCCGGCGACCGGGTCGGGCTCACGATCGAGATCGATGGCGTGCACCTGTTCGACCAGGAGACCCAGATGGCGCTCGACGCCCCCATGCAGACGGCCGGTGTGCGCGCTGCGCCCGCCGCAGCGTGAAAAATGCGCGTTCCCCGGCGCGAGGCCCTCAAGCCTTGCCGGAACCGTCCGACACCAAGAGACGGTCCACGCTGGAGAGCCCCCGATGTCTCAAGACGCTTGCGTCACCGGTTCCCACAGCCTGCGCGAGCGGCTGATGGCACCGGACCCCATGCAGCGCGCGCTCGCGCTGCATGAATTGGAAGTGGAAGTTGAACGCCACGCCTGCCAATCGCGCGGCGGGCTGACCCACGAGGTGACGAAGTTTGCCGCTCGCGGCATCCCGTACTACGCGCTGCACGACCCGCATTTCCAGGATTGGGTGGGCAAGGCCGTGGCGTACTGGGAGAAGCTGCATTCGGCCGCGGCCGCGCCGGGCCGCTGAAACGAAGAACGCGGTGCCGATCCGCTGGATCGACACCGCGCCTTTCGAGCAAATGTGGCTCTGCCACTTTGCTCGACCCCCGGGGGTGGGCCGGGCGCAGCCCGGCCCTGGGGGTACTCAGGATGACAGCGTCGTTATGGCTGGATTTGAGCATCGCCCTTCCGATACCGGAACTGCAAGCTCTTACAGGTTGAACGCGATGGCCCGTTCCGCAGGCCGAGATGGTGCCCTATTCACCCTGTGAAGCGAGCACCCGCGCGCGCATGCGCAGGCGGTCGAGCAAGTCGTCGCGCATGTCGCTCCACAGATGCCGCGACGTGCCGGGCAGCCGAAAGAAGCTGCGCGCGCCGTAGTAGACCTGCGCTCTCTCCATCAGCTGGATCAGCTTTTCAGAGGCATACGGGTCGTGTGCGCCCAGCTCCGCTGCAGCCGTGCGCAGCGCGAGCATGGCGCCGGGGTTGGCGTGGGCGGAGGGATTCGCGTCGAGCACGGCTTCGATGCGGTCGGCGACATGCGCAATGCGCTCAGACGTCTTCATGGCGAAAGGAAGTGACTTTGTCCGCATTGTCGCCGTCGCATTGGGCGGCGCCGTCAAGTCCGGTGCTCGAATGCCGATAGCCCTTAGCCACGCCATGAACACCATCCCGTCCATCGCCCACTCCGGAATGAACGCCGCGCTGCAACGGCTCGGTGCGGCGGCGAACAACATCGCCAACGCGCAAACACCGGGCTATCGACGCCAGTTCGTCGCGCAGGAGGGGCAGCCCGGCGGCGGCGTGATCACGAGCGTCGGTCAGGCAGACCGGCATGGCGAAAATCTTGCAGAAGACCTGGTCCAGCAGATGTCGGCCAGCTACGCGTTCAAGGCGAACCTGCGCACCATCCAGACGCACGACGAGATGCTGGGGGCTTTGCTCGACCTGCACGCCTGAGAACGGCTTTCAGCCTCTCATCTCGCTTTTCAATGGCGCCGAGCGCCACCCTCGTCGCATGAACCGGAGCAGCCAAGCAAACGCCGCGGATCCGGCTCCGCCGGTCCGCTGGCGTTGCCCCCTTGAGGGGGCGCGCGAAGCGCGTAGGGGGTGGTCTATTCACGCAGCGCGTTTATCCGGCCACGCGACCGGAGGCTGGTTCAGCGATGCGAGCAGCGCCTCGGCGGCCGCCACTTCCTCGGCGGTCATCTCGCGCCAGTCGCCTTCTCGTTCACGCACCTGGGCGACATCCACCTCCGGCGCGTAATCGATTTCTTCGAGGTTCTCCGCGCCGTGCGCGCCGGGCAGGATCGGCGCTTCGACGAGGATGCGCGTGTCGTCCCCGTTGCGGGCCGCGCCGTGGCGGCCGTCCCAGTACAAGCGCATTCGATATAGGGCGATGCTCATGGTGCAATCTCTTACTTTCGGACTGGCAAGCCGCGTGCCTGTGCCGGTTTGCCGTCCCCTTCGTGCGCTGAACGTCAGCGCACCCCGTGTTCCCCAAAGTAGACCTGTCGCGGTGCCGGCGCCATCCTCCACATTGGGGGAAACGAACCGGTATTGACCTTCGTCCTAGGGATGAGCGACCGGCCCGCGGCCGAATCCTCAACGCTTGGGAGGCTTCGATGGTCGACAGCGGCGTCGACCGAACGCAGAATTTGCTGAATACTGCGGGCGCCGCCTCGCGGCACCGTCGAACAACCGGAGCAGGAACGCGCCATGGCAACGAACAAGATTCTGATCGCGCAGGGCGGCGGCCCCACCGCGGTGATCAACCAGTCGCTGGTCGGAGCCGTGCTGGCCGCACGCGGCTTTCGCGGCATCGATCTCGTCTACGGTGCGCGTCACGGCGTGCGCGGCATCGTCAACGAGGACTTCGTCGACCTGACGCAAGAGACCAGCCACAACCTCGAGCGAGTCGCCGCCACACCGGCGTCGGCGCTGGGCTCCACCCGCGACAAGCCCGACGTGAAGTACTGCCAGGAGATCTTCAAGGTGCTGCAGGCCCACGGCATCGGGCAGTTCTTCTACATCGGCGGCAACGACTCGTCGGACACCGTGCGCATCGTCAGCGAGGAAGCGGCCAAGGCCGGTTATCCGCTGCGCTGCATGCACATCCCGAAGACGATCGACAACGACCTCGTCGGCAACGACCACACGCCGGGCTTCCCGTCGGCCGCGCGCTTCGTCGTGCAGGCCTTCGCCGGCGCGAACCTGGACAACGCGGCGCTGCCGGGCGTGTACGTCGGCGTGGTGATGGGGCGGCACGCGGGCTTCCTCACGGCCGCCTCGGCGCTCGCGCGCAAGCACCCGGACGACGGGCCGCATCTCGTCTACGTGCCCGAACGCACTTTCTCCCTCGACAGCTTCCTCGCCGACGTGAAGGCGACCCACGAGCGCCTGGGGCGTTGCATCGTCGCCGTCTCCGAAGGCATCCACGACGCGTCCGGCGAGCCGATCGCCACCCAGCTCGCCAAGAGCGTCGAGCGCGACGCCCACGGCAACGTGCAGCTCTCGGGCACCGGCGCGCTGGCCGACCAGTTATGCGACCAGATCAAGGAGAAGCTGAAGATCAAGCGCGTGCGCGGCGATACCTTCGGCTACCTGCAGCGCTCGTTCCTCGGCTGCGTGTCCGACGTCGACCAGCACGAAGCCCGCGAAGCCGGCGAGAAGGCCGTGCAGTTCGCGATGTGGGGCGAGCGCGATGGCTCCGTGGCGATCAAGCGCTGCGGCGACTACGCGGTGCGCTATGAGCTGATCGCACTCGACGCGGTGGCCGGCAAGACCCGCGTGATGGAAGACGAGCTGATCGCCGCCAGCGGCTCCGACGTGACCGACGCCTTCCGCCGCTACCTGCAGCCGCTGCTCGGCACGGGGATGCCGGAAGCGGCGCGGCTGCAAGCGCCGGCGGTTGCGAAGGTTCTGGGTCCGCGCTGACGTCGTGAACCGCCGACCCGGATCTCATCCGGGCCGCAGCGACAATGTCGCCCCGAGCGGCCCACGAGGCCTCTCGGGCTCGACCGTGCTTCCACAAGGACCTTCATGCGCCTCCTCGCCCGCTTCCTCGCCGGCCTGATGCTCACCGCCGCGCTGCCGGCGGCGCTCGCCGCCGATCCGACCGCCCCCGCCACGCCGCGCGCCGACGTTACCGACACCTACCACGGCGTCACGGTGACCGACCCCTACCGTTGGATGGAGGACATGAACCACCCGCAGTGGAAGGCGTGGCTCAAGACGCAAGCCGACCACGCCGCCGCCGTGCTCGCCCGAATCCCGGGGCGCGACACGCTGCGCCAGCGCATCGCCGAGCTGTCGGACGCAGGCGAGTCCGTGTTCGCGCTCGAGCGCCGCGGCGCCCGGGTGTTCTATCTGAAGAGCGAGCCGGGCCACGACAGCCCGCGGCTGTACGTCCGCCGCAACCTGGGCGCGCCGGAACGGCTGCTGCTCGACCCGCACGCCGTGCCCCGGCAGCCGGGCCGCCACTCGATCGACTTCCACACGCCGTCGCCCGACGGACGCCTCGTCGCGGTCGGCCTGTCGGTGGGTGGCTCCGAGGACAGCGTGCTGCGCGTGTTCGATGTCGCCAGCGGGCGGTTTCTGCGCGAAGCGATCCGTGGCGCCGGCCTGAACGACGGCGTGTCGTGGCGGCCCGACCAGCGTTCGTTCTTCTACAACCGCACACCGCCGGCCGGTGCCGACGGCGGCGCCGAGCGCTACAACAAGAGCGCCGTCTACCTGCACGTGCTCGGTCGCGACCCGGCGAAGGACCCGGCCGTCTTCGGTTGGGGCGTAACGCCGTCGCGCCGCTTCGACGCACCCGACGTGCCCTATGTCTTCACGACGCCCGGCTCGCCGTGGGCGCACGCCGTCGTGCTGCACGGCGACGCGCCGGAGCGCTCCTCGTACGTCGCGCCGCTGTCGAAGGTGAACGGTCCCGACACGCCGTGGCGGCGCGTCATCGACCCGGCCGACGCCGTGCTGCATGCCACGCTCGCCGGCAACCGCCTGTTCGCGATCTCCACGCGCGGGGCGTCGCGCGGGCGGCTGGTGAGCCACGACCTCGGCCGCCCCACGCGCGCGCCTGTGGAGGTGATCCCGCAAGGCCAGGCGGTGCTGCGCCGCACCGCACTGACGTCCGATGCGCTCGTGATCGAGGCGCTGGACGGCGGCGTGAGCCGCCTCACCCGTGTGCCGCTGGGCCGCGGCACGCCGGCGGCCCTCCCGTTGCCGTTCGACGCCATCGTGCGCGATTTCGAGGGTGAACCGACGTCCGCCGACCTGCTGGTGCGCATGGAGGGCTGGACCCGCGCCGCGAGCATCCACCGCATCGCCGCCGACGGCCGCGCGACCGACACCGGCCTGCAAAAGCCGCTGCCGCTCGACACCTCCGGCATCGAAGCGCGGCGCGTGATGGTGAAGTCCGCGGACGGCACGGCCATTCCGCTGTCCATCCTGATGCGCAAAGGCCTGGCGCTCGACGGCAGCCACCCGACGATCCTGTTCGGCTACGGTGCCTACGGCATCTCGATGGAGCCGCGCTTCTCGGCGCAGCGCCTCGCGTGGCTGGAACGCGGCGGCGTACTGGCGGTGGCCCACGTGCGCGGCGGCGGCGAGTTCGGCGCCGACTGGCACAACGCCGGCCGCGTGATCCATGGCAACAAGCAGAACACGATCGGCGACTTCATCGCCTGCGCCGAGTACCTCGTGTCGACCGGCTACACCTCGCGCGCCAAGCTGGCCGGCACCGGCGGCAGCGCCGGCGGCATCACGATCGGCGCAGCGATCACGCAGCGGCCGGAGCTGTTTGCGGCCGCGCAAAGCGCCGTGGGCCTCTCGGACATGCTGCGCATGGAGTTGACGCCCAACGGACCCCCCAACATCGCCGAGTTCGGCACGGTCGCGAACCCGGACCACTTCAAGACGATGTTCGCGATCAGCCCCTATCACCGCGTGACGGATGGAACGCCGTATCCGGGCGTGATCGTGACCACCGGCGCGAACGATCCGCGCGTCGACGCATGGCTGCCCGGCAAGATGGCGGCCCGACTTCAGGCCGCGACGACGAGCGGCCGGCCGGTGCTGCTTCGCGTGGACTTCGATGCCGGCCACGGCATGGGCAGCACGAAGTCGCAATACGTCTCGGAGCTCGCCGACGTGTGGTCGTTCTTCCTGTGGCAGATGGGCGAGCCGGGGTTTCAGCCGGCGCCTTGAAGCGGCGACGCCTTTCCACGAACCGCATCCACCGCCCATGCACCGCCGCCGGCGACGGACAGGTACAGGAACACGAAGCAGAACAGCACCGCCGACTCGCCCTGGTTCAACATCGGGATGAGCGGCGTGCCGCGCGATGCGTGGCCGATGAAGTAGGCGAAGGCCATTTCGCCCGACAGCACGAAAGCCACCGGCCGGGTGAACAGGCCGAGCAGCAGCAGCACGCCGCCGACGAGTTCGAGCACGCCGGCCAGGCCCGTCAGCGAGACCAACTGCAGGTCGTCGAACATCGCGACATGCGGCATGCCGAGCAGCTTGGCCGTGCCGTGCAACAGGAACAGGTAGGCGCTGACGATGCGCAGCAGCGACAGCACGCGCGGCGTCCACTCGGCGAAGAAGGCGGGGTTCGGGGCCATCGGGGTCTCCAGCAGAACGAACGGCCGCACTATCGTGGCGCCGCGCGGCGGCGTCAACATGAGGCCGGCAACCCTCAGTACAACGCGGCTTCTCCGGGCGGCCGGGTCTTGAACCGCTTGTGCACCCACAGGTACTGCGCCGGGTTGCGACGGATCTCGCTTTCGATCCAGCGGTTCATCGCCGCGGTGTCGACCAGCGCATCGTCGCTCGGGAAGTGCGTCCACGGGTCAAGGAAGCGCACGCGGTAGCCCCGCCCGCCCGGCAGCATCTCCGCCACCACCGGCTGCACCACCATGTCCAGCGCACGCGCCATGCGCGACGGCGCGAGCAGCGTGGCCGCCGGCACGCCGAAAAACGGCACGAAGGCGGCATCGCGCGCCCCGAAGTCCATGTCGGGTAGGTTGAAAAAGGCCCAGCCCTTGCGGATCGCGCGGATCAGCGGCTTGGCCGAATCACTGCGCGGAAAGACCTCGCCCTGCCGGAACCGCAGGCGGCCGCGGCGGATCGCCTCGTCCATGACCGGATTGCTTTGCTCCTGGTAGATCGACGCGACCTGCTGCTTCTGGAACAGCTGCGTCGCAGCACCGGCGACGTCCAGGCCCATGAAGTGCGGCACCAGCCACATCACCGGCCGCTCGCTGCGTTCGGCCAGGGTCACGTCGCCTTCGACGTGGATCAGCCGCTTGAGCCGATCTGTCGACGCGTAGAAAAGCAGCGCGCGCTCTAGGATGCTGCGGCCCAGCCAATGGAAATGCTGGCGCACCAGCGCGCGCCGCTGCGGCCCGTCCAGTTCCGGCAGGCACAGCTCGACGTTGCGCAGCGCGATCTCGCGCCGGGACCGCGCGCATGCGTGCAGCAGCGCGCCGACGCCGCTGCCCAGCGGCGCGAGCAGCGGCAGCGGCAGCCAGTGCAGCAGCCACAGCACGGCGAGCAGAGCGCGAGAACCCAACGTCAATCCTTGTTGTGCCCGGCAGCGGTGCTGCGCGGTGATTTGTAGCGGTCGTAGCCCCAGAGGTACTGCTGCGGGCAGGTGCGGATCACCCGCTCCATCGCCCGGTTGACGGCCGCGGCGGATTCTGCCTGAGCCGCGCCTGCCGGCAGCGGCTCGTCGAACGGCGCGAGGTGCACCACATAGCCGCGCCCGTGCGGCAGGCGTTCCGCGCGGGTCAGCAGTGGCGTCACGCCGGGTTCGCGCGCGAGCCGGGCGGCCAGCGTCATCGTGTAGGCGTCGCGGCCGAAAAACGGTGCCCACACCCCCATCTCGTCCGGCGGCACCTGGTCCGGCAACAGCCCGACGGCTTCGCCGCGCCGCAGCGCGCGGATCAGCTGGCGCACGCCGGCCAGCGTGGCCGGCGCGGCCGCCAGGCCGGTGCGCTCGCGCGACGTGGCGACGAGGTCTTGCAGCCACGGCTTGCGCGCCGGCCGGTACATCACGGTGATCGGCCCGTGGCGCGACGCGTAATCCTCGGCGTAGAGCTGGGCCGCCACCTCGAAACACCCCATGTGGGGGGTCAGGAACAGAATGCCGTCGCCGCGCGCATGCGCCGCGGCGATCAGCTCGGCGCCTTGCCAGCGCGCCCGGCCCGCAAGCGGCTGCGATTCGGGCCGCATCCACAGCGCCGGCAGCTCGGTGATCAGGCGTCCGGCCTCGGCCACCGCGGCACGAAATGCGGGGCGTGAAACGCCCGCCTGCGCCGCATTGGCCTTGAATCGGCGACGATAGGACGGCGACAGCGCATAGCTCAGCCACCCCAGCGCGCCGCCGAGCGCGTGAAGAAGCCACAACGGCCAGCGCGACAGCCAGCGGAAAAGGGTAGCCATGTTTCCTATAATCGCGGAATCGCCGAGTTACTGAACAACTTGCGGGGCGACGCAAGAACCGCAGAGGATGCGGGGCTTGTACAAATACTGCTAAAGCGTTCGCCGCTCCTCCCCACCATCAGGCCGGCAACGCAACGTGCAACCTGACGGGAGTTTAAGAGTGGCAAACGATTTCCTTTTCACCTCCGAATCCGTGTCCGAGGGTCACCCCGACAAGGTGTCCGACCAGATCTCCGACGCGATCCTCGACGCCGTCTTCGCGCAGGACCCACGCTCGCGGGTCGCCGCCGAGACGCTGTGCAACACCGGCCTCGTCGTGCTGGCCGGCGAGATCACGACCAACGCGCACGTCGACTACATCCAGGTCGCGCGCGACACGATCAAGCGCATCGGCTACGACAACACCGAGTACGGCATCGACTACAAGGGCTGCGCGGTGCTCGTCGCCTACGACAAGCAGAGCAACGACATCGCCCAGGGCGTGGACCATGCGTCCGACGACCACCTGAACACCGGCGCCGGCGACCAGGGCCTGATGTTCGGCTACGCCTGCGACGAGACGCCCGAGCTGATGCCCGCGCCGATCTACTACGCGCACCGCCTCGTCGAGCGCCAGGCGCAATTGCGCAAGGACGGCCGCCTGCCGTTCCTGCGCCCCGACGCGAAGAGCCAGGTGACGATGCGCTACGTGGACGGCAAGCCGCACAGCATCGACACCATCGTGCTGTCCAGCCAGCACAGCCCCGAGATGAGCGACGGCAAGAAGATGCTGCCGGCGTTCACCGAGGCGGTGATCGAGGAGATCATCAAACCGGTGCTGCCGAAGGAGTGGCTGAAGGACACCAAGTACCTCGTCAACCCGACCGGCCGCTTCGTTGTCGGCGGCCCGCAGGGCGACTGCGGCCTGACCGGCCGCAAGATCATCGTCGACACCTACGGCGGCGCCTGCCCGCACGGCGGCGGCGCGTTCTCCGGCAAGGACCCGACCAAGGTCGACCGCTCGGCCGCCTACGCGGCGCGCTACGTCGCGAAGAACATCGTCGCGGCCGGCCTGGCGCGCCAGTGCCAGATCCAGGTCGCCTACGCGATCGGCGTGGCCCGCCCGATGAACGTGACGGTCTACACCGAAGGCACCGGCGTGATCCCCGACGACATGATCGCCGCGCTGGTCAACGAGCACTTCGACCTGCGTCCGAAGGGCATCATTCAGATGCTGGACCTGCTGCGGCCGATCTATCAGAAGACGGCGGCCTACGGGCACTTCGGGCGGGAAGAGCCGGAGTTCTCGTGGGAGAAGACCGACAAGGCCGCCGCGCTGAAGGCCGCCGCGGGCCGGTAGCCCGTAGCCCGGATGAAATCCGGGAGCGGCGTGACATCGAAGGCACACCCCGGATTTCATCCGGGCTACGAATGCAGGGGCGACGCGAGTCGCCCTTCATCGTTTCTGGCAGCATCAACGCCATGCCTGCCCTCACGCTCGCCGACCTGCGCCGCTACGCCGTCGAGCGCAGCCTCTTCAAACCGACGACCTTGCGCCGCGCGATCGACACGCTCGGTTTCGTGCAGGCCGATCCGATCCGCGCCCCGGCGCGCGCGCAGGACCTGACCCTGCGACACCGCGTCAAGGACTACCGCGCGGGCGACCTCGAACGGCGCTATCCGACGCTCGGCATCGAGGAAGATGCCTTCATCAACTACGGATTCCTGCCGAGTGCGGTCCACGCGCTGATGCATCCGCGCGTGCCGCGCACGGTGTGGGACGCCGCGACGAGAAAACGCGCCGAAGCGGTGCTGGACTTCATCCGCGAGCGCGGAACCGTGCACCCGCGCGATGTCGACGCGCATTTCGCCCACGGCAGCGTCGTCAACTACTGGGGCGGTTCGTCGAGCGCGACGACGCACCTGCTGGACGGCATGCACTACCGCGGCCTCGTGCGGGTCGTGCGGCGCGACAACGGCATCCGCATCTATGCAGTGCATGCGCACGCGCCGCGTGCCGATGACGCGGCCGCGCGGCGCGCCCAGGTCGATGCGCTGATCGACGTCGTCGTCGGCAAATACGCGCCGCTGCCGGCCGCCAGCCTGAACCCGCTGGTGCGTCGCCTCCGGTACGGCGCACCGCAGTGGGCCGGGGAGCTGCCGGCCGCGTTGGAGCGCGCGAAGCAACGGCTCGGCCACCACCGCATCGACGGCGTCGACTGGTACTGGCCGGCGGACGAAGATCCTCTCGCCGCGAAACGCAGGGCCCACGAGCAGGTGCGGCTGCTCGCGCCGTTCGACCCGATCGCCTGGGACCGCGTGCGTTTCGAGGCGTTCTGGGGCTGGGCCTACCGCTTCGAGGCGTACACGCCGCCGGCCAAGCGCAAGCTCGGCTACTACGCGCTGCCGCTGCTGTGGCGCGACGAGATCATCGGCTGGGGCAACGTGTCGGTGAAGGACGGGGCGCTGGCGAGCGCATTCGGCTACGTCGCCGGCCGTGTGCCGCGCGATCCCGCGTTCCGCCGCGAACGCGATGCGGAGCTGCACCGCCTGCGCGAGTTCTTGGCCCTGTAGCCCGGATGCAATCCGGGGTTGTGCCTTTCGCGGAGCGCCGATCCCGGATTTCATCCGGGCTACGAAGGCCGCGCCTTCAGCAGCGTGGCTGCCACTTCGGCGAAGCCGGCGCCCCGTTCGTGGCGCGTGATGTAGGCCGGCCACACCGTCAGCCGATCGGCGAACTGCAGCAGGTTGGCCACGCCGACGCTCAGCGGGAAGTGGCTGAACATCAGCTGGTCGTTGGTGGAATCGCCGACGTAGACCCAGCGCCGGCGCTCGTCCTCCAGATCGCGACCGAGCAGCCGCTTCACGATCCAGCGGGCGCCGCTGAGTTTGGTGTGCTCGCCGAACCAGCCGTTGACGTGGATCGAGCTCACCGTGGCATGCATGCCGAGCGCATGCATGACGTTGACGACGTGGGCGACCTGCGCCGCCGACAGCCGGGCGAATTCGGCGTGGTCGATCGCGATGTCGGTCACTCGCCCAGCACTGTCGCGCGCCAGCATCGTGCCGGGCACCTCGTGCAAGACCGTGGCCGCCGCGTGAGCGAGCCGCCCCGCGTTGGCGGCACGCGTCGCCTCGTCCTGCGCGTACTCGACGACCAGTCCGCCGGCCTCGCGAAACAGCGCGACCGCGCCGTTCTCGGCCACGATCGCATCGATCGGCCAGTCGCGGGCGAAGGGCTCGCTCCACCCCATCGGCCGGCCGGTGATCGCGATCACCGGCAAGCCCGCGCGGCGCATCGCCTCGAGCGCGGCAAACGCGTCGGGCGTGATCGCGCCGTCGGTGGTCAGCGTGTCGTCGATGTCGGTCAGCACGCCGCAGGCCCCGCCCGCGGCCGCCCCGACAGCCGACCAGGGCCTGGACGGAAGCACATTCATTCCGGCAGTCTGGCACACCCCCGATTTGGCAAGTCCGGCCGGCGACGACTACAATTCGCCCACTTTCCGAGGAGCGTTGCAAGGCACCCCACGTGCCCCAGGCTCGGAAACCGCAATTGCAACCGCGCTCACCCGCACGACGTCCTGGCGTGGGTGAGTACCGAAGTTCTCCCCAGCTGCCGCGTCCGCGGGTTCCTCTTCGACCGGAGCCTGACATGAACGCCGTTTTGAAACCCACCCACGACCACGCCGTCGCCGACCTCTCGCTTGCCGCCTGGGGCCGCAAGGAAATTCGCATCGCCGAGACCGAGATGCCCGGTCTGATGGCGATCCGCGCCGAATACGCCCAAAGCCAGCCGCTGAAGGGCGCGCGCATCACCGGCTCGCTGCACATGACGATCCAGACCGCCGTGCTGATCGAGACGCTGCAGGCGCTGGGCGCGCAGGTGCGCTGGGCCTCGTGCAACATCTTCTCGACGCAGGACCATGCGGCCGCCGCCATTGCAGCCGGCGGCACACCGGTGTTCGCCGTCAAGGGCGAAACGCTGGCCGACTACTGGGACTACACGCACCGCATCTTCGACTTCGGAGCCAAGGGCAGCGATGCCGAAGGCCCGAACATGATCCTCGACGACGGCGGCGACGCCACGCTGCTGATGCACCTGGGCCAGAAGGCCGAGAAGGACGCCTCGCTGCTGTCCGACCCGAAGAGCGAAGAAGAGCGCTGCCTGTACGCCAGCATCCGCGCCAAGCTCGCCGAGGACCCGACCTGGTACACCCGCAAGGCCGCGAAGATCATCGGCGTGACGGAAGAAACCACCACCGGCGTGCACCGCCTCAATGAGATGAGCGCGAAGGGCACGCTGCTGTTCCGAGCGATCAACGTCAACGACTCGGTGACGAAGAGCAAGTTCGACAACCTCTACGGCTGCCGCGAATCGCTGGTAGACGGCATCAAGCGCGCCACCGACGTGATGATCGCCGGCAAGGTGGCCGTGGTCGCCGGCTACGGCGACGTCGGCAAGGGCTCGTCGCAGGCGCTGCGCGCGCTGTCGGCGCAAGTCTGGGTGACCGAAATCGACCCGATCAACGCGCTTCAGGCCGCGATGGAAGGTTATCGCGTCGTGACGATGGAATACGCCGCCGACAAGGCCGACATCTTCGTGACGACCACCGGCAACAAGGACGTGATCACGCACGACCACATGGCGAAGATGAAGGATCAGGCGATCGTCTGCAACATCGGCCACTTCGACAACGAGATCGACGTCGCGTCGCTCGAGAAGTACGAGTGGGAAGAGATCAAGCCGCAGGTCGACCACGTGATCTTCCCGGACGGCAAGCGCATCATCCTGCTGGCCAAGGGGCGGCTGGTGAACCTGGGCTGCGGCACCGGCCACCCGAGCTATGTGATGTCGTCGAGCTTCGCCAACCAGACGATCGCGCAGATCGAGCTCTTCACGAAGCCGGACGAGTACCAGGCCGGCAAGGTGTACGTGCTGCCCAAGCACCTCGACGAGAAGGTGGCGAGGCTGCAGCTGAGCAAGCTCGGCGCACAGCTCACCGAACTGACCGACGAGCAGGCGGCGTACATCGGCGTGTCGAAGAACGGGCCGTACAAGCCGGACAGCTACCGGTATTGAGCCCCAGCCCCCGTCATCCCGACGAAAGTCGGGATCCACCGTTCGTTTCGCCGCACTGGATCCCGGCGTTCGCCGGGATGACGGACTCGAATGCCACCATGCGCGCCGACCAACTGCTTGTCTCCCAAGGCCTCGCGCCGACCCGGTCGGCCGCGCAGCGCCTGATCGCACGCGGCGCCGTGCGCTTTCGCGGACCGGCCGGGTGGGCGGTGCCGCGCAAGGCCGGCGAAGACCTGCCCGAAGGCTGCGAGCTCGAAGTCACCGACGACGCCGAGCTGCGTTTCGTCTCGCGCGGCGGGCTCAAGCTCGACGGCGCGGTCGCTCGCACCGGCATCGACGTGCGTGGCAAGACCTGCCTCGACGTGGGCCAGGGCGCCGGCGGCTTCAGCGACGTGCTGCTGCAACGAGGCGCCGTGCGCGTGGTCGGCCTCGACGTCGGCCGCGACCAGCTCAATCCAGCCATCGCGGCCGATCCACGTGTGGCGGCTTACGAAGGCATCAACGCACGCGAGCTGCGCGGCACCGCCTTCGACGCCGACACGCCGGCGCATCACTTCGATCTCGTCGTCGGCGACCTGTCGTTCATCTCGATGACGCTGGTGCTGCCCGCGCTGCGCAACTACCTGGCCGACGACGGCCATCTGTTGATGCTCGTGAAGCCGCAGTTCGAGCTGCAGCCGGCGCAGATCGGCAAGGGCGGGCTGGTGAAGGACGCCGCCTCCTACCCGCTGGTCGAGCAGCGCATCCGCGACGCCTGCACCGCGAACGGCCTGGCCGTGCGCGACTACTTCGACAGCCCCGTCACCGGCGGCGACGGCAACCGCGAATACTTCGTGTGGGCGCGGCCCGAGAACGAAAGACCCCTGCGATGAACCCCAAGACCCCGGCGCTGAGCCTCGAATTCTTCCCCCCGAAAACGCCTGAGGGCGTGATCAAGCTGGCCGCCGCACGTCGCGAGCTGTACGCGGTGTCGCCGCAGTTCTGCTCCGTCACCTACGGTGCCGGCGGATCGACGCAGGACGGCACGATGCAGACCGTGCGCGACATCCTAGGCGAAGGCGTGGCCGCGGCGCCGCACTTCTCGTGCATCGGCGCGAGCGCCGCCTCGATCCGCGACAAGCTCGCCCAGTTCAAGGCCGCCGGCATTCAGCGATTGGTCGCGCTGCGCGGCGACCTCCCGTCGGGTTACGGCGGCACCGACGGCGAATTCCGCTATGCAAGCGACCTGATCGCCTTCATCCGCGCCGAGACCGGCGATCACTTCCACATCGAGGTGGCGGCCTACCCGGAAATGCACCCGCAGGCACGTTCACCGCAGGCCGATCTGCAGGCCTACCTGACGAAGGTGAAAGCCGGGGCCAGCTCGGCGATCACGCAGTTCTTCTTCAACCCCGACGCCTACCACCGCTTCGTCGACGAAGCGGCGAAGCTCGGCGCCGACATCCCGGTGGTGGCCGGCATCATGCCGATCACCAACGCGAGCGGCATCATCCGCTTCGCCGACAGCTGCGGCGCCGAGATTCCGCGCTGGATCCGCCTGCGGTTGCAGGGTTTCGGCGACGACTCCGAGTCGATCAAGGCTTTCGGGCTCGACGTCGTGACCGACCTGTGCGAGCGGCTGCGCACGGCGGGCGTGCCGGGTCTGCACTTCTACACGCTGAACCAGGCGACCGCCACCCTCGCGATCTGCAAGCGGCTGGGCCTCGCGTAGCCCGGATGAAATCCGGGGAACGGCTGGCGTCGCACGCCAGGAACCCCGGATTGCATGCGCGCGAACCTGCCGTCACCCCGCGCCGTCACCCCGCGCCGTCACCCCGCAGTAGCCCGTCACCCCGGCGAAAGCCGGGGTCCACTGGTGGCGTGCTTCCGCGCTGGTGGGTTGCTTCCGAGTAGGTTGATTTGTTCGTGTTGCAGGCCGGGTCCCGCCCCGGCGGGCGGGTAACTTTCATTTGCTGGCCCAAATGA
>DATKCI010000145.1:0-11923 GCA_035513255.1 Piscinibacter sp. | reverse complement strand
ACGCGCTGGAGCGCAGCGCGGTGCAAAAAATCGTGCTCACCCGCCCGGCCGTGGAAGCCGGCGAAAAACTCGGCTTTCTGCCCGGCGACCTGGGCCAGAAGGTGGACCCCTACCTGCGCCCGCTGTACGACGCGCTGTACGACCTGATGGGGCTGGAGCGCGTGACCAAGGCATTCGAGAAGAGCACGATCGAAGTCGCGCCGCTCGCCTTCATGCGCGGACGCACACTGAACCATGCGTTCGTGATCCTCGACGAAGCGCAGAACACGACGCCCGAGCAGATGAAGATGTTCCTCACCCGCATCGGCTTCGGCAGCAAGTGCGTCGTGACCGGCGACGTGAGCCAGATCGACCTGCCGCGCGGCACCGACAGCGGCCTGATCGACGCCGAGCGGGTGCTGCGGCGCGTGCGCGGCATCGCGACCACGCATTTCACGTCGGCCGACGTCGTGCGCCATCCGCTGGTGGCGCGCATCGTCGAGGCCTACGACGCGGCCCGCTCCGACGCCACCTGACGATGCCGCGCGCCGCCCGTCCGCCGCTGGCCCTGTCGCTGCAGTTCGCCGATCCGTCGCACCGCGCGCTGCTGCCGAGGCACAAGGTCGCACGCTGGATCCGCGCCGCGCTCGATCTTCCGGCCGAGATCACCGTGCGCATCGTCGGCGCCGACGAGGGCCGGGCGCTGAATCGGGACTACCGCGGTCGCGACTACGCGACCAACGTGCTGACCTTCGACTACGGCTGCGAACCGGTGATCACGGCCGACCTGATCCTCTGCGCGCCGGTCGTGGCCGACGAGGCGAAACAGCAGCGGCTGCCGATCGAGGCGCACTACGCGCACCTCCTGGTGCACGGCGCACTGCATGCGCAGGGCCACGATCACGAGGCCGACGAGGACGCGCAGCGCATGGAGCAGCGCGAGAGCCAGATCGTCACGCGCCTTGGCTTCGCCGATCCGTATCCGGGCCGGCCGGCGAGGCGATAGCCGTCGGCGGGCGCTTCGGCCACAACACCGTGCCGATCGCCACTGCCATCAGCACGATGGCCGCCGCGTCCTGCCAGTGCAGCTTCTCGCCGAGCCACAGCGCGCCCGAGACGGCGCCGAGCGCCGGAATCATCATCACCGAGAGGGTCGACGCGGCCGGCGGCAGCCCGCGCGCGAGCACCAGCCAGGCCGGCTGCGCGAAGCCGAAGATCAGCACCGCGTTGTAGAGGACGGTGCCCCAGGCGACCGCGCTCGGCGCCTGCCAGCGGTCGTGCTCGAACGCGGTCGCCAGCAGCGTCATCACCAGCACGGTCGCGACCGTCATCCACCAGGTCAGCGCGAGGGTCGACGCCGCGATGCGGGTGCGCCGCAGCTGCTGCGTGCCGAGCGCCCAGATCGCGGCGGCCGTCAGCATGCCGAACGCGGCCCACGGCTTTCCGGCCATGCCCGCAACTTCGTGCCACAGCAGCAGCGCAACGCCGACCGCGGCCGCCGCGACGCCGCCGAGCTGTCTGGCCGTGAGCCGCTCGCCGAACATCGCGCGTCCGCACAGCGCCGAGAAGATCGGCATCGTGTAGCCGAGGATTGCCGCGCGGCCGGACGACAGCGCCTGCAGCGACAGGATGGCGATGACGTGCCAGACCAGCATGTTGGTCAGCGTGAGCTTGGCCAGCTCGGGCCAGTCGCTGCGCGCGACCCGCAAATCCACCTTCAGCCAGCGCACCGCTGCGTACAGCACCGGCAGCCCGAGCCACATCGACAGCGAGCGAAAACTCAGCGGCGGCAGGTGGCCGATGCCGAGTTTCATCACCGGCCAGTTCAGTCCCCAGACCAGCGTCAGCAGGACGAGCAGCAGCAGGTGGCGCGGCGAGAGAGTCATCGATCGCGCAGCAGCCGCGCGGCGTCGAGCGCGAAGTAGCTCAGCACGCCGTCGGCGCCGGCGCGCTTGAACGCGAGCAGGCTCTCCATCATTACCGCATCGTGGTCCAGCCAGCCGTTGGCGGCCGCGGCCTTCAGCATCGCGTATTCGCCGCTCACCTGGTAGGCGAAGGTCGGCATGCGGAAGGTGTCCTTCACGCGGCGCACGATGTCCAGGTACGGCATGCCGGGCTTGACCATCACCATGTCGGCGCCCTCGGCGATGTCCAGCGCCACCTCGCGCAGCGCCTCGTCGCTGTTGGCCGGGTCCATCTGGTAGACCATCTTGTTGCTCCGGCCGAGGTTGGCGGCCGAGCCGACGGCATCGCGGAACGGGCCGTAGAAGGCGCTCGCGTACTTCGCGCTGTAGGCCATGATCTTCGTGTGCACGAGGCCCTTGGTTTCGAGCGCTCGGCGGATGGCGCCGATTCGCCCGTCCATCATGTCGCTCGGCGCCACGATGTCGACGCCGGCTTCCGCCTGTACGAGCGCCTGCTGCGTCAGCACGGCCACCGTCTCGTCGTTGAGGATGTAGCCGGTGTCGTCGAGCAAGCCGTCCTGGCCGTGGCTCGTGAACGGATCGAGCGCGACGTCGGTCAGCACGCCGAGCTCCGGGAAGCGCTTCTTCAACTCGCGCACCGCGGTCGGCACCAGCCCGTCGTGGTTCAGTGCCTCGCGGCCGTCGTCGGTTTTCAGCGCCGGCTCGATGACCGGGAACAGCGCCATCACCGGCACGCTCAGCGTCAGGCACGCCTCAGCCAGCGGCAGCAGGCGGTCCACGCTCAGTCGCTGCACGCCTGGCATCGACGCCACGTCCTGCGCCTGGTCGCGGCCGGCCAGCACGAACACCGGCAGGATCAGGTCGCTGGCATCGAGCCGGTGCTCCCGCACCATGGCGCGGCTGAATTCGTCGCGGCGCAGGCGGCGCGGGCGGCTCGCGGGGAAGGGCGGCAAGGGGGGCAGGCGGGGCACGGCGCGCGGATTTCCTGGGTGGCGCAGCCGCCGCGGCGGCGGCCACCGAAGCCGGGCAAACTTCGCGTTTTTCCGGTCACGGCGGCTTCCACGAAGCGGCGCGCATCTGCTAAAGTAGGCGGTGAATGATAGCCGCAAGGCTGTTGTTCCCTGCTTTTCCTCCCTGAGCAGGTGCCTTACCGTGATGACAGCGTTAAGGCTTTTCAGCCCTGGCCTCATGGTCGGGGCTTTTTCTTGTGCGGTGCGAATTTCGCGCGGTCGTCCAGACCGCCGCTGCTCGCATTCCCGACGGATAGGTTTCAGGCGCCCCGGCGCACGACGGGCATGCACGCTGCTTCGCGGCCGGAGATCGTGCGAAGCGTCGCGATAATGCGCCGATGCTCTGGATCAAAGCCTTTCACATCGTCTTCGTAGCGAGCTGGTTCGCGGGCCTGTTTTATCTGCCGCGCCTGTTCGTCAACCTCGCGATGGTGCCGGCCGACAGCCATGCCGAGCGCGAACGCCTGCTGCTGATGGCGCGCAAGCTCTATCGCTTCATGAGCCTGCTGATGATTCCGGCCATCGGCTTGGGCGTGTGGTTGTGGGTCGCCTACTACTGGGGCACCGGCGGCTGGCTGCATGCCAAGCTGCTGCTCGTGGTGTTTGCGATCGGCTACCACCATGCGTGCCGTTCCCTGCTGCGCAAGTTCGAGCAGTTCGCCAATCAGCGCAGCGAACGCTGGTTCCGCGTGTTCAACGAAACCTCGGTGCTGCTGTTCGCCGCCATCGTCGTGCTGGCCGTCGTCAAGCCGTTCTGATGGCGGCTGCCAGCCACAGGAGTTCCGCCGCGCCGCTGGCGTGGATGTATGCGGCGCTGATCGTCTATGCGAGCCTGTACCCGTTCACCGGCTGGCGCGTGCCGGGCCTGCCGGTCTGGTCGTTCCTGAGTTTCCGCTTCCCGTGGTACTGGACCGGCTTCGACCTGATCTCCAATCTGCTCGGCTACTTGCCGCTGGGCGCACTGGCCTTCGGCGCGCAAGTGCGTGCCGGGCGGCCGGTGATCCGATCGCTGCTCATCACGGTGGCGCTGGGCGCCGGCCTGTCGCTGGCGATGGAACTGCTGCAGGGTTTTCTGCCGCGCCGGGTCTCGTCGAATCTCGACCTGGCGCTGAACGCCGGCGGCGCGGCGCTGGGGGCGCTGCTCGCGGCGCTGGTCCACATGCTCGGTGTCGTCAACCGCTGGCAGGCGCTGCGCGAGCGCTGGTTCATTGACCGCAGCGCCGGCGGCATCGCGCTGCTCGTGCTGTGGCCGGTGGGCCTGCTGTTCCCGGCACCGGTACCGTTCGGCGGCGGACACGTCTGGCCGCGCCTGCGCGCCACGCTCGACGACTGGCTCAGCGACAGCGCCGTCGCCGACTGGTTTTCGCCGTGGCTGCAGCTGGACCCGGCGGCCTCTGCCTTGTCGCCCGGCAGCGAGTTCGTCGCGATCGCGTTCGGCCTGCTGGCCCCGTGCATGGTGGCGTTCGCGATCTCCCGGCCCGGCTGGCAGCGACTTGCGCTGGTCCTGGGCGCCGCGGCCTTGGGGCTGCTGGCGACGACCCTTTCGACAGCACTGAATTTCGGCCCGCAGCATTCGCTCGCGTGGCGCACGCCGAACGCGTCGGCCGGGCTGACGGCCGGGCTGGTGCTGGCGCTGTCGCTGATCTGGCTGCCGCGGCGCGCTGCCGCGGGCATCGGCCTGATCGTGCTCGCGGTGCTGGTGGCGGTGATCGCGCGAGCGCCGGCCGATGCCTACTTCACTGCCAGCCTGCAGGCCTGGGAGCAGGGGCGCTTCATCCATTTCCACGGCGCCGCGCAGTGGGTCGGTTGGCTTTGGCCCTACGCCGCGATGGCCTATCTGCTGGTGCGCATCGGCGCCCGCGATGCGGGTCAACCCTAAAATGGGTGAATGAGCAGTTACTACGAACGGCACATCTTCTTCTGCCTGAACCAGCGGGACAGCAACGAGGATTCCTGCGCGAACCACAACGCACAGGCCGGCTTCGACCGCTGCAAGTCGCGCGTGAAGGCCGAGAAGCTCGCCGGGCCGGGCGGTGTGCGCGTCAACAAGGCAGGCTGCCTCGACCGCTGCGCCGGCGGGCCGGTGGCCGTCGTCTATCCGGAAGCCGTCTGGTACACCTACGTCGATGCGCACGACATCGACGAGATCGTCGATTCGCACCTGAAGAACGGCAAGGTGGTCGACCGGCTGCTGCTGCCGCCGACCATCGGCCGCTGATGAACTCGCAGACGGTACGCGAGCGCATCGCCGGCCCGGCCGGCGTGATCGAGTGCGCCGTCGATTCGCCGTCCGGCGAGGCCGCCGGCATCGCGGTGATCTGCCATCCGCATCCGGTGCACGGCGGCACGATGGACAACAAGGTCGCGCAGACGCTGGCGCGCGCGCTGATGCAGCTCGGCTTTCGGGCGGTGCGGTTCAACTTCCGCGGCGTCGGCGGCTCCGAAGGCACCTGGGACGAGGGCCGCGGCGAGGTCGACGACGCGTTGGCGGTGATCGCGCAATATCGCGAAGCGAATCGGCCGTTCGTGCTCGCAGGGTTTTCGTTCGGCGCCTATGTCGCGGCGCAGGCCGCATTGCAACTCGACGACGACGCGAAGCCGCAGCGACTCGTGCTCATCGGACCGTCAACGCAGAAGCAGCACATGGCCGTGGTGCCGGCCGACACGATCGTGGTCCATGGCGAAGCCGACGAGGTTGTGCCGCTCGCGGCCACGTTCGACTGGGCGCGGCCGCAGTCGCTGCCGGTCATCGTGCTGCCCGGCGTCGGGCATTTCTTCCACGGGCAGCTCACCCTGCTCAAGAACGTGGTCGTGCAGCAGCTGCAGCGACCGAAAGTTTGAACCCTTCACCACGAAGCGGCTCGGACCCTTCCGCTCCCTTTACCTCCTTCATGTCGATGAAACGATTCTTCGCTCTGCTCCTGTCGCTGGCGTTCGCCGGCTCCGTCACCGCACAAGCGCCGCAGCCGCCCGAGGTCGCCTCCAACAGCTATGTGCTGATCGACCTGACCAGCAACCAGACGCTGGCCGAGCGCGAAGCCGACACGCCGTCCGATCCCGCCTCGCTGACCAAGCTGATGACGGCCTACCTCGTCTTCGACGCGATCAAGGCGAAGAAGCTCGCGCTCGAGCAGACCTTGCCGGTGTCCAGGCGGGCGTGGGATGAACGCAAGGGCGGCGCCTCGCTGATGTTCATCGACACGACGATGACGCCGAAGGTCGACGAGCTGCTGCGCGGCATGATCGTGCAAAGCGGCAACGACGCCTCCGTTGCGCTGGCCGAGGCGGTGGGCGGCACGGTGGATCAGTTCGTGGCGATGATGAACCGCCAGGCGCAGGCCTGGGGCCTGAAGAACACGAGCTTCAAGAACGTCACCGGCCTCACCGAGCCCGGCCACAAGAGCACGGCGCGCGACATGGCGGTGATCGCAAGCCACATCATCCGCGACCATCCCGACTTCTATACCTACTACTCGGTCAAGGACTACAAGTACAACAACATCGCGCAGCCGAACCGCAACCTGTTGCTGCGCCGCGACCCGACCGTCGACGGCATGAAGACCGGGTACACCGAGGCGGCCGGCTACTGCCTGATCGCCAGCGCGCAGCGGGAATTCCCGAACGGCAAGCGGCGCCTGCTGAGCGTGGTGCTCGGCACCAAATCGATGGAGGCGCGCGCCAGCGAAAGCCAGAAGCTGCTGAACTGGGGGTTCCAGGCCTTCGATGCGATCCGCCTGTTCGACACCGGCAAGCCGATGGCGACCGTGCCGGTGTGGAAGGGCGCCTCCAACGAGGCCAAGCTCGGCGCGGCCGGCGCGGTCTTTGTCAGCGTGCCGCGTGGCGAGGGGGGCACGCTACAGACGCAGCTCGAGCGAACGGATCCACTGGTGGCACCGCTCGCGAAGGGCCAGCGCGTCGGCACGCTGAAGGTCACGACGGTGGCGGGCACGAAGGTTGCCGAGGTTCCGCTCGTGGTGATGGAAGGCGTGGAGCAAGCCGGCATCTTCGGGCGTGCGTGGGATGCGCTGCGCCTGTGGATCCAGTGAGCGCCGCCGTCATCAAGCAGTCACCCAACGAGGGCAAACAGCGTTAACCTGCTCGTTTGACGAGCCGCTGGAGGCGCGATGCAGACCATTCCGGACATCCTCTGTTACCTGAACGGGCAGTTCCTGCCGCTGAGCCAGGCGAAGGTGTCGGTGCTCGATCGCGGGTTCATCTTCGGCGACGGCGTCTACGAGGTCGTGCCGGTGTACGGGCGCAAGCTGTTCCGCTTTGACGAACACATGGCGCGCCTGACACGCAGCCTCGCCAAGGTGCGCATCGCCAATCCGCATGCACGGGCGGACTGGCTCGCGCACTGCCGCCGGCTGATCGCTGCAGAGTCATCCGAAGATCAACTCGTCTATTTGCAGGTGACTCGGGGTGTCGCCTGGCGCGACCACGTGATGCCGCCCGACGTCGAGCCGACGGTGTTCATGATGGCCTCGCCGATGAAGCCGGCCACGCCGGAGCAGCGCCACCAGGGCGTCGTGTGCACCACAGCGCGCGACTTCCGCTGGGAGCGCGGCGACATCAAGTCGATCTCGCTGCTCGGCAACGTGCTGGCGCGCCAGATGTCCGCCGACCACGGCGCGGCGGAGACGATCATGTTCCGCAACGGTTTCCTGACGGAAGCGTCGGCCAGCAACGTGTGGGTCGTGCACGAAGGCGCCGTGCTGGGCCCGCCGAAGAGCGAGCACGTGCTCGAAGGCATTCGCTACGAACTGATTCGCGAGCTGTGCGAGGAAGAGGGCATCGCCTACAACCTGCGCCCGATCGCCGAAGCCGAGGTGTTGGCGGCCGACGAGCTGATGCTCAGCTCGGCGACGAAGGAGGTGTTGCCGGTGACGACGCTCGACGGCGACCCGGTGGGCCACGGCGCCCTGAAAGGCAAGCCCGGCCCGGTCTATGCGCGGCTGCACGAGGCTTACCAGCGCGCGAAGGCGATCCAGTCGATTTGAGTTCGCCGCCGCCGACCCCATTTGCAGCGCATGGCCATGAAAGACATTCCGCCCGAGCAGTCGCTGATCGAGTACCCGTCGCTGTTCCCGATCAAGGTGATGGGGCTGAACGCCGAAGGCTTCACCGCGGCCGTCGTCAGCATCGCGCGGCAGTTCGACCCCGATTTCGATGACGCGACCGTGCAGACGCGCCCCAGCAAAGGCAACACCTACCTCGGCGTGACGATCACGGTCACCGCGACGAGCCGCGAGCAGCTCGACGAGCTGTATCGCACGCTGAGCACGCACCCGCTGGTGAAGGTCGTGCTTTGATCGTCCGGCTGCTCGGCCGCGCGGATTACGCGCCCACGCTGGCGGCGATGCGCGCCTTCACCGAATCGCGCGGCGCGTCGACCGAGGACGAGTTGTGGCTGTGCGAACACCCACCGGTCTATACCCAGGGCGTCGCCGGCAAACCGGATCACGTGCTGGATCCACGCGACATTCCGGTCGTACCGACGAACCGCGGCGGGCAGGTCACCTACCACGGCCCCGGCCAGGTCGTCGCCTACCCGCTGGTCGACCTGAAGCGGCTCGGGATCTTCGTCAAGGAATACGTCCACCGAATCGAACACTGCGTGCTGAAGACGCTAGAGGCCGAAGGCGTCACCGGCCATCGGGTGGCCGGTGCGCCGGGCATCTACGTGAAGCTCGACGATCCGTTCGGTCACGGCGGTATCGATCCCCGCCCGCCCAAAGACAGGCCCGGCGTGCGCGCGCCGGACGCCGACCCCTTTGCCGGCCTCGGCAAGATCGCCGCACTGGGGATCAAGGTCAGCCGCCACTGCGCGTACCACGGCGTGGCGCTGAACGTCGCGATGGACCTGAGCCCCTTCGAGCGCATCTATCCGTGCGGCTACGCAGGCCTGAAAACGGTCGACTTGGCTACACTTGGGGTTTCCACTGACTGGTCCACGGTGGCGCAGCGCCTGGGTGACAAACTCGCGTCGCACCTGACGCCGTGACCGCAGAAAGCAGCCGATGCCGACCGACAACGTCATCCACGAAGCGGCCGCCGCCGCGCACTACGACGCCAGCGTCAAGCAGAAGGCGCAAGCGAAGACGGCGCGCATTCCGATCAAGGTGGTCGCCGCCGAGACGCTGAAAAAGCCGGACTGGATCCGCGTGAAGGCCGGATCGCCGACGACGCGCTTCTACGAAATCAAGCAGATCCTGCGCGAGCACAAGCTGCACACCGTCTGCGAAGAGGCGTCGTGCCCGAACATCGGCGAGTGCTTCGGCAAGGGCACGGCGACCTTCATGATCATGGGCGACAAGTGCACGCGCCGCTGCCCATTCTGCGACGTCGGCCACGGCCGACCCGACCCGCTGGACACCGACGAGCCGCTCAACCTCGCGAAGACGATCGCCGCGCTGAAACTGAAGTACGTCGTCATCACGAGCGTCGACCGCGACGACCTGCGCGACGGCGGGGCGGCGCACTTCGTCGACTGCATCCGTCAGGTGCGTGAGCTGTCGCCGGCCACCCGCATCGAGATTCTGACGCCCGATTTCCGCGGCCGCATGGACCGCGCGCTCGAGATCCTGAAGGCCGCGCCGCCCGACGTGATGAACCACAACCTCGAGACCGCGCCGCGCCTGTACAAGGAAGCGCGCCCCGGCTCCGACTACGCGTATTCGCTGAACCTCCTGAAGCGCTTCAAGGAATTTGCGCCGGGCGTGCCGACCAAGAGCGGCGTGATGGTGGGCCTCGGCGAAACCGACGAGGAAATCCTGCAGGTCATGCGCGACATGCGCGCACACGACATCGACATGCTGACGATCGGCCAGTACCTCGCCCCGAGCGGCCATCACTTGCCGGTGCGCCGCTACGTGCACCCCGACACGTTCCGGATGTTCGAGCGCGAGGCCGCCGCGATGGGCTTCACGCATGCCGCCGTCGGCGCGCTGGTGCGAAGCAGCTACCACGCCGACCAGCAGGCCCATGCGGCCGGCGTGCAGGACGCGCTGAACTGATCGCCCGGCTGCCGTGACGGCGGACGTTCTGCGCTGCGGCAATTGCAAGCAGCCGATGCAGCGCCTGGTGCTGGACGGCCATTACGGCCGCAAGGTGGAGATCGATCTGTGCGCGCCCTGCCACGTCGTCTGGTTCGACGCGATCGAGTCGGTGCGCCTCGCTGGCACCGGCATGCTGGCCTTGCTCGACGAGATGGTCCGCGCCCAGTCCGAGCCGCACCATGTGCTCGCGCCGGCCGCGAACTGCCCGCGCTGCGCCGGCGCGCTGAAGCCGGTGCACAACCGCTCCCGCTGGGGCCGCACGCTGCAGCTCGAATGCCGCCGCCACCACGGCGCCTACCAGACCTTCGCACAGTTCCTCTCCGAGAAGGGCCTGATCCGGCCGCTCGGCGCCGCCGACCGGGCCGTGCTGCTGCGCCGAGACGAGGGCCTGGCCTGCCTCAACTGCGGCGCGGCGATGGACCAGCCCGACACCCGCTGCAGCTACTGCGATGCGTTGCCGGGCATGGTCGACGTGGCGCGGCTCGCGAGTGCGCTGGATCCGGAAGGCGCCACCGAGTCGCATTCGGTGCACGGTGTGGCGGCGCGGCACGCATCGCTGCACTGCATGGCCTGCGGTGCACCGCTGCCCGACGGCGTATCGGTGCAATGTGCGCAATGCGGCGCGACCTTGGCGGTGGGGCAGTTGGCGCAGGCGCACCAAGCGGTCAGCACGCTCGCGGCGGCGTTGCGCGCGCACGCCGAATCGCCGGCGCCCCATGTGCGCCAACGCCGTCTGGCAAGACTGGAAGGCGACCGGTCGCGACGCCGCGACTGGGTGCGCGAGATGGAGACGTCCGAGAGCGGTTCGTACGCCCAGTCGGAGTCACCGGCGTTCTGGGACGACCTTCGAGAGAACCCGTGGGCGGCGGCCGGCCTGGCCGTCGTCCTGCTGTTCCTGTGGTGGCTGTGGGGCTGATGCGGTCCGTAGCCTGGATGAAATCCGGGATGGTGCCTTGCGATGCGAGGCTGCTCCCGGATTTCATCCAGGCTACGGCACTTTTCAGCCTTCGGCGAGCAGCTGCTCGACCAGCGTGTGCAACGCCGCGAAGTCCGGCTCGCCGACGTAGCGCTTGACGATCTCGCCGCGCTTGTTAATCAGCACGCTGGTCGGCGTGAGCTTCACGTCGCCGAAACTCTTTGCGATCTGGCCGGTGTTGTCAATGGCCACGCCGAACGGCAGCTTGCGCGTCTCGGCGAAATTGATCACGTAGGCCGGCGGGTCGTAGCTCATCGCGACGGCCAGCGTGTCGTAGCCGCGCGATTTGTACTTTTCGTGCGTTTCGACGATGTGCGGCATCTCGCGCACGCAGGTCGTGCAGCTAGTGGCCCAGAAGTTCACCAGAACGACCTTGCCGCGCCACTGCTCGCTGCTGGAAGTTGTGCCGTTCAACAGCGTATACGCCACGGACGGCGCCGGTTCCGGCGACGCGACACTTTGAAACGTCAGATAGGCGCCCACACCGATTGCCAAGACGGCAAGGGCAGCGGCAACATGTCGGACAGGCTTTTTCATGGGTGCTTCATGCAACGGCGCAAGTTTACGTCAGGGGTCTTGTGCGCGGCGGGTCTGGGGATGTTCGCCATTGCCGCGCGGGCGCTGACCGAGACGGACGCCGCACGCGGCATCCGGTCCGCGCTCGAGCGGGGCGCCGAGCAGGCGGTGCGGCTGCTCGGCCGGCGCGACGGCTTTCTCGGCAACCCGCAAGTGCGCATCCCGCTGCCGGGCGTCTTGAACGACGCGGCCGGGTGGCTGCGGGCGACCGGGCAGGGCCAAAGAGTCGACGAGCTGGTGACCGCGATGAACCGCGCCGCCGAAGCCGCGGTCCCGCAAGCGCGCAGGCTGCTCGTGCATGCCGTCAAGTCCATGAGCGTCGACGACGCCAGGCGCATCCTCACCGGCGGCGACGACGCCGCGACCCGCTTCTTCGCTGCCAAGACGCGAGCGCCGTTG
>DATKCI010000144.1:0-5705 GCA_035513255.1 Piscinibacter sp. | reverse complement strand
ACTCGCCGTAGAAGTCGCATTCGTTGCCGAGGCGGTACTTCAGGCCCGGGCCGTTCAGGCCGTAGCAGGCGCGCGAGACGTCTTTCTTCGTCGCGCCGGGGCCGGCGCGGAAGTAGCCGCCCCAGTCGACGGCGTGGACGGCGGTGCTGGCGAAGAGGCCGGCCAGTGCGGCGGCGAAAGCGATTCGGTTGAAGCCGACTCGGTGGTGGGTGGTGCTCATCTGTGTCTCCGATGGATCGTCTGTTGAATCGCCGGGTACAGCGCCGCCCGGCGCGAGGCATCCCGCGCGTTTCGTTTCTTTTGTCTGAGAGGGAAAGGGTGAGAGGGGCTGCGCTCAGCCGCTGTCGTCGCGGCACGTCATGGCTTGCGCCCGCGGCCGGTCTCGAACACGCGCTGCATCAAGCAGAACGCGAACAGCAACGCACCGATCACGATGCGGGTCCACCAGGAGCTCAGCGTGCCGTCGAACATGATCAGCGTCTGCACGATGCCGAGCGTCAGCACGCCGAACAGCGTGCCGAACACGTAGCCGACGCCACCCGACAGCAAGGTGCCGCCGATCACGACCGCCGCGATCGCGTCGAGCTCCAGCCCCACCGCATGCAGACCGTAGCCCGACAGCATGTAGAACGTGAACACCACGCCCGCGAGCGCCGAGCAGAAGCCGCTCAGCGTGTACACGCCCACCAGCGTGGTGCGCACCGGCAGGCCCATCAGCACGGCGGAGTGTTCGTTGCCGCCGATCGCGTAGACCGTGCGGCCGAATTGCGTGAAGTGGGCGACGAAGACCGCGAGCACAACGACCACGATCGCGATCAATGCGCCGATCGACAGCGACGCGTCGCCGGTCACCGGAATGCGCACTTGCGCCGCCTCGCTGTAGAACTCGTTCGTGATGCTGATCGAGTCGATGCTGATCAAATAACACAGCCCGCGCGCGAGGAACATGCCAGCCAGCGTGACGATGAACGGCTGCAGCCGGAAGCGCTGGATCAGCACGCCCATGAAGGCACCGAACAGCGTGCCCATCAGCAGCACCAGCGGAATGACGAGCGCCGGGCTCCACCCGTGCTGCTCGACGAGCCAGGCCGAGACCATCGTCGTCAGCGCGATCACCGAGCCGACCGACAGGTCGATGCCGCCGGACAGGATCACGAAGGTCATGCCGACCGCGACGATGCACAGGAAGGCGTTGTCGATCAGCAGGTTGAGGAACACCTGCAGCGAGAAGAAGCCGGTGTAGGCGAACGAGCCGAAGCCGGCCATCGCGAGGAACAGTGCGATGGTCACCGCCAATGGGACGAATTTCGGATCGAGGCGCGGCAGACGTGGTGTTTTCGCGGCCTGTGAAGCCGGTCCGTCATGCAGCTTGCGACCCACCCCGAGGTTTGCGCTCACGAGGCAACCCCCCAACCGTCATCCCGGCGAACGCCGGGATCCACTGCACCGCGCACCTGATTGATACCGGTACCGCGAGGCCGTGCCAAGAGTGGATACCGGCGTTCGCCGGTATGACGACTTTGGTGGTGGCGGTGATGGTGGCGCTGGTGGGCTGCCGTACGTGCAGCGTTCATGTCGCCGCTCCCCCCGAGGCCGGCCGGCGCATCCAGCCCGCGACCGTGCGGCGGAATTCGCCGGACTGCAGCAGCATCACCGCGAACACGACGACCGCTTTCACGACGAGGTTCACCTCGGGCGGCACGCCCATCGAATAGATCGCGTAGGTCAGCGTCTGGATGATCAGCGCGCCGATGACGCTGCCGGCGAGGCTGAAGCGGCCGCCGGTGAGCGCGGTGCCGCCGAGCGTGACCGCGAGGATCGCGTCCAGTTCCAGCAGCATGCCGGCGTTGTTGCCGTCGGCGCTCTTGACGTTGGAGCTGACCACCAGCCCGGCGATGCCCGCACAGACGCCGCCGAATGCATACACCCAGAACATGATGCGCTTGGCCGGCACACCGGCCACGTAGGCCGCCGACGGGTTGATGCCGACGGCCTGGATGAACAGGCCCAAGGCGGTCCGCTGGGTCAGCCACAGCAAGACCGCGAACACGGCGGCCGCGATGAAGAGCGCGAACGGCAGGCCGAGCAGGTAGCCGTTGCCGATGAAGAAGTAGGGCGCGTAGTAGACGGTGATGATCTGCCCGCCGGTGATCAGCTGCGCGACGCCGCGGCCGGCGACCATCAGGATCAGCGTCGCGATGATCGGCTGCATGCCGATCACCGAGACGAGCAGGCCGTTCCACATGCCGCATACCAGCGCGACGCCGAGTGCCGCAAGAATCGCGAGCCACATCGGGAAGCGGCTCACGTGCGTCGCGACGCCGTCCTGGATGACCAGCGAGCCGCCGATCATCCAGGCCGCGACGGCCGCCGCGATCGCGACGACGGCACCGACCGAGATGTCGATGCCACGCGTGGCGATGATCAGCGTCATGCCCAGCGACACGAGGATCAGCGGGGACGCGCTCTTCAGGATGTCGACGAGGCTGCCGTAGAGGTGGCCGTCGCGCCACTGCAGGTCGAGGAAGTTCGGGTTGAATGCCGCGTTGACCGCCAGCAGCACCGCGAGCGTGACCAGCGGCCAGAGCAGGTGGTGGCGCCACACGGGGCCCAGCAGTTCGGCGCTTCGTGTGGTCGTCATGCCGCCTCCGGGGCCGCGATCAGGTGATAAACGTCCTGCTCGTCGCTGCCGCCCGGCAGCTCGCCGACCTTGCGGCGGTCGCGCAGCACCGCGATGCGATGCGACACGCGCACGACCTCGTCGATCTCGGACGAGATGAACAGCACGGCCATGCCTTCCCCCGCCAGCCGGAGGATCTCGTCCATGATCTCCTGCTTGGCCGCCACGTCGATGCCGCGGGTCGGTTCGTCGAGGATCAGCAGTCGCGGCTGCGTGGCGAGCCAGCGCGCCAGCAGCGCCTTCTGCTGGTTGCCGCCCGACAGCTGCCCGATGGGCACGTCGACGTCTGCCGTCTTGATGCCCAGCAGCTTGACGAAACGTTCCGCCGTGCGCGCCTGCTCGTCGACCGAAATGAAGCGGGCCAGCCCACGCCGCGCCTGCAGCGCGAGCATGATGTTCTCGCGCACCGACAGGTCGGCGACGATGCCGTCGGTCTTGCGGTCTTCGGGGCACAACCCCATGCCGAGCCGCGCCGCGGCCGACGGGCAATCCACACGCTGCACCTGGCCGTCGACGCGCAGCTCGCCGTCGTCGGCGGGGAGGATGCCGAACAGCAGGTGAGCGAGCTCCGTGCGGCCGGAGCCGAGCAGCCCGCCGAGACCGAGCACCTCGCCCGCGCGCAGCGCGAGATCGGTCGGCTGCAGCTGCCCCTTCTGGCCGAGGCCGCGCAGCTCGACCAGCGGCGGCGCATCGACCGCCCGTGCGGCCGGCGCCGCCACCTCGCGCCGTTGCGCGAGCTCGCGGCCGACCATCGCGGCGATCAATGCCGGCGCCGGCAGGTCGCGCACGGCGTACTCGCCGACCCCTTCGCCGTTGCGCAGCACCGTGATGCGGTCCGACAGCGCATAGACCTGGTCGAGAAAGTGCGTCACGAAGAGGATCGCCATGCCGCCGTCGCGCAGCCGGCGCAGCACCGCGAACAGGCGCTGCACCTCGTCGTCGTCCAGGCTGGACGTCGGCTCGTCGAGGATCAGCACATGGGCTTGCACGCTGAGCGCGCGGGCGATCGCCACCATCTGCTGCACGGCCACCGGGTAACTCGCCAGCAGCCGCGTGACGTCGATGTCGAGGTTGAGCCGCGCGAGCAGCTCGCGCGCCTGCTCGTTCATCGACGCCCAATCGATGCGCCATGCGCGGCGCGGATAGCGCCCGGCGAAGATGTTCTCCGCGACCGTCAGGTTGGGGCAGAGGTTCACCTCCTGGTACACCGTGCTGATGCCCAGGCGCTGCGACTCCAGCGGCGAGCCGGGGCGGATCGCTTGGCCGGCCAGCCGCATCGTGCCGGCGTCGGCCGCATGCACACCCGTCAGCACCTTGATCAGCGTCGACTTGCCGGCGCCGTTCTGGCCCATCAGCGCATGCACTTCGCCGGGAAACAGGCGCAGGCCGACCTCGTGGAGCGCGCGCACACCGGCGAAGCTCTTGCAGATGCCCGCGAGCTCCAGCCGTGGCGTCGCGTGCGTCAGGGTCGTGGCGGTCATTTGTTCTTGTTGTACACGTCGATGAACACTGCGGCGAGCAGCACAAGCCCCTTGATGACCTGCTGGTAGTCGATGCCGATGCCGAGTATGGACATGCCGTTGTTCATCACGCCCATCACGAAAGCGCCGATCACGGCGCCCATCACCTTGCCGACGCCGCCGGAGGCCGACGCCCCGCCGATGAAACACGCGGCGATGACGTCCAGCTCGAAGCCCAGCCCGGCCTTCGGCGTGGCGGTGTTCAGGCGCGCGGCGAACACCAAACCCGCGAGCGCGGCCAGCACGCCCATGTTGACGAAGGTCAGGAACGCGAGCCGCTCGGTCTTGATGCCCGACAGCCGCGCCGCCTTCTCGTTGCCGCCGAGCGCGTAGATGCGCCGGCCCACGGTGGTGCGGCGGGTGACGAAGTCGTAGGCGAGGATCAGCAGCGCCATCACGATCAGCACGTTCGGCAGGCCCTTGTACGTCGACAGCAGGTAAGTCAGGAAGACGATGGCCGCGACGAAGAGCAGCGTCTTCGCGATGAAGAACGCATAGGGCTCGTTCTCCATGCCGTATTTCGCCTGCCGGGCGCGGCCGCGCAGGCTGAACACGCCGAGCGCGACGGCGGCGGCGAGGCCGATCAGCAGCGAGGTCGTGCGCAAGTCCGCGCCGTCGAACACGTCGGGGATGAAACCGGAGCTCAGCCGCTGGAACTCGACCGGGAACGGGCCGATCGACTGGCCTTGCAGCAGCGCAAGCGTGAGGCCCTTGAACACCAGCATGCCGGCCAGCGTGACGATGAACGACGGGATCTTGCCGTAGGCGACGAACCAGCCCTGCGCGGCGCCGACAATGCCGCCGGCGACGAGGCACACGGCGGTGGCCGGCACGAAATGCCACCCGTAGCTCACCATCAGCACGGCCGCCAGCGCGCCGACGAAACCGCAGACCGATCCGACCGACAGGTCGATGTGGCCGGCCACGATGACGAGCAGCATGCCCAGCGCCATGATGACGATGTAGCTGTTCTGCAGCACGAGGTTGGTGAGGTTCAGCGGCCGCAGCAGCGTGCCGTCGGTCAGCACCTGGAACAGCGCCATGATCGCGACCAGCGACAGCAGCATGCCGTAGTCGCGCAGGTTGTTCTTGATGAAGCCGGCGTGCAGTCGCGCCGGGGCGCCGGCGCCGGTGGCGATCGCCTGCTCGGAAGCGACGGGGTCAGACATGGGCGCCCTCCAGGATCGTCTCGCCGCTGTTCACGATGGCCCGCATGATGCGTTCCTGCGTCGCTTCGCTTCGCGGCAGCTCGGCCACGAAGCGGCCTTCGTTCATCACGTAGATGCGGTCGCACAGGCCCAGCAATTCCGGCATCTCCGACGAGATCATCAAGATTCCTTTTCCTTGGTTCGCGAGGTCGTCGATGAGGGTGTAGATCTCGAACTTGGCGCCGACGTCGATGCCGCGCGTGGGCTCGTCGAGGATCAGCAGCTCGGGCTGCGTGAAGAGCCACTTCGCCAGCACCACCTTCTGCTGGTTGCCCCCCGACAGATTGACCACCGGCT
>DATKCI010000143.1:0-9245 GCA_035513255.1 Piscinibacter sp. | reverse complement strand
GTGACGGCGCGGGGTGACGGCGCGGGGTGACGGCGCGGGGTGACGGCGCGGGGTGACGGCGCGGGGTGACGGCGTGAGCGAGCCGGCGGCTACTTCCCCAGCGTGAAGTGGAAGCACGCACCACGGTCGACTTCCGCTTCTGCCCAGATGTCGCCGCCATGCCGCCGCACAATGCGGCGCACTGAAGCAAGCCCAATCCCCGTGCCCTGGAAATCGGCCGCGCTGTGCAGCCGCTGGAACACGCCGAACAGCCGGTCGGCGAAGCGCATGTCGAAACCGGCGCCGTTGTCGCGCACTGCGAAGGTCAGCCCCGGTTGCGCGGGATCGCGGCCGAACCAGATCTGCGGCTCGCGCACCTTGCTCGTGTACTTCCACGCATTGCCCAGCAGGTTCTCGAGCACCACGCGCAGCAGCGTCGGGTCGCCCTGCACCTGGAGGTCGGGCTCGACGATCAGCGTCACCTGTCGTTCGGGTGACTGCCGGCGCAAATCGTCGGCAACGTAGTTGGCGAGCTGCGACAGGTTGACCGGCTGGCGCGCGAGCGGCTGCGTCGACAGTTGCGACAGCGCCAGCAGCGCATCGATCATGCTGTTCATGCGCGCGGCCGCGCCGAGCACGCGGTCGAGGTGGTCGTTGCCGATGCGGTCGAGCAGCCGGCCGTAGTCTTCCTTCAGGATCTTCGTGAAGCCCTCGACAACGCGGATCGGTGCGCGCAGGTCGTGCGACACCGTGTAGCTGAACGATTCGCGCTCGCTGTCCGGCGCCGGTTCGGCCGCCGCATCCGCCGCGGCGGCGACGGCCGGTGCCGTGCCGAGCAAGCGCACCGTGCCGACGTAGCCGGCAAAGCGGCCTTGGGCATCGCTTTGCGCAACACCGCGGATGCGGCAGTTCGCCGTCTGGCCGTCCGGTGTGACGAACGTCACGTTCAGGTCCGCAAGCGGCGCGTGCGCCTGCAGGCAGGCACGCAGCCCGGCTTCGTCGGCGCTGCGGAAATGGGTCCACAGCGCGGCGCTTTGCGGCGGCGGCGTCCACGCGGCGGCCGGAGCACCTTGCGGCGGCCGCAGCTGGACGATGCGGTGGGCCGCGTCGCTGCGCCACTGCCACACATCGAGCAGGTCGGCCAGGCTTTGCGCCTCTTGCCGGGTGGTGCGCAATTCGTCGGCGAGTCGCCGCTGGCGGCGCAGCAGCACGGCCGTCGCGATCGCGAAACCGGCGACGAGCAGCACGGCGGCCCACCCGATGAAGGCGGTCTCGGGCGACGCGCCCTCGGCGGCCCCGGCGGGCCCTGCCGCCGCCCCCGCCAACCACGCGCTACGGCGCAGGGCGGGCAGGAGGCGGGGCCGAATCATGCGCGCGATTGTAGGAGTGGCTTCAGGCGTGGCGGCGAGCATTCAAGTTCATGCGTTCGAGGCCGAAATTACCGAAACGTGCCCCGTCCGACCGGCCGCGGCGCGAGCCAACGCCCTCGTCGTGACAGCGGGCTCATCGACACCTTCACAACATGCTGCCCTATCTGTCCCGCGTTTCCCTGTGGCTCGCCGCGCTCGCGGCAGCTGCGTCATTGTTCACGCCGGGAAAGCACGGGGCCCTGCTCGCGACGATCGCGATGGTCGCGTTGATCGGCGCGCTGGTGCTGCGCCGATTCCAGTTGAAGGCGTCGGCCGCCACGGTGGTGACCCTGGATCCCGACGACACCCGGCCGCTGGACGACGCGGCGATGCTCGACGTCGCGACGCGGCTGACCCGCGGCATCGCCGAAGCCACGTCGGTGGCCGTCGCCTTGCGCGAGGTGCGTGACGAGCTGGTCCATGAACTGGGTGCGTATGGCGTCACGCTCCATGAGCGGCCCGCGCCGCAGGCGCCACTGACCGTCGCCGACCGCTTTCCGCTGGGCGACGCGCTGCGCCGCGATGCGGTCGCCGGCAGCGCGGCCGCCGGCTTCGCGATGCCGGTGGCGCTGGACGGCCGCGTGGTCGCGATGCTCGAGCTCAAGGGCACCGAGCTCGACGTCGAGGTGCCGTCGCTCGCGCGGCTGCTCGAACTCGTCAAGGTGCAGCTCGACGGGCTCGCCGCGCGCGACGTGGAGCTCGTCGCCGACGCGCCGGCGCCTTCCGATGCACACGCGCCAACGGCGGCCGAACCGCCGCTCGACGACGGAGGCGAATTCTTGAGCGTGCTGGCCGAAAACCTGCCGGTCAGCCTGTTCGTCTTCGAGCCGACCGAGCGCCGCGTGCTCGCGATCAACCGCCATGCCGAAACAGAGTTCCGTTTGCGCCGCAGCAAGGTGGTCGGCCGGACCTTGGCCGAGGCCACCCATCCGCACCTGGCGGCGCTGGTCGAGCCGGCGATGCAGCGCGCGATCCGCGAGCAGGCGACGGTGGACGTGGACTGCGAGTGGGTTTCGCGCCGCGGCGGCCGGCGCACCGTCAACATACGCAACGTCGTGCTGCGCCGTGCCGACGGCACGCCGCGGTTCCTGCTCGCGTTGGCGCGCGACATCAGCGCCGAACGCCGCGACCGGCGAGAACTCGAGGAATCGCAGGCGCGTTACGCCGAACTCGCCGAGACGATGGAGGACACGCTGTTCGTCAGCAATCCGCAGCGCTCGCACTTCGAGTTCCTTGGCAGCAGCGCCTACGACACCTACGGCATCACCCGCGAGGCGTTCGAGCGCCGCAACGGCGCGATCCTCGATCACTTGGTCGATGAAGACCGCCCGTTGATCGAGGAGCGCCGCGCGCGCGAGATGCGGCTCGAGCCGGCCGACATCACCTACCGCATCGAGCACCCGCGCAAGGGCCTGCGCTGGATCCGCTCGCGCTCGCGCACCCGCGCAATGCCCGACGGCACGCGGCGCGTGTACGGGCTGGTCTCCGACGTCACGAAGGACCGCGAACACGAGGTCGAGCTCGAACGCGCCCGTGACGAGGCCGAGGCCGCCAGCCTCGCGAAGAGCCAGTTCATGGCGAATATGAGCCATGAAATTCGCACGCCGATGAACGGCATCCTCGGCATGACCGAGCTGCTGCTGGGCACGGCGCTCGACGACCGCCAGCGACGCTTCGCGAAAGCGGTGTACCGCTCCGGCGAGTCGCTGCTGGAAATCATCAACGACATCCTCGACTTCTCCAAAATCGAAGCCGGCAAGCTCGAGCTCGCCCCCACCGACTTCTCACTGCGCGGCGTCGTCGAGGACACGCTGGAGCTGCTCGCGCCGCGCGCGCACGAGAAGGCGCTGGAGCTGAGCTTTCACGAGGCGCCCGGCCTGCCCTCGACACTGCACGGCGATCCGCTGCGTTTGCGCCAGGTGCTCACCAACTTGGTCGCCAACGCCATCAAATTCACCGAACGCGGCGAAGTCGTCGTCGACCTGAAAGCGGCCGAGACGCAGGACGTACCGGGCCGGATCGTGTTGGAGTTCAGCGTGCGCGACACCGGAATCGGCATCGAGCGCGACGTGCTGCCGCGGCTGTTCAGCGCGTTCACGCAGGCCAACGGCGGCATGTCGCGGCGCTATGGCGGCACCGGCCTGGGCCTGGCGATCTCCAGGCAGCTGATCGAGCTGATGGGCGGCAGCATCCGCGTCGAAAGCGCGCCGGGCATCGGCTCGCAGTTCATCTTCCGGCTGCCGCTGCTGCCGGCCGAGGGCGACAGCGTGCTCAGCGAGTTCGATGGCGATGACTTCAGCGCGCTGCGCGTGCTCGTGGTCGAGGACCATGAGACCAACCGCACGGTGCTCGAGAACATGCTCGGCGCCTGGGGCATGGACGTGACGCTGGCCGAGGACGGCCAGCAGGCGCTCGACATCCTGCGCGGCAAGACGGTGTTCGACACGCATTACGACCTCGCGCTGGTCGACATGCACATGCCCCGGCTGGACGGCCTGGCGTTCGGCCGGGCGGTGCGCGACGACGGCACGCACCCCGACCTGAAGATGATCCTGCTGTCCAGCGTGTCCTCGCCCGACGACGTGCGCTCCGCGCAGCTGGCGGGGTTCCAGCGCTTCGTCGCCAAGCCGGTGCGCAAGGCCGAACTGCGGCAGGCGATACTCGGCGTCTCGGCACCCCGGCGCGACAGCGTGGGGCTGCCTCCGCGGCTGTCAGGCCATGTCCTGGTCATCGAGGACAATCCGGTCAACCAGGAAGTCATCGGCCAGATGCTGCGGCACCTTGGCCTCAAGGTGCGTGTGGCGGCTGGCGCGCTGCAGGGTCTTCGTGCGCTGTGTGAGGCACACTTCGATCTGGTGTTGATGGACATCCAGATGCCCGGCATGGACGGAGTCGAGGCGCTGAGCTGGTTTCGCCGCGGGACGGGTGGGCGCTTCAGCTTCATCACGCCGACGAACACGCCGGTGATCGCCGTCACGGCCAACGCACTGGGAGGCGATCAGGACCGCTTCCTCGCGCTCGGCTTCGACGACTACCTGTCCAAACCGTTTCGCCAAAGCCAGTTGCTGACCATGCTGACCAAACGCCTGAGCCCGAACGCTGCCTCCGCCGCCGATGCAAGCCCCGTTCCCGGCGGCGCACCCCAGGCGCCGGAATCCTCCGCCGACCCGGTGCTCGATGCCGGTGCGCTGGAGCGGCTGCGCGAGCTCGATCCCAAAGGCGAGAACCAACTGCTCGCCCGCGTCATCAAGGCCTTCGACAGCTCGGCGGCCCGGCTGATGCCGCAACTGCAAGACGCGCGGCATGCCGGCGACCATGCCGGCATGCGCCACGTCGCGCACACGCTGAAATCGTCGTCGGCCAGCATCGGCGCGATGAAACTGTCGCAGCTTTGCGCCGAGGTGGAGACCAAGATTCGCACGGAAAATCTCGAAAATCTGGACAACCGCGTCGACGCGATGAGCGCCGAGGTCGAGATCGTGCTACAAGCCTTGAAGCGGCTGCTGGACGCGAAACCATGAACGCAAGCGTTGCGCTGGGCGACGAAGACCCACTGGGTCAGCCACGGGTGCTCCTTGTCGACGACGACGAGGTGAACCTGCTACTGACCTCGATCGCACTGCGCGAACGGGGCTTCTCGATCACCGAGGCCACGAGCGGCGAACGCGCCATCCAGGTACTGGCCGACTGGCTGCCCGACGTGGTCGTGCTCGACGCGATGATGCCCGGCATGGACGGCTTCCAGACCTGCCGCGAGCTGCGCGCACTTCCCGGCTTCGAGTCGCTGCCGGTGCTGATGCTGACCGGCCTGGACGACGACGCATCGATCAACCGCGCCTACGAGGCCGGCGCCACCGACTTCTTCGTCAAGTCCACCCACTGGAGCCTGCTGGCCGGGCGCCTGCGCTACCTGCTGCGCTCGTCGCGCACCCGGCTCGAACTCGAGCGCAGCAAGTCCAAGCTCGCGCGTGCGCAGGACCTCGCGCGCATGGGCAGCTTCGACTGGAAGCGCGAGGACGGCAGCCCGGTGTTCTCGATCGAGGGCTTGCGCGTCTTCGGCCTCGGGCCGGGCGCGAACGTCGAGTTCCGCCAGCTGCTGCGCATGCTGCCGCCCGAAGACCGTGCAGGGTTCCTGACCGTGCTGCACGACGTGATGAGCCACAGCTCGGTACTTGCAACCGACATCCCGGTGACGCTGGCCGACGGGCGCCAGCGCATCATCCACACCGAAGCCGAGCCCGAGTTCAACGAACACGGCAACCTGGTCGGCTACACCGGCATCGTGCAGGACGTGACCGACCGGCGCATGGCCGAGGACAAGATCCGCCACCTCGCCAACTTCGACGCGCTCACAGGGCTGCCGAACCGCCGCCAGCTGATCTGGCGCACCGAGCGCGCGCTCGAATATGCGCGCCGGCTGAACCACCAGGTCAGCCTGTTGCTGATCGATCTCGACCGCTTCAAGGTCATCAACGACACGCTCGGCCACGGTGCCGGCGACGAACTGCTGATGGAAGTGGCCCGCCGGCTGCGTTCGTGCGTGCGGCATTCCGACCAGGTGATGGAAAGCTCGCTCGAGGCGATGGGCTCGCGCTCGCACCGCACGCTGGAGGCGGTGGGCCGGCTCGGCGGCGACGAGTTCGTCGCGCTGCTGCCCGAAGTGGTCGACGAGCGCGACGCCGAACGCGTGGCGGTGCGCATCCTCGACCTGATGCGCGAGCCGATCTTCGTCGGCGGACAGGAGTGCTTCGTCACCGCGAGCGTGGGCATCGCGATGTTCCCGCGCGACGGCCTTTCGGTGGCCGACCTGATGCGCAACTCCGACGTCGCGATGTACTCGGTGAAGGCCCAGGGCCGCAACGCCGCGTCGCTGTATCGCCCGCAGCTCGCCGGCAAGGGCCGCGAGAAGCTGGAGCTCGAGAGCGCGCTGCACAAGGCGATCGAGCGCAACGAACTGGTGTTGCACTACCAGCCGAAGATCGACGTGCGCGCCGCCAAGATGGTCGGCGCCGAAGCGCTGATGCGCTGGCAGCGCGGCGGCGTGCTGGTGCCGCCGGGCGACTTCATCCCGCTGGCCGAGGAAACCGGCCTCATCATCCCGCTGTCCGAATGGGCGATCCGCGAAGCCGCTCGCCAGGCGCGCGTCTGGCAGGACAGCTTCGGCTTCGCCGACTCGATCGCGGTGAACCTGCCGAATCGGCTGTTCGAGCGCACCGACCTCGTCGAGCACATCCACCAGGCGGTCACGATGTACGGCGTGCCGCACCACGCGATCGAACTCGAGATCACCGAGACGGGCCTGATGAAGGACCTGCAGAACGTGATCCCGTCGCTGCACCGACTCAACGAGATCGGCGTCGAGATCTCGATCGACGACTTCGGCACCGGCTATTCGTCGCTCGCCTACCTGACCACGCTGCCGATCTCGGAGCTGAAGATCGACCGCAGCTTCGTGCGCGACCTCGGGCTCACGCCGCAGAGTTCGGCCGTGGTCACCGCGATCATCGCGCTCGCGCGCTCGCTCGGCCTGCGCGTGATCGCCGAAGGTGTGGAGAACCTGCGCCAGATGGAGGTGCTGCACCGGCTCGGCTGCGGCGTGATGCAGGGTTTCTTGTTCAGCAAGCCGCAGCTGCCGGAAGACATCGAGACCTGGCTGCAGCAGACCGTGCTGCCGAAGAAGGCACCGTGGATCGGCAAGGCCGGCGAAATCGACATCTCCGACACGCTGCGGGCGGCCGACGCCGCACGTGCCGGCCGCGTCACGCCGGCTGCCTGAGGGTTCCACTGCGATGGCGACCTCGCCGAAAGCAGCGGCTTCCGCGTCGTCTGCCGACCTGGTTCCTGCACAGCTCGCGAAAGCGGCGCTGCGGCGATTGGTCCTGGCCAAGCTCGAGCCGACCCCGGAAAACTACGCCCGCGCCTATCAGCAGGAGATGGGCGGCGCGGCGCCGGCGTCGGTGTTGCCCGAGCGCGCCCAGCGACTGATCGAGCGGCTGGCCGCGCGTGCCTTCGACGGCGACGCACCGGGCGGCTTGAGCGGCGCCATCGCCGAGGGGCGTTGGGAGCAGGCCGAGCGGCTGCTCGAGGCTCCCGACCTGAGCGGCGAGCAGCTCGCCGACCTGATCGACCGCATCGTGCGCGGTGTCGAGCGCCGCAGCCGGCAATGGACCAGCGCGCGCAAGAAGGACAGCCTGCACCGGGTGCTGGGCGGCAGCCGCGGCGACGCGGCGCGCCTGCAACAGCGCCTGCGCCAGCTGGTGACGAGCTGGGACACCGAGACCGGCGAAGCCGCGGCTGAAGGCGGCACCGCCGAGACGATGCCCGCACCGCTGGAAGACGCACCGCCGCAGTCGCCGCCAGCGCACGCCGAAGCGACGGCGGTTCACGAATGGAACCGCGTGCTCGCGAGTCTCGACGGCACCGTGCAGCACGCGCTGCCGAAGACCGAGGGCGACAGCCGCACGCTGGCCGAAGCGATCGCGGCGGCCACCGAGCGCATCCGCCAGGAAGGCGCCACGCCCTTGCTGGCCGACGAACTGCACCGGCTGTGCCAGCGGGCCGACCGGGTGCTGGAACACCGCCATCACCTGCTGGAGCAGCTGGGTGGCCTCTGCCGTGAATTGACCGCGAGCCTGTCCGATCTGGCCGAGAACGACAGCTGGGCCAAGGGCCAGTGCGATGCGATGCGGCAGAAGATCGAAGAGGGCCTGACGGCGCGCGGCGTCAAGTCGGTCAGCGAGCTGCTGCAGACGACCCGCGAGCGCCAGAGCCAGCTGCGCGTCGAGCGCGAGCGGGCCCGCGACGCGCTGAAGACGCTGATCAACCGCATGCTCAGCGAGCTCGATGAACTCGGCTCGCAGACCGGACGTTTCCATGAGAGCGTGGGGCGCTATGCCGACGTCATCGAGAAGGCCGACACGCTGGAGAGCCTGGCCGGCGTGGTGCGAGAGATGGTCGAGGAAAGCCGTACCGTGCAGGCGCTGGTGGCGCAGACGCAGCAGCGGCTGCACGACGAGCACGACAAGGCGGCCGGGCTCACCGAGCGTGTCAACGAACTCGAGGGCGAGCTGCGCCGGCTGTCGGAAGAGGTGTCCACCGACCAGCTCACACAGGTCGCCAACCGCCGCGGGCTGCTCCAGGCCTTCGAGGCCGAGCGTTCGCGCATGGAGCGCACCGGCAGCGTTCTTTGCGTGGGCCTGCTCGACATCGACAACTTCAAGCGCCTGAACGACGAGCTGGGCCACAGCGTGGGTGACGAGGCGCTGAGGTCGCTGGCCGCGGTGGTCGGCAAGACGCTGCGGCCGACCGATCTCACCGCGCGCTACGGCGGCGAGGAGTTCGTCGTGCTGCTGCCCGACACCCCCGTGGAAGAGGGCCAGGTGATCCTGACCCGCCTGCAGCGCTCGCTCAGCGGCGGCCTGTTCATGCACGAGCAAAAGCAGATCTTCGTGACCTTCTCCGCCGGCGTCACTGCCTATCGGTCGGGCGAGCGCCTCGAGGATGCGCTGGAACGCGCCGACCAGGCGCTGTACGAAGCCAAGCGCACCGGAAAGAACCGGACCTGCATCGGGTAGCTGTCTCCCGAACGCATGTCACCCCGGTGCCGACACCCCGGCGCCGTCACCCCGCGCCGACACCCCGCGCCGACACCCCGCACCGTCACCCCGCACCGTCACCCCGCACCGTCACCCCGCACCGTCACCCCGCACCGTCACCCCGGCGCCGTCACCCCGCACCGTCACCCCGCACCGTCACCCCGCACCGTCACCCCGCACCGTTACCCCGCACCGTTACCCCGCACCGTTACCCCGCACCGTTACCCCGCACCGTTACCCCGCACCGTCACCCCGCACCGTC
>DATKCI010000142.1:0-4566 GCA_035513255.1 Piscinibacter sp. | reverse complement strand
CGCGGCGGCATCGTCGACGATGCGGCGCTGGCGCAGGCGCTGGCCGAGGGCCGCATCGCCGCGGCCGGGCTCGACGTGTTCGAAGGCGAGCCGTCGGTGCACCCTGACTTGCTGAAGGTGCCCAACGTCGTGCTGACGCCGCACATCGCGAGCGCCACCGTCGCCACCCGCCGCGCGATGGCCGACCTCGCGGCCGACAACCTGATCGCCGCGCTCGGCTTCGGACCCGACGCCGGCAAGCCACCGACACCGATCAATCCCGAAGTGCTGAAGAAGGCATGACCGTTCGCCGGGTTGCCGCCGGCCTGCTCGCGCTGGCCGGATGGTTCGCAGCCGCGACGGCGATTGCCGCCGACCCGATCGTCGTCGGCTCCAAGCGTTTCACCGAGTCGTACATCCTCGGCGAGATCGTCCGCCAGACCTTGCAGAACGCCGGCGTCCCCGCCGAGCACAGGCAGGGGCTCGGCAACACCGGCATCCTCGAGCAGGCGCTGGCCACCGGCGCCGTCGACGTGTATCCGGAATACACCGGCACCATCGTGCGCGAGCTGCTGAAGCGCGAAGGCAACCCGAGCCTGGCCGAACTCAATGCCTGGCTCGCGCCGCGCGGCCTGAAGGCCGCTGTGCCGCTGGGCTTCAACAACACCTATGCACTCGCGTTGCGCGAATCGCAGGCGCAAGCGCTCGGCATTTCGCGTGTTTCCGATCTGCTGAAGCCGGAAGCGGCGGCGCTTCGCTTCGGGCTGTCGCACGAGTTCCTCGCCCGCGCCGACGGCTGGCCGGCGTTGAAGGCCGCCTATCGGTTGCCGTTCGAGCAACCCGGCGGGCTGGACCACGGCCTCGCCTACGAAGCCATCGCAGCGGAGCGCGTGGACGTGATCGACATCTACTCGACCGACGCGAAGGTGGGCCGTTTCGCACTGCGCGTGCTCGACGACGACCTCGGCTTCTTCCCGAAGTACGACGCCGTGCTGCTGATGCGTGCCACGGTCGACCCTGCGCCGCTCGCGCGGCTCGAAGGCCGCATCGACGAAGCGGCGATGATCGCGCTGAACGCGCAGGTCGAGCTCGACGGCCTGAGCTTCTCCGAGGTCGCGAAGCGTTTCGTCGACGGCACGCCGTCGCCATCGGGCGAGCGCCAGCGCTTCATGCAACGCCTCTTCGCCGACGACTTCTGGCGGCTCGCGTGGCAGCACGTGGCGCTGGTGTTCGGCTCGCTGCTGATCGCCGTCGGCGTCGGCGTGCCGCTCGGCGTGGCGGCCTGGCGATGGCCGGCCAGCGCGGCGCCGCTGCTCGGCGCCGTGGGTGTGCTGCAGACGATTCCGTCGCTCGCGCTGCTGGCGTTCCTGATCGCGGTGGTCGGCAGCATCGGGCTTGTGCCGGCCGTGCTCGCGCTGTTCCTGTATGCGCTGCTGCCGATCGTGCGCAACACGCATGCGGGACTGCTCGGCGTGTCCGGCGGCCTGGCCGACGCGGCGCTGTCGCTCGGGCTCACGCGCGCGCAATGCTTGCGGTACGTTCAGCTGCCGCTGGCCGCACCGACGCTGCTGGCCGGCGTGAAGACCGCGGCGGTCATCAACGTCGGCACCGCGACGATGGCGGCCTTCATCGGCGCCGGCGGATTCGGCGAACGCATCGTCGCCGGGCTGGCGGTCAACGACACCGACGTGATGCTCGCGGGCGCGCTGCCGGCAGCCGCGTTGGCGCTGCTGGTGCAGGGCGCTTTCGGTGCGGCGGAACGGCTCGCGGCGCTGATGCATAGGCGGTAGTCACGCAGCGGCCTGCGACAATCGCCGGATGGATTTCGCGCTCTGGCTCTGGATCACACTGGCATTCGTCGCCCTCAACTTCGTCCTGATCCTCTGGTTCGGCCTGCGGCAGCCCCGCGATGACGCAATCCACCGCCTCGGCACCGACATGGCCGACGCGCTGCGCGGCAGCGCGGAACGGCTGGAGCGCGAGCTGCGCGACGAAGTCGGCCGCAGCGCGCAGCTCACCCGCGTGGAGATGGGCAACGCGCTCGGCGTGTTCCAGCAGACGCTGTTGAACCAGCAGGGCGACGTGGCCCGCACGCAGAACGAGCAGATCGACAGCTTTCGCACGCAGCTGGCCGCGATGCAGACGGCGGTGAGCCAGACGCTGCAGGGCGCGGTGAGCTCCCAGACCACGCAGGCGCAAGCCTCGCGCGAGGCGCAGGACATGGCGCTGAAGCGCTTTTCGGATGCGCTGACCGAGCAGCTGCGCGCGATGTCCGATGCCAACGAGCGCCGCCTCGCCGAGGTCCGCACGACCGTCGAGCAGCGCCTCACGACCTTGCAGCAGGGCAACGAGCAGAAGCTCGATCAAATGCGCGCGACGGTCGACGAGAAGCTTCACGCGACGCTCGAAGCGCGGCTCGGCGAAAGTTTCAAGCAGGTGGCCGACCGGCTCGACCAGGTGCACCGCGGCCTCGGCGAGATGCAAGGGCTCGCGAAGGACGTCGGTTCGCTGAACCGCGTGCTGACCAACGTGAAGACCCGCGGCATCTTCGGCGAGGTGCAGCTCTCCGGTTTGCTGGAGCAGGTGTTCACGCCGGAGCAGTACGCGACCAACGTCGAGACCGTGCCGGCGACCGGCGCGCGCGTGGAGTTCGCGATCAAGCTGCCCGGCCGCCGCGAAGACGGCGCGCCGCTGTGGCTGCCGATCGACTGCAAGTTCCCGCGCGAGGACTACGAGCGGCTGGTCGAAGCGCAGGAGCGCGCCGACCCGGCCGGTGTCGAATCGGCCGGCAAGGCGATCGAGGTGCGCCTGCGCGCCGAGGCCCGCACGATCCGCGAGAAATACGTCGCGCCGCCGCACACGACCGACTTCGGCATCATGTTCGTGCCGACCGAGGGCCTGTATGCCGAGGCGCTGCGCCGGCCCGGTCTGGTGGAGGGCATGCAGCGCGAGCACAAGGTGATGCTGGCCGGCCCGACCACCTTGCTGGCCACGTTGAACAGCCTGCAGATGGGCTTTCGAACCCTCGCGCTGGAGAAGCGCTCCGCCGAGGTCTGGGAGGTTCTGGGCGCGGTGAAGACCGAGTTCGGCAAGTTCGGCGACGTGCTCGCGAAGACGAAGCGAAAGCTCGACGAGGCGAGCAGCACGATCGAAGCCGCCGAGCGGCGCACGCGCGTGATGTCGAGCCGGCTGAAGTCGGTGGAAGGCATGTCCGAATCGCGCACGCAGACGCTGCTGCCGGGGCTTGCGACCGACATTCCGGAAGACGAGGAGAACGTCTGAAGGCAATGGGTATTCCGGCGTGACGAGCTTCTCGCGCCCGCTGCTCGCGTTGATCCTCGGCCAGATCAGCCTGCACTCGTGCATGGCCGGCGTGCGCATGGCGGCGCCGCTGCAGGCGCTGAACCAGGGCTTGAGCCCGTGGGCGGTTGGTGTGCTGATGGCCTTGTTCGCGGCCGCGCCGATCCTGCTCGCGCTGCCAGCGGGCCGCATGGCCGACCGCCACGGCTACCACCGGCCGCTGCGCATCGCCGTGGGCTTGTCGTTCGCCGGCGGCATCGTCGCGGCGACGACCAGCCACTACGCGGCGATGTGTGTCGCGGCGACGCTGACCGGCGCCGGCACGAACATCGGGATGATCGCGATCCAGCGCACCGCCGGCCGCATGGCCGGCGACAGCACCGAGCGCATGCGCGTGTTCAGCTGGCTGGGTCTTGCGCCGGCGCTGTCCAACGTGGTCGGACCGGTCGTCGCCGGCGCGCTGATCGACCTGGCCGGCTTCCGCACGGCGTTCGCGGTGCTGATGCTGATGCCGCTGGCCGCCTTGTTCTGGTCGCGCAGCGTGCCGGTCGAGGTGCCGGTGCGCCTGCCGAAGACCGGGTCGTCCACCCAGGCCTCATGGGACCTGCTGCGCTCGGCGCCGCTGCGCCAGCTGCTGATCGTGAACTGGCTGCTGTCGGCGGCCTGGGACGTACACGCCTTCGTGCTGCCCATCCTCGGCCACGAGCGGGGCTTCAGCGCGTCGGCGATAGGCACCATCCTGGGCTTGTTCGCGATCGCGGTCGCGGCCGTGCGGCTGGTGATCCCGCTGCTCGCGCATCGGCTGACCGTGCCGACTGTGCTGGTCGGCGCGATGCTGACCGTGGCCGCGGTCTACGTGGTCTACCCGTTCATGCACTCGGCCTGGCTGATGGCCGCCTGCGCGGTGGTGCTGGGCCTCGCGCTGGGCGCAGTGCAGCCGATGATCATGTCGTCGCTGCACCACATCACGCCGCAGGAGCGCCACGGCGAGGCGATCGCGCTGCGCTCGATGGCGATGAACCTGTCCAGCACGGTGATGCCGCTGCTGTTCGGCGTGGCCGGCGTGGCGATGGGGGCGGCGTCGATCTGCTGGTTCATGAGCGCCGCGGCGGGTGCCGGCAGCCTCAAGGCGCGGCGCATCGAGAGTTCGTAGTTTCTATGAATGAAGTCAAGGATGAGCCATTGCACTGAGCGATGAAGGTCTTGAGGGCGCGCAGCCACCGGTGGGGACCGGGCCAGGGCCTGCGCCCCGCGGGACACGGCGTCTCGATGCGACGGTAGCCGGGC
>DATKCI010000141.1:0-12517 GCA_035513255.1 Piscinibacter sp. | reverse complement strand
GGCACCCCACGCATCGCGCGCAAGGACCAAGGTCTCCACTACACGCCTCGTCGCCTCGCGCTCCTTGCAGATCAACGACTTGCGCTGCAGGCAACGCTCAACTCACAGGTTATCCACGGAAAAGTGAGAAAGACGGGCTAGGGAAGCGTTCCGCGAACGATCAAACGCCCGCCATCGCGGCCAGCTGGGCGGTGTCGACCGAGCCCGGGTGCATGCCGAACTCTGCGCTGCGCGCGTTGCGGTAGACGATCAGCGGCACGCTGTCGGCGCCCAGGCGCTGGAAGAGCTCGGTGTTCTCCTTGATCTTCGCGAGCACCTCGTCGCTCAGCGACGGGTTGGCGGTGATCCCGCCGCCGCGGGCCAGCAGGCTTGCTTCGTTTTCCTCCATCGCGGCGGCCGGGTCGGGCGCCGAGAGGATGGTGGCACCTTGCGCGGTCGAGGCCCGCTGCAGCAGGCCGATCGGGATCCACACCATCTTGAGGCGGCCCAGCAGCGGCTTGGCGCTCGCCCACAGCGCCGCGCAATGCGGGCAAGTGGTGTCGAAGAAGACATAGACGGTGTTGGCGGCCATCAGCTGGCCGACCGTGAAGCCGTGGGCTTTCGTGGCCAGCTCGTAGGCCTCGCGGGCGGTCAGCTTGGCGGCGGGCGGCGCCTCGGCCGGTTTGTCGCCGCAGGCGGCGAGGCCGAGCGCGGCCAAAGGGGCGAGGACGAGGTGTCGACGGTTCACGGCAGAGTCCTTCAAATTCCAATCGAGCCGCCATTCTCCAGCACCTCTTCAACGTAGAGCTTCCGCAGCTGGATCATCACGACGAACAGCAGCGCCTCGCGTCGGTAAGGCATGCCGGTCGGCGAGAAATTCTTGCTTCGCTGGACGAATGCGCAGGCGCGTCGGGTTTTCAACCCTTGTTCAGCCGGTAGCCGTGGGTCCCCTGTGGCTCGACGAGATAGCGTTCGCCGTGCGCCGGCCGCAGGGCGATCGGCTCCGCATGGCCGGGCAGCCGGATCGTCAGCGTCAGCGGGCGGCATTGCTGATGCGTGTGCGTGACGCGCGGAGGCAGTTCGTACGACCGTTCGCCCAGCTCGTAGCGCAGCAGCGTGGGCGAGCGGTTGGCGATGCGGAATTCGATCGTTTCTTCGCGTGGCCGGCCGAACATCTGGACCGCGTAGTAGCGTTTCGTCCGCGGGCTCTGGGCGATCGCGACGCCGGTTTCGGTGACGGCCACGTCGAGCATGTTCTTGCGGTGCCCGGGCGACTCCTTCCATCCACGCACCAAGCGCTCGGCGAGTTCTTGCGTCTCGAACCCGGCGGAGCTTTGCACGAAGGCGATGTTCTCCGACACCAGGCAGTAGTCGTAGCCGTGGGCGCTCGCCCGCTCGGAGGGGCGCCGGCCGTCCGCCTCATGACTGTAGCGGTCGGTGCGCGCCATGTGGTCCGCGAAGGCCTGGGCGGCTTCGGTGAGCGCGGGGTCTGCCGTGGTGGCGCCGGCGCGGTGAGCGGCGCGGAATTCGTTCGTCTGCCGCGTCACCCGCTCGGTGGCTTGCGCCAAGTCGGGGCGCTGAACCTGCGCTGTGGCGGCCGTCGCCAGGAGGCCCGCCCACAGAACCGCGGATGTCGGCAAGCGAAAGTGCATGTGGATGACGTCGGAAAGGATGTCGGCAGACACCCTCAAGCGAATGGTGTGCCTGCATCCGATCTGCAGTGATGGCGGCATCTGGGAGTTCACGCAGGCCCCTGCGCGATCGGCAGCTGCGGCCGCGCCCGCAGCGCCCAGACCACGCCGGCGACCAGCAACGCGATTCCGGCGAGCGTGGCCGGCGCGGGCGGCTGGCCGCGCAGCATGAACGCGTAAGCCAGCGCCGACAGCGTCTCGAACACGATCAGCTGGCCGGCCAGCGTCGTCGGCAGGCGCTGGCTCGCTTCGTTCCAGCACAGCGTGCCCAGCCACGACGCGAGCAGGCCGATCGCGAGCATCAGGCCGACGAAACGCTCGGGCGTCGGGCCGAGCGGCATGTCGAAGGCCTGGCCGCTCAGCGTGTTCCATCCCCAGAAGCCGAGCACGCCGGCGAGCGCGAGCGGCAGGGTTGCCACGCCTTGGGCAGTGGCCCAGGTGCGCGGGCTGCGGTCCGGATGCGCCCGCAGCCAGTCGGCGTTGCGCATCGGGTACCAGGTCCAGCAGACCACGGCACCGACCGCGAGCAGCGCGCCCAGCGCGTAGCGGCCGAGATCGGCCTGCGTGTCGGCGCGCAGGTGCTCGATCTCGACGTGGTTCACGAGCGCGATGCCGGCGCCGATCAGCACGAGCGACGGGGCGAGCTGCCGCCACCGCAGCCGGCCGTCGCGCTTGGCATCACGCAGGTTCGAGCTGATCGCGATGACCACCGGCAACGTGCCGATGACCATCGTCGGCAGCGGCCCGCCGGCGCGCTGAATCGCGGCGGCGAGGAACAGGTAGTACAGCAGGTTGCCAATGGCGGACAGCTTCAGCGCCTCGACCCAGTCGGCGCGCCGGAGCTCCGCAAGCCGGCGGCGGTCGAACCACGCGAGCGGCAGCGCAATGAGGCCGAACGCCAGGTAGCGGGCGAACGACAGCAGCGCCGCCGGATAGTCGGGCAACAGCAACGGAGCGATGAAGACGAGGCCCCACACGAGGCCTGCGGCGAGCGCGAACAAGGTGCCGATGAACATGCCGGCCAGTGTGGCGCAGCGCGGTGGCACCGGTCTTGTACCGGATTGCTGTTGCCGCGCTGGCGGCAGGCCGATCGCGCACATGGCGGGCGAGCGGGCGGCACCGGTGGCACAGTAGCGTCCCGGCGCTGCCCGGAACCGTACAGCGCTTGCATCGAAGGAAAGCCGCATGTCGCCCCCGAACCGTCGCCCATGGCCCGCCGCCCTGCTCGCCGTCTGGCTCGTCGCACTGACGCTCGGCACCGCCCAGGCCACCCCGGTGGATGCCGCGCAGACGCAGCGGCTGCATGCCTTGTTCGAGCAGCACTGGCAGGCGACGCTGCGGTCCAACCCCGAACGCGCCACCCACCTCGGCGACCATCGTCATGGCGCCCGCCTCACCGACCAGTCTGCGCAGGCGCGTTCGGCCCGCGATGAAGAAGTCCGGCGCACGCTGGCGCAAGCACAGGCGATTCGCCGCGACGCGCTGTCGCCCACCGACCGGGTGCCGTACGACGTATTCGTCCACGGACTCGCGCAACAGGTGCGGATGCAGGCGTTCGAGGGCTTTCGCAGCCTGAGCCTCGGTTCATCGGGCGGCTTCCATTCGCTCGGTCTGGCGCAGGTGGCGCGGCTGCGCAAGGAGATCGCGACCGCGCACGCGACAAGCTCGGTGAGCGCTTAGACATCCGGCAGTTCCATCAGGTGGTGCTCGACCAGGGGGCGCTCCCGCTGGACGTGCTGGAGAAGGTGGTGGACGACTGGATCGCGTCGGTCGCGCCGCAGCGGGCGCCGAGCTGACGCTGATACCGCGCCGGCGTGACGCCGTACATGCGGGCGAAGCGGCGCGTCAGATGCGCCTGATCGACGAGACCGACCTCGGCGGCCACCGCCGCTGGCGGGATGCCGGCGGCCAGCCGCTGCTTCGCACGGAACAGCCGCAAGGCCATCAGCATCTGGTGCGGCGTGGCATGGTGGCGTGCCTTGAAGCGCCGGAGGAAGTGGAATGGACTGAGCCCGGCGGCGCCGGCCAGCTGATCGAGCGTCAACCCGTCGGCCAGGCGGTCGTTCATCAGCGCAATGGCGCGGTCGAGGGCGAGGTCGGCGTTCAGCCGGCGCGGCGGTTCGACCGGTCGTGTGCCGCGCGCGTACGGACGCAGCAGGTCCGTCAGCGCGAGCAGTCCACCGTCGATCGCCAAGGGATCATGGCACTGCCACATCGCCGTGAGCAGCTCGCTCACGCGGCGCGCGGCCATCGCATCGCGCCCGACCGGCTCGGCGAACCACCAGCCGCGCTCGCCGGTCACTTGTTCCAGCACCTGCGCATCCAGATAAATCATCCGGTAGCGCCAGCCCTGTTCGGTCTCGGCACGGCCGGTGTGCAGCATGTCGGGGTTCATCAGCACCAGCGACTGCGGCGGCGCCAGGTGCTCCGCGCCGCGGTAGCGGAAGCGCTCGACGCCGCTGTCGATCGCGCCGAGGCCGAAGGCGTCGTGGGTGTGCGGATCGAACGCGTAGCGCACGATGTGGGCGCGATACAGCTCGATGCCCGGGCGGTGGACCTGCCTGAATTCCGCGGCGTCCTGCGGATGTTCGAACCGACGGGGCACGGCGCTTTGGTTCATCGCCTCACCAGACTCTGCAGGGCTTCTCGCGGACCATCGGCTGCCCCGCCTTGCACGAAAACGCACGCGCGAATTCGGGCAGGTTGGACAGCACGCCGTTGACCCGGTAGCGCGGCGGCGAGTGCGGGTCGGCCAGCGCGCCCAGGCGCAGCACCTGCGGCCGTTCGTTGCTGCAGGCCCATTGCGCCATGCCGATGAAGAAGCGCTGCTCGGGCGTGAAGCCGTCGATGGGCACGAGCGCCTGGTCGGCCGTGGCCGCCTTCCATGCCGCGTACGCGAGCACCGTGCCACCGAGATCGGCCACGTCTTCGCCGAGCGTCAGGCGGGCGTTGATCTTGATGTCGTCGACCACCGTGTAGCCGCCGTACTGCTCGACGATGCAGGCCGTGCGCTTGTCGAATTCGGCGGCGTCCTGCGCGGTCCACCAGTCGCGCAGGTTGCCCTGCGCATCGAAGCGGCGGCCCTCGTCGTCGAAGCCGTGGGTCAGTTCATGGCCGATCGTCGAGCCGGTGTTGCCGTAGTTCGGTGCGTCGTCCAACTCGGGGTCGAACAGCGGCGGCTGCAGGATGCCGGCCGGGAAGTTCATGTCGTTCATCAGCGCGTTGTAGTAGGCATTGACCGTAGGCGGCGTCATGCCCCATTCGCTGCGGTCCACCGGGTGGCCGATCTTCGCCAGCTGGCGCCGGGCCTCGAACCCGAGTCCGCGCTGCACGTTGCCGAAGAAGTTGTCGCGGCGGATCTCCAGCGCGCCGTAGTCTCGCCAGCGTTCCGGATGGCCGATCTTGTTGACGAGCGTGGCGAGTTTCGCGAGCGCCTGCTGCTGGGTCTTCGGTCCCATCCAGTCGAGCGCCCGGATGCGCGCTTCCATCGCCTGCCGGATGTGCTCGGCCATGTCGGCGGCGCGCTGTTTCGTCTCCGGCGCGAAGGTGCGGGCGACAAACATCCGGCCGAGCGCCTCGCCGAGGTCGCGGTCGACCCAGCGCACGCACTGTTTCCAGCGCGGCGGCATCTCTTCGACGCCGCGCAAGGTCGTCGCGTAGAAATCGAAGTCCGCGCGCGCCATCGGTGCATGCAGGGTCGGCGCGTGAGCATTCAGCGTGTGCCAGCGCAAGTACGTCTTCCAGTCGGCGAGCGCGCGCGTGGCGAGCAGTCGGTCGAGCCGGCGGAAGAACGCGGGTTCCGCGACGTTGACCGGCTGACTCGTCGGCACAGCGCTTGTGCGCAGGTAGGCCCGCCAGTCGAAGGCTGGCGCGAGCCGCTGCAGCTGCGCGCTCGTCATCAGGTGGTACAGCTTGCGGGCATCGCGGCGCTGCACACGCGACAGCGAGGCGCGTGCCAGCTCGGTTTCCATTCCGATCACCGTGCGCGCGGCCGCTTCGGCCGCCGGCCTGCGGTGGCCGGCCAGCTCGAAGATGCGCGCCACGTGCGCCCGGTAGGCCCGGCGGATCTCGCGCGACCGCGCATCCTTCGCCAGATACTGCTCGCGATCGGGCAGGCCCAGGCCGCTGGCATCGGCGAAGGCGATGACGCGTGTCGAGTTCCCGAAGTCCTGTTCCGAACCGAACCCGAACATCGCACCGCCGGCCCCCGACAGGTGCAGACCCGCGACCAGCGGCGCGAGCGCCTTCACCGAGCGCAGCCCGGCTATGCGCGCGAGCGTGCGACGCAGCGGCGCCAGCCCCGCCGCATCGATCGCCGGCTCGTCCATGCAGGCGGCGAAGTAGTCGCCCGTCTTCTGCTCGGCGGGCGTGCGGTCCGGGCGAACGGCCGCGGCTTCGGCGAGCAGGCCCCAGAGGAAACGCAGGTTGTCCTCGTGCAGCTTGGCGTAGACGCTCCAGCTCTCCTGGTCCGGCGGCAGCGGGTTGTTCCGCTGCCAGCCGCCGCAGCTGTAGGCGTAGAAGTCGGCGCAGGGATCGACGCTGCGGTCGAGCGAACGCAGATCGAGGCTCGGGGAATAGGGCAGCGCCGACAGCGACTGTTCGGCGTCGGCGGCGTGTGCACCCGCTGAAAGCATCGCGGCAACAAGGAGGCAGCAAAGGCGGCGCAGGTTCACGGTCGTCGGTCACTGGGGCGGTGCAGGTGCCAAGCGTACCTTGTGCGCCAGAGGAAAAACGCCCCCGATGCTCGCGCATCGGGGGCGTGACGTTCAGGCCGCGCGGTCGTTCAGCGAACCTTGCCTTCCTTCCAGGCGCCCAGCAGCTTGTCGTACTGGATCGTCTGGCCCTTCGGCTTTTCGTTCGCCAGCTTCTTCCACGGCGCGCTCTTGTCGCTCAACCACTTCGCGGGATCGCTCTTCTTGTTCAGCTTGGGCGGGCAGTTGGCCATGCCGGCGCGCTCGAGGCGGGCCATCACCTGGTCCATCTCCTCGGCCAGCGTGTCCATCGCCGCCTGCGGCGTCTTCTCGCCGGTCACCGCCACCGCGACGTTCTTCCACCACAGCTGCGCGAGCTTCGGGTAGTCGGGCACGTTGGTGCCGGTGGGGCTCCACGCGACACGCGCCGGGCTGCGGTAGAACTCGACCAGGCCGCCCAGTTTCGGCGCGAGGTCGGTCATCGCCTGCGACTGGATGTCGGACTCGCGGATCGGCGTCAGGCCGACGATGGTCTTCTTCAGCGACGTCGTCTTCGCGGTGATGAACTGCGCGTACAGCCAGGCGGCTGCCGTGCGGTTTTCATCGTGGGCTGCGAAGAAGGTCCAGGAACCGACGTCCTGGTAGCCGTTTTGCATGCCCTGCTTCCAGTACGGGCCGTTCGGGCCGGGGGCCATGCGCCACTTCGGCGTGCCGTCCTCGTTGACGACCGGCAGGCCCTTCTTGGTCATGTCGGCGGTGAAAGCCGTGTACCAGAAGATCTGCTGGGCGATCTGGCCTTGCGCGGGCACCGGGCCGGCTTCGCCGAAGGTCATGCCGGTGGCTTCCTTGGGCGCGTACTTCTTCATCCAGTCGACGTACTTGGTCAAGGCGTAGACGGCGGCCGGCGAGTTGGTCGCGCCGCCGCGCGCCACCGAGGCGCCCACCGGCGTGCACTTGTCGTCGGCGACGCGAATGCCCCACTCGTCGATCGGCAGGCCGTTCGGCGTTCCGATGTCGGCGGTGCCGGCCATCGACAGCCACGCGTCGGTGAAACGCCAGCCGAGCGACGGGTCCTTCTTGCCGTAGTCCATGTGCCCGTAGATCGGCTTGCCGTCGATCTGCTTCACGTCGTTGGTGAAGAAGTCGGCGATGTCCTCGTAGGCCGACCAGTTCAGCGGCACGCCCAGGTCGTAGCCGTACTTGGCCTTGAACTTGTCCTGCAGGTCCTTGCGCGCGAACAGGTCGGCGCGGAACCAGTACAGGTTGGCGAACTGCTGGTCGGGCAGCTGGTACAGCTTGCCGTCCGGCGCGGTCGTGAACTTGGTGCCGATGAAGTCCTTCAGGTCCAGACCAGGGTTGGTGTACTCCTTGCCCTTGCCGGCCATGTAGTCGGTGAGGTTCATCACCTTGCCGTAGCGGTAGTGCGTGCCGATCAGGTCGGAGTCGGAGATCCAGCCGTCGTAGATCGAGCGGCCGGACTGCATCGAGGTCTGCAACTTCTCGACCACGTCGCCTTCCTGGATCAGGTCGTGCTTGACCTTGATGCCGGTGATCTCCTCGAAGGCTTTCGCCAGCGTCTTCGATTCGTACTCGTGCGTGGTGATCGTCTCGGACACGACCGAGATCTCGTTCACGCCCTTGGCTTGCAGCTTCTTCGCCGCGTCGATGAACCACTTCATCTCGGCCATCTGCTTGTCTTTCGACAGCGTGGACGGCTGGAACTCGTTGTCGACCCACTTCTTCGCTTCGGCTTCGCCCGCCCACGCGCTTTGGCCCAGGGCCAAGGCGGCTGCGGCAAAGGCCACTGCATTCAAGCGCAACTTCATCTGTGTCTCCTCAAGAGCTTCCCGTTCATTGCATCGGCGTTCCGGCTGGGAAGGTGTGGCCGGCCGCCTGTTCCTCTGAGAACTAACCTTTCTTCATGACCAGCGCGAGCACCGCCATCGATGCGACGAAGCTGATCCAGACCGACGGTTCTTCGCTGAGCGAGAACCAGTCGACCATCTCTTCGCTGAACGCGAGGAACAGCAGGTTCACGTAGGCCGCGCTGAGCAGGCCGATGAACAGGCGGTCGCCGCGGGTTGTCGCAAGCGGCAAAAAGCCCTTGCGCATCACGGTCGGCGACTTGATTTCCCACACCGTCATGCCGATCAGCATCAGCACGATGCAGGTGAAGAACACCGCCACCGGCAGGGTCCAGGCCATCCAGTTGAACATTGCTTCGCACTCCTTCTGTATTGCCCCCTCTCCCCCTGGGAGAGGGAGTAAGACCCCTAGACCCGGCCCATCGCGAAGCCCTTGGCGATGTAGTGCCGCACGAACCAGATCACGATCGCGCCGGGCACGATGGTCAGCACGCCGGCCGCGGCCAGCACGCCCCAGTCCATGCCCGACGCACTCACCGTGCGCGTCATCGTCGCGACGATCGGCTTCGCATCCACGCTGGTCAGCGTGCGCGCCATCAAGAGCTCGACCCAGCTGAACATGAAACAGAAGAACGCCGCCACGCCGACGCCCGACTTGATCAGCGGGATGAAGATCGTCAGGAAGAAGCGCGGGAACGAATACCCGTCGATGTAGGCCGTCTCGTCGATCTCACGCGGAATGCCGCTCATGAAACCTTCCAGGATCCACACCGCCAGCGGCACGTTGAACAGCAGGTGCGCGAGCGCTACCGCGATGTGCGTGTCCATCAGCCCGAGCGTCGTGTAGAGCTGGAAGAACGGCAGCAGGAACACCGCCGGCGGCGTCATGCGGTTGGTCAGCAGCCAGAAGAAGACGTGCTTGTCGCCGAGGAACGAATAGCGCGAGAACGCATAGGCCGCCGGCAGCGCGACGGCGAGCGAAATCACCGTGTTGATCGCGACGTAGATCAGAGAGTTGATGTAGCCGGAGTACCAGCTCTCGTCGGTGAAGATCGTCCTGTAGTGCGCCCAGGTGAAGTCCTGCGGCCACAGGCTGAACGTGGACAGGATCTCCGCGTTCGTCTTGAACGACATGTTGACCATCCAGTACACCGGCAGGATGGCGAACACGAGGTAGAGGATCAGGAAGATCGTGCGCTTCTGGAAGCGCGCCTCGCCGGCGGCTCGCTTGACCTTGGGCAGCTCCACCGGCGTGGGCGGCTGCAGGTGGGCGGCGGCGGGCCTATCCATGGGCGGCTCCTTCTTTGGCTTGGCCCTGGCCGACGCGCTGCATCCAGTTGTAGAGGATGAAGCACAGCAGCAGGATGATGAGGAAATAGATCAGCGAGAACGCCGCCGCCGGTCCGAGGTCGAACTGGCCGACCGCCTTCTGCGTCAGGTACTGCGACAGGAAGGTGGTCGCGTTGCCGGGGCCGCCGCCGGTCAGCACGAAGGGCTCGGTGTAGATCATGAAGCTGTCCATGAAACGAAGCAGCACCGCGATCATCAGCACGCCGCGCAGCTTGGGCAACTGGATGTAGCGGAACACCGCGAACTTGCTCGCGCCGTCGATGCGGGCGGCCTGGTAGTAGGCGTCGGGAATCGCGCGCAGGCCGGCGTAACACAGCAGCGCGACCAGCGGCGTCCAGTGCCACACATCCATCGCGAGCACGGTGAGCCAGGCGTCGGTCGCATTGCCGGTGTAGCTGTAGTCGATGCCGAGCGAGGCCAGTGCGGCGCCCATCAGGCCGATGTCGGTGCGGCCGTAGATCTGCCAGATCGTGCCGACGACGTTCCACGGGATCAGCAGCGAGATCGCGACGGTCACGAGCACCGCGGACGCCTGCCAGCCCTTGGCCGGCATCGACAGCGCGAGCATGATGCCCAGCGGAATCTCGACCAGCAGCACCGAGAACGAGAAGGTGATCTGGCGCAGCAGCGCGCCTTGCAGGTCGTCGTCGCGCATCACCGCCTTGAACCACTCGGTGCCGACGAACACACGCCGCTCGGGCGAGATGATGTCCTGCACCGAGTAGTTCACCACCGTCATCAGCGGCAGAACGGCCGAGAAGGCCACGCACAGGATGACCGGCAGGATGAGCAACCAGGCTTTCTGGTTGACGGGTTTCATGCGATGAGCTCCTCGTCCTTATAAAAGCAGGTGTGCGTGCCCAGCACGTTGAGCCACACGTCGTCGCCGACGGCAGGCACCTTGGCCTGCGGGCTCAGCCGTGCACGGATCACCGCATCACCGCTGGTGGCCGTGACGAGCCAGTAGGTGCCGATGTCTTGCGCCTTGTCGACGCGCGCCGGCAGCGCGTCGGGCTGGCCCGGTTCAGCCATCTCGACGTACTCGGGCCGCACGCCGAGCGTGAAGTCGCCGGCGTCTGAGAGCTCGGGTCGCACGGCGCCGCTGCGCAGCAGCTGACCGCCGACGACGATGCCGTCGCGCTCCCAGCGCGCCGGCAAAAAGTTCATGCCGGGCGAGCCGATGAAGTTGCCGACGAAGGTGTGCCGCGGCCGCTCGAACAACTCGCTCGCGCTGCCGACCTGCACCGCACGGCCGCGTGTCATCACGACGACCTGGTCGGCGAAGGTCAGCGCCTCCACCTGGTCGTGCGTCACGTAGATCAGCGTCAGCTTCAGCTCGTGGTGGATCTGCTTGAGCTTGCGGCGCAGCTGCCACTTCAGGTGCGGATCGATCACCGTCAGCGGCTCGTCGAACAGCACGGCGCTGACGTCTTCGCGCACCAGCCCGCGGCCGAGCGAGATCTTCTGCTTCGCGTCGGCGGCGAGGCCGGCGGCGCGCATGTCGAGCTGGTCGCTCATCTCGAGCATTTCGGCGATCGCGCCGACCCGCTGTTTGATCTTGTCGGGTGCGACTTTTCGGTTGCGCAGCGGGAACGCCAGGTTCTCGGCCACGGTCATCGTGTCGTAGATCACCGGAAACTGGAACACCTGCGCGATGTTGCGCTGCTGCGGCGTGTCGCCGGTGACGGGCCGGCCGTCGAACATCACGCTGCCGTGCGAGGGCCTCACGAGGCCGGAGACGATGTTGAGCATCGTCGTCTTGCCGCAGCCCGACGGGCCCAGCAGCGCGTAGGCGCCGCCGTCGTCGAAGCTCATCTTCAGCGGCAGCAGCGCGTAGTCCTCCTCCTTCTGCGGATTCGGCTTGTAGGCGTGCGCCAGGTCGAGGTCAATGCGCGCCATGTCAGTTTCCCTCCGGGGTGGGAGCGACGAGCAGGTCGCCCGACGCATCGAACACGTAGACCTGTGTGGGGTTCATGTACAGCGTGATCGCCTCGCCGAGCGTGAACTGGTGGACGCCGGTCAGCTGCGCGACGAGTTCGCCGACCTCCGTCTCGACGTGCACGAAGGTGTCCGACCCGGAGATCTCGGCCAGCTCGACCTTGCCCGGCAGCGCCAGATCGCCGTTGCGGCCGTGCACGCGCAAACCGCTGGCGCGCACGCCGATCGTCAACGAGGACGTGCTCGCGGCCGGCAGCGGCACCGACAGCTTGACGCCGGCCGACAGCGTGACGCCGAGCGAAGCCGCCGTGCCGGGGAGCAGATTCATCGGCGGATCGCTGAACGCGCGGGCGACGCGGATCGACTTCGGCTTGTGGAACACCTCGGCCGTCGGGCCGTACTGCAGCAGCTCGCCGGCGTCGAGCACCGCGGTGTAGCCGCCCAGCAGCAGCGCCTCGGTCGGCTCCGTGGTGGCATAGACCACCGTCGATTCGCCGGTCGCGAACAGCTGCGACAGTTCGTCGCGCAGTTCCTCGCGCAGCTTGTAGTCCAGGTTCACCAGCGGCTCGTCGAGCAGCATCAGCGGCGCCTTCTTCGCCAGCGCCCGCGCCAGCGCCACGCGTTGCTGCTGGCCACCCGACAGTTCGGCCGGCAGGCGCTTGAGGAAGGGCTCGATGTGCAGCTTGGCCGCAAGTTCGTTGACGCGCTCGGCAATGCCCTTCTCGCGCCGTAGCTTCAGCGGCGAGGCGATGTTGTCGGCCACCGTCAGCGACGGGTAATTGATGAACTGCTGGTAGACCATGGCGACGTTGCGTTCGCGCACCGGCTTGCCGGTCACGTCCTGCCCGTCGGCCAGTACGCGGCCCTTGCTCGGCGCGTCCAGCCCGGCCATCAGGCGCATCAGCGAAGTCTTTCCGGCCTGCGTGGCGCCGAGCAGCACCGTCACCGCGCGCGGCACCAGGGTGAGGTCGAGGGGGTACAGGTGGGTCTGCGCCCCGACCTG
>DATKCI010000140.1:0-46010 GCA_035513255.1 Piscinibacter sp. | reverse complement strand
CAGGTGCTCGCTGTTCAGGCGAGGGTCGTAGTAGCGCTTGATCGAATAGACGTAGTCCTGGGCCACGAGCTCGCGCGGTTTGCCGCCGAAGGCCGGGTCGTCGGCGAAGAAGATGCCGGGGCGGATGCGGAACGTGAAGGTTCGGAAGTCATCCGAAATCTCCGGCATCGCTGCGGCGGTCTGCAGCCGCAGCTTCACGGGTCGCGCGAGATAGTCGTAGGTCAGCGGCGACTCGAAGATGCTGGCGACGACCATCGACGAGTTGAGATCGCCGACCTGGGGCGGGTCGAAGCCGGTCTCGGCGACGCGGAAGCACACACGCAGCGTGTTGGTGGGGCGGGTTTGGGCGCTGGCTGACGGCGAAACAGGCCAGACCGCCACACCTGCCGCTGCCGCGAGCCACTGGCGCCGGTCCATGAGGAGGTCTATCGCGATCGCCGTTCGTCGTGGTCGATGTCCACGTAGTGCCACCACTGGTTCGCGTAGGGCGGCCGGCGGTAGCCCTTGAGCCACGGCTGAGTCAGGTCGGTCACGATTCGGTGCACGTTGTACTTGTGCGGCGCGTATGCAGTGACGATGCCTTGCGCCTCGCGAACCAGGGCGAGCCGCTGCGGGCCGTCGGGCAGCGCCTGCACCTCGCGATAGATCTCGTCGAAACGTTCGTTCTTGAATCGCGCGAGATTTTGTCCCCCCGACGCGGGGCCATAGAGAATCTGCAGCGCATCCTGCACGTCCGGTGAACCGGCCGAGTAGCCGAGTTGCCACACCATCAGCTGGCCGGCGCGGGCCTTCTTCAGTTGCTCCGGCCACTGGCCGGCCTCGATCTCGAGCCTGAGGTTGACCGCGTCCATGTTCTTCTTCCAGATCTCGTCGAAGGCGCGGGAAATCGCATCCGGCTGGCTGGCGTATTGAATGACGAGCGGCTTGCCGTCCGGCATATCGCGCCAGCCGTCGCCATCGCGATCGACATAGCCGAAGATGTCGAGCAGCGCCTTTGCCCGCGCGGGGTCGTAGTCGCTGTTCTCGCTCTTGTAGTTCGGGTCGTAGCCATAGGTGCCGGGCGCGACCAAAGTCTGGGCGGGAATCGCCTGGCCTCGTCGGACGACGTTGATCTCGCGCCACACATCGCTGGCCAGGCTGATGGCCCGGCGCAGTGCAACCTTCTCCGGGGTGTAGCCGCCAATGAGCGGGTCTTCCATGTTGAAGTAGTACAAGGTTCGGTCGGGCGCGACGACGCGGTACATCTGTACGCCCTGCTTCGCCAGGTTCGGCGCGAGTTTTCCGTTCGGCGCACCCATGATCGCGAACTCCAGCGGCACCACCACGTAGTCGAACTGGGCATTCAAAAACGCAAGCCAGCGTGGCTGGCTTTCTTCGATGATGTTGACCTCGACACGGTCGATCATCGGCAGACGACGCCCCCTGAATCGCTGTAGCAGCGCCTGACCTTCAGGGTCGTCCGCGTTCGGCTCCGCATCGTAGAAAACCTCGCGATAGTCCGCATTTCGAACCAGGGAAATCAGCGAGCTGCGGCGCCAAACCGACAGCTTGAACGGGCCGGTGCCTACCGGATGCTCGCCGACAGCCGCGCCGTAGTGCTCCACCACCTCGCGGGCCACGGCGCCGACGATGCTGCTGTCGGCCAGGCTGTAGATCAGGCGCGGGCGCGGTTGGTCAACCTTGAGCTGCACCGTGTAGCGGTCCAGCGCCCGCAGGCCTTCGACCTCGCGGTCATAGTCGAACGGCTTCTTGGTTTTCAGCGCTTCTTCGCGCAACGCGTCGACGCCGATGAATCCGAGGTCCTGGAACCCGGCGTACAGCGGACTGCTGTTGACCGGATCGAAGATGCGCTTCCACGCGTACACGTAGTCCTGCGCGACGAGCTCGCGCTTCTTGCCCTTGAACGCCGGATCGTCGGCAAAGTAGATGCCAGGTTTGATGCGAATCGTCCAGCTCTTGAAGTCGTCGCTGACCTCCGGCATCGCGGTCGCCGTGTTCGGCTGAACCTTGAAAGGGCGGGCCAGGTAGTCGTACTTGTACGGCGCCTCGAAGATGTGCGTTGTGACGATGCGCGAGTAGAGGTCGCTGATCTTCGCGGGGTCGAAGCTGGTTTCGGCGGCGACGAACGCGTAGCGCAGCACCTTCGCCCCGGCGGGCGCCGGCTGGGCAGCCGAGGTCCCGACGACGGTGGCGAGTGCGAGCAGCACGGCGGGCAAGAGAGCATGTGGCCGCCTCATTTCGAAGTCTCTCGTGCTGTGGCCTCGATATCCACGTACTGCCACCAGTCGAGCCAGAACGGCGGGCGCCGATAGCCGACGACCCATGGATAGGCGAGGTCCGTCAAGATGCGGTGCACACCCATGCGATACGGCGCGTAAGCGACCAGCAGTTTGGTCGCTTCGTCGAACAAGGCCTGTCGTTCGGGGCCGTCAGGCACCATCTTCATGTCCTCGTAGACCTTGTCGAACGCGGGCAACCGAAAGCGAGCAATGTTGCCCTTGCCGGTGGACGGGCCATAAGCACGTTCCAGTGCCCCTTGCCCATCCGGCGACGCGGCGAGGGACCCTACCGCCCAGATCATGAAATTGCCGGCGCGCACGGACTTCAGGTTCTCCGGCCATTGCGCCACCTTCAGAGAAGCGCGCAGGCCCAGCGCGTCCATGCTCTTCTTCCACAGCTCGTCGAGCTGGCGGGACGCCTGATGGGACTGCGTGGCCCGCTCCAGCAGCAACGGCTGGCCGTCCGGCATCTCGCGCCACCCGTCGCCGTCGCGGTCGACGTAGCCGTACATGTCCAGTAGCGCCTTTGCCCGCGCCAGGTTGTGGTCGCTCATCTCTGTGCTGAGATCCGGTCGATAGCCCGAGGTCATTGGCGGCATGATCGATTGCGCGGGGATCGCCTGCCCTCGGCGCGCCAGGCGGATTTCACGCTCGATGTCGGTCCCGAGCACCATGGCCCGGCGCAGTGCCACCTTCTCCGGTGTGTAGCCGCCGACGACCGGGTTCTCCATGTTGAAGACGGTTAGTGTGACGTCGGCTCCCGGGACACGGAACGCCTGCACGCCCTTCTTGGCCAGGTGCGGCGCGACCTTGCCAGCCGGAACGGCCTGGTCGACGAACTCGTCCGGCAGGCCCTGCAGAAAGTCGTGCTCGCCGTTCATGAATGACAGCCAGCGAGGCTGCGACTGCTCGATGATTGACACCTCCACGCGGTCCAGCATTGGCAGGCGTCGGCCTCTGAGGCGCTGCAGCAGCGCTTGGCCTTCGGCGTCGTCGTCGTTCGGCTGCGCGTCGTAGAACTCCGCGCGATATGTGGGGTTGCGCTCGAGCACGATGCGCGAGCTTCGCCGCCAGTCGACGAGGCGGAACGGCCCGGTCCCGACGGGGTGGTCCATGATCTTGTCGCCATAGGCCTCGACGACCTCCCGCGCCACAGCGCCGTAGATGTCGCCGGAGGCCCAGGTATACAGGTGGCGCGGCCTCGACTCCCGCAACGTCACCTGGAGCGCATAGCGATCGAGCGCCTTCAGTCCTTCGACAGGCCGGTCGTAATCGAAGGGTTTGTTGTTCTCGATCGCGTCTTCGCGCAGCGCCTGCAGTCCGATGATGCCTTCGTCCTCGAGAACCGCGGCGCCGGGACTTTTCAACTTGGGGTCGTAGACCCGCTTCAACGAATAGACGTAGTCTTCGGCGACGAGCTCCCGCTTCTTGCCGTTGAAGGCGGGGTCGTCCGTGAAGTAGATGCCTGGCTTGATCCGGAACACGAAGGTGCGGAAGTCATCCGATACCTCAGGCATGGCCACGGCGGTCGACGGCTTGAGCTTGAGCGGGCGCGCCAGATGGTCGTATGCCAGCGGCGACTCGAAGATGTGCGCCGTGATGATGCGCGAGTACAGGTCGCTGAGCTGTGCGGGGTCGAAGCCGGTCTCGGCTGCATTGAATGCATACCGGAGGACCTTCGCGGCCGGTGGCGGCCCCGCTGTCTGCGCGACTGCCGGAAGGGCCAGCACACCCATACTCAATGCGCACACCACACCCAGGAGCCGCTTCATTTTCATTGGGCCATCCTTCTCTGCATCTCCACGTCCACATCCACCCACTTCCAGAACTCCCGCACGAAGCCGTTGCGGTGATAGCCGATCACCCAGGGCTGGGCCAGGTCGGTCCAGACCCGGTGCACATGCAGCTTCGCCGGCATGTACGCCACCATCAGGCGCTGCGCCTCGTCCATCGCAACTTGCCGCTCGGGCCCGTTCGGCAGCACCTTCTGCGCGAGGTACGCCTTGTTGAACGCCGGCAGGTCGAAGCGCGCCTTGTTCGCCTGCCCCTTGTTGCCGCCATAGCCCAGGGCGAGGAAGGTATCGCCGTCCGGCGCGACGGCGCTCCAGCCCAGGCCCCACATCATCAGCTTGCCGGCGGTGGATTGCTTCAGGTTCTCCGGCCACTTGGCGGTCTTGAACTCGATGCGGATGCCGATCGCATCCATGTTCTTGCGCCACAGTTCGTTGAGCTGGCGCGATTGCTGGTCGGGCTGGGTGCTGTATTCGAGCCGCAGCGGGCTGCCGTTGGGTTGCTCGCGCCAGCCGTCGCCGTCGCGGTCAACGTAGCCGAACAGGTCGAGCAAGGCCTTCGCGCGCGGGCGATCGAAGTCGCTCATCTCGGTCTTCAGGTCCGGGTCGTAGCCCCAGGTCTCGGGCGCGATCGGGCCCTGCGACGGAATCGCCTGGCTCTTGCGCACGAGGCGGATCTCTTTGTCCAGGTCGACGGCGAGCGAGATCGCGCGGCGCAGCGCCACCTTCTCGGGGGTGTAGCCGCCGACCACCGGATCTTCCATGTTGAAGTACGAGAACGACACGTCGGCGCGCGAGTAGCGCACCATCGTGATGTCGCGCTTTTTCAGATGCGGCGCCAGCTGGTTGTTCGGCATCGCGATGTCGGCGTACTCCGCCGGCACCTCCCACAGGATGTCGTGGTCGCCGCGCAGGAAGGCGAGCCAACGCGGCTGGTTCTCTTCGACGATCGCAATCTCCACGCGGTCGACGAGCGGCAGCTTCTTGCCGCGGTTCGCCGCTACCGCCGCCTGCGCAAGGGGGTCGTCGGGCGGCGCCTCCTCGTCGTAGTACTCGTCGCGGTAGCCGGGGTTCCTCTCCAGCACGATCTGCGACGCCCGGCGCCACTGCGCGAGGCGGAACGGCCCGGTGCCCACCGGGTGCTCCATGATCCGGTCGCCGTAGGCCTCGACGACCTCCCGCGCCACCGCGCCAAAGGCCGAACCGTCAGTGAAATTGAGCAACAGCCGAGGATTCGGTTCGGCGGTCTTCAGCTCGAACGTGTACTTGTCGATCACGCGAAGGCCTTCGACCTCGCGGTCGTAGTCGAACGGCTTCTTCGCCGCCATCAGCTCCTGGCGCAGCTCGCTCAGGCCAAGGATCTTTGCGTTCTCCAGGATGTACAGGTTCTGGCTCTTCCAGCGCGGGTCGTAGTGGCGTTTCCAGGAATAGACGTAGTCGGCTGCGACCAGCTCGCGCTTCTTGCCGTTGAATGCGGGGTCGTCCGCGAAATGAATGTTGGGCTTCACGCGGAACGTGAAGGTCTTGAAGTCGGGGCTGACCTTCGGCAACTCGGCCAGCGTGTTGGCTCGGTAGCGAAACGGACGCGCCAGGAATTCGAACTGCAGCGGCGCCTCAAAGATGTTGGCCGCGATCGTGCGCGAATACAGGTCGGAGATCTGCGCCGGATCGAAGCCGGTCTCGGCGATGCGGAACGAGTAGCGCAAGACCTTGGCGGCCGGTGCCGCGCTTTCGGCTTGCGCCCAGGCGCCCAGCGCAGCACCGACCAGCAGGCCGAAGACCGCGAGTCGCTGCATCCGCTTCATTTCGCGTGCTCGGCCTTCACGGCAGGATCCACGTCCACATACCGCCACCAATCCCGCAGGAACGGATGCCGCCGGTAGCCCTGCACCCACGGGTGCATCAGGTCCGTCGCCACCCGGTGCCCGGTCACCTTGTACGGCATGTAGGCCACGCCGAGCAGCTTGGCCTCGCGCATCACGGCTTCGCGCTCGGGACCGTCCGGCATCACCAGCTGCTGTCGGTACAACTCGTTGTACGCCGGCAAATCGAAGCGCGCATGGTTGGCCTGGCCCTTGTTCGGGCCGTACATCAGGTCGAGGTAGTAGCTGCCATCGGGGCTCACGCCGCCCCATGCCACGCCCCACATCATCAGCTTGCCGGCGCGGCTGGCCTTCAGCTGCTCGGGCCACTTCGCGATACTGAAGGCGATGCGGATGTTGACGGCACTGGCCGCCTTGTCCCAGAGCTCCTGCAGCTGGCGCGAGGCCTGATCGGGCTGGCTCGAGTACTCGAGGATCAGCGCTTCGCCGTTCGGCTGCTCGCGCCAGCCGTCGCCGTCGCGGTCGACGTAGCCGTACAGGTCGAGCAGCGCCTTGGCCCGCCCGAGATCGAAGTCGCTCATCTCGGTCTTCAGGTTCGGGTCGTAGCCCGACAGCAGCGGCGGCACGATGGCCTGCGCCGGAATGGCCTGGCCGCGGCGCACGCTCGAAATTTCCTGTTCCACGTCGTAGGCCAGCCCCAGTGCGCGCCGCAGCGCCACCCGGTCTGGCGTGTAGCCGCCGACGACCGGATGCTCCATGCCGAAGTAGCTGAAGGTCGCGTCGACCAGCGGCACGCGGTCCATCAGCACGCCACGCTTGCTCAGGTGAGGCGCCAGCCGGTTGTTCGGAATCGCCACCGGCGCAAAGTCATTCGGCAGGCGTTCGAGCAGATCGTGCTCCCCGTTCAGGAAGGCCAGCCAGCGTGGCTGGGTCTCCTCGACGATGCTGACCTCCACGCGGTCGATCATCGGCAGCCGCTTGCCCTTGTAGCGCTCGGCAATCGCCTGTGAGCGCGCATCGTCGGCCGGCGCTTCGGCGTCGTAGGGATCGTCGCGGAAGGTCGGGTTGCGCTCCAGCACGATCAGCGACGAGCGTTTCCACGCGGCGAGCCGGTACGGGCCGGTGCCCACCGGGTGTTCCATCGTGCGGTCGGGATAGGCTTCGATCACCTCGCGCGCGACCGCACCGGTCACGGCGCCGTCGGCGAACCAGTAGTAGAAGCGCGGCGACGGCTCGGCGAGCCTCACCTGGAAGGTGTAGCGGTCGAGCGTGCGCAGCCCCTCGACCTCGGTGTCGTACGGAAACGGCTGCTTGCGTTCGATCGCCTGCTGTCGCAGTTCCGACAGACCGAGGATCTTCCCGTTCTCGAGCTGGAACAGGCTCGGACTCTTGAACTTCGGGTCGTAGTGCCGCTTCACCGAATAGACGTAGTCGGCGGCGGTCAACTCGCGCCGCTGGCCCTTGAACGCCGGGTCGTCGGCGAAGTAGATGCCCGGCCGGATGCGGAACGTGAAGGTCTTGCGGTCGGCCGAGATCTCGGGCAGCGCGGTCGCCGTCTGCGGCACCACCTTCGACGGGCGCGCGAGGTAGTCGTAGGTCAGCGGCGCCTCGAAGATGTTCGCGGCGATCGTGCGCGAGTACAGGTCGGAGATCTGCGCCGGATCGAAGCCGGTCTCGGCGACCGGGAACGCGTAACGAAGCACCTTGGCGCCATCGTCCGCCGCCATCGCCGGCATCGCGGCAAACCACACCACCATCAAGGCCCGGGTCAGGCCACGCCGAATCATCGATCGATCTCCTTGTGGGAAGTCCTCGGGCTGTCCCGAAGGCGCGAAGTCTAGGCGCTGCGGCCCCCGCCGCACCCCGGGAATGACCCCCGTGCCGGACTTGGATACCCGCGCGGCATGCAAGTTGCGTGCAACGATTACAGGGCAAACGCGAGGCAGAGGGGCTTTTGCGCCCGCTTAGACTCGCGCCTGCCGAAACCAAGCCGTTGCCGCGCCCGCCGCCCCGATCCCGGGTGGACTAGACCAGATGGGCCGGCGCCGATTGACTGCTCGACCCGAGACGACGTTCCATGGCCGCCTACATCATCCGGCGCCTGCTGCAAATGATCCCGACCTTGATCGGGGTCGTGCTGCTGGTGTTCTTCCTGTTCAAGTACTTCGGCGGGGACCCGGCCGAAATCCTCGGCGGGCTCAACGCCACGCCGCAGCAGATCGACGCGATCCGCGAACAGCTCGGCCTGAACGAGTCATGGTGGGTGCAGCTGTGGATCTACCTGAAGGGCATCGTCACGCTCGACTGGGGCCGCAGCTGGGCCACCAACGAGGCGGTCAGCAACATCTTCGCCACCCGCCTGCCGGCCACGCTGACGGTGATGTTCCCGATCCTGATCCTCGACACGCTGATCGCGCTGCCGATCGCGATGTGGGTGGCTTACCGCCGCGGCTCGCTCGTCGACCGCGCGATCATGGTGATCGCGACGACCGCGCTGTCGATCTCCTTCCTCGTCTACATCATCCTCGGCCAGTATTTCTTCGGCTTCCAGCTCGGCTGGTTCCCGGTGCAGGGCTGGAGCGACAGCACCTGGACCAACCTCGTCACCTACGTGCCGTTGCCCGTGATGCTCGCGCTCCTGGTCGGCGTGGCGCCGCAGACGCGGCTGTACCGCACCTTCTTCCTCGATGAGCTCGGCCAGGACTACGTGCGAACCGCGCGCGCCAAGGGCATGACCGAGCGCACCGTGCTGTTCAAGCACGTGCTGCGCAACGCGATGATTCCGATCCTCACCAACATCGGCCTTGCGCTGCCCGGCATCTTCATCGGCTCGTTCCTGATCGAGGTGTTCTTCTCGATTCCCGGCCTCGGCCGCGAGGTCATCCTCGCGGTCAACCGCAGCGACTACCCGGTCATCCAGGCGCTGACGATCTACCTCGCGATGCTCACGATGCTCATCAATCTAACCGTCGACATCCTCTACAAGTGGGTCGATCCTCGGGTGGTCCTCAAATGATGAATGCTGTGTCAACCTGTCTGGAACGGGCCGAGCGCCGGGCCGCTCCCAAGCCGGCCCGCATCCCCTCGGGGGATCGTCAGACGTACCCGTCGGACGAGGGGCTCCAATGACCGCGGTCTTGAACTCGCCCGGATCGGCGCCGGCTTCGGCGACTGGTCACCGCCCCGAAGGTGTCTGGCGTGCCGCGTGGAAGCGCCTGCGCGCCGACCGCGTCGGCATGGTGTCGCTCGCGGTCGTCCTGTTCTTCGTGGTCCTGATCGTGCTCAGCGCGGTCGGCTTCGTCGCGAAGGACTGGCAGATGGAGGTCGGCGTGCCGAGCGCGCCGCCGACCGTGATGGGCCCGGCCGACAAGGTCGAGACCGCTGCGATCCCGGTGCCCGAAGGGCCCAACGTCGACATCTCGGCGGTGGACCCGCTCGCGCCGCGCTATCAGGAGTGGGAGGAGCGTGCGCTGCAGTACAAGACCACCGAAGTGCCGAAGGCCGAGACGCTGCCGTTCGGCGGCGACCGCCTCGGCCGCGACGTGCTCGAAAAGGCGATGAAAGGCACGCAGACCTCGGTCTTCGTCGGCCTGCTCGGCGCCCTCGTCGCCACGCTGATCGGCACCGTGCTCGGCGCGCTGGGCGGCTTCTTCGGCGGCAAGGTCGGCGACTTCCTGGAGTGGCTCTACAACGTCTTCACGTCGATCCCGGACATCCTGCTGATCCTGTCGTTCGCGGTGATCTTCGGGCGCGGCATCGGCAGCGTGGCGATCATCCTCGCGCTGGTCGGCTGGACCGGGCTGTACCGCCAGGTGCGGGCGGAGTTTCTGAAGCACTCTGTGCGTGAGTACGTGCGTGCCGCCGAGGCGGTGGGCGCGTCGACCGCGTCGCGCATGTTCCGCCACATCCTGCCCAACGTCAGCCACGTGATCCTCGTGCGCATGTCGCTGCTGGTCGTGGGCTTCATCAAGTTCGAGGTGATCCTGTCGTACCTGGGCCTGGGTGTCGGCGTCGACGACGTGTCGTGGGGCACGATGCTCGCCGAGGCGCAAAGCGAACTGATCCTCGGCCACTGGTGGCAGCTCGTCGCCGCGACCTTGTTCATGGCGGTGTTCGTCACCGCGTTCTCGCTGTTCACCGATGCGCTGCGCGACGCGCTCGATCCGAAGCTGAGGGGGTTGGAATGATGCGTCCGTGGGATGACAACAACGACGTCATCCCGACGAAAGTCGGGATCCACTGTGGGCGCGGCAGCCGGCAGTGGATACCGGCTTTCGCCGGTATGACGGCAGGCCGGGGAGGCGCGACATGCTGCTGAGCATCAAGAACCTGCGTGTCTCCTTCCGCATGGGCACCGAAGACGGCGCGATGGTGCGGGCACGCGCCGTCGGCCGCGGCGACGTCGGCGTGAGCTTCGACGTGCCGGAGAACACCACCGTCGCGCTGGTCGGCGAGTCGGGCTCGGGCAAGAGCGTGACCGCGATGTCGATCCTGAACCTGCTGCCGGACAACGCCGAGCGCGAGGGCGCGATCAGCTTCCAGGGGCGCGACCTGCTCGCCGCCAGCCTGCCCGAGCTGCAGGCGCTGCGCGGGCGCGAGATCGCCTGCGTGTTCCAGGACCCGATGACTTCGCTGAACCCGGTGTTCACGGTCGGCCAGCAGATCTGCGAGCCGCTGATGAAACACTTGGGGCTGGGACCCAGGGACGCGATGGCGCGCGCCGAGGCCTTGCTCGTCGAAGTGGGGATGCCCGATCCGAAGCGGCGGCTGAGCGCCTACCCGCACGAGCTGTCCGGCGGCCAGCAGCAGCGCGTGATGATCGCGATGGCGCTCGCCTGCGAGCCCAAGCTCTTGATCGCCGACGAGCCGACGACCGCGCTCGACGTGACGATCCAGCGGCAGATCATGGAGCTGCTCGGCAAACTGAAGGAAAAGCACCGCATGAGCGTGCTGTTCATCAGCCACGACCTGGGCGTGGTCGGCGAGATCGCCGACCACGTCGTCGTGATGCGCGAAGGCACCGTGCGCGAGCAGGGCCCGGTGGCCGAGATCTTCGCGAACCCGCAGGATGCGTACACGAAGGCGCTGCTCGCTTGCCGGCCGACGCTGGAGCACCGCGGCGACCGGCTGATGGTCATCGACGACCACATCGCCGGACGCGACGGCGGAATCACCGGCAAGGCGAAGGACCCGGACGCGCCGATCATCATCGAAGCCACCGCCTTGAAGAAGAGCTTCTGGACGCGCACCGGCGTGTTCGGCCGCAAGGAGTTCCAGGCCGTCAAGGGTGCGAGCTTCAAGCTGCGCCGCGGCCACACGCTCGGCGTCGTCGGCGAGTCCGGCTCCGGCAAGACGACGATGGGACTCACGCTGTTGCGCCTGCACGAACCGAGCGGCGGCCCGACGAGCGGAGCGGTGACGTTCGACGGGCGCGACCTGCTGCGCCTGTCCAAGCGCGAGATGCTGCCGATGCGTCGGCGCATCCAGGTCGTGTTCCAGAACCCGTATGCGAGCCTGAACCCGCGCTTCACCATCGGCCAGACGCTGGTCGAGCCGATGGCGATCCACGGCGTCGGCATCAACGCCGCCGACCGCGAGGCGCGCGCGAAGGCGCTGCTGGCCAAGGTGGGGCTGGACGAAGGGGCGATGCACAAGTACCCGCACGAGTTCTCCGGCGGCCAGCGCCAGCGCGTCGCGATCGCGCGCTGCCTCACGTTGAATCCCGAAGTGCTGGTGCTCGACGAAGCCGTCAGCGCGCTCGACGTGTCGGTGCAGGCGCAGGTGCTGAACCTGCTGAAGGACCTGCAGGACGAGCTCGGGCTCGCCTACATCTTCATCAGCCACGACCTCGCGGTCGTGCGCTTCATGGCCGACGAGGTGCTCGTGATGAAGGACGGCGAGGTCGTCGAGCAGGCCGGCGTCGAGGACATCCTCGACCGGCCGCAGCAGGAGTACACGCGGCGGCTGATGAGCGCGATTCCGCGTGGGTATCGCGCGGCGGCCTGAGCCTCGCAGGAACGACCCCGGATTTCATCCGGGCTGCACGACCCCCTCTCCCTTTGGGAGAGGGAAAGAAGTTGGCGTACCCCATGTCAGCGCTGGCCGCTTGACGTGTCACCATCAGGTGACTACACTCGTTGTCACCATATAGTGACAAAGAGGCGCGCCATGCAACGTCGTCAATTCATTCGCCTTGTCGGCGGCGGCACCGTCGCCGCGGCATTCGCCGGCTGCTCCACCGACTATCCGGCCGCGGCCGTGGCCGCATGGCAAGGCCCGGCCGATGGGGCCGACCTGCGGCGCTGGGCGCTCGGCTACGCGATCCTGGCGCCCAACTCGCACAACCGCCAGCCGTGGATCGCCGATCTGCGCGAGCCGTCATCGATCACGCTCTTCGTCGATCGCGAGCGGCTGCTGCCCCAAACCGACCCGTGGTTCCGCCAGATCGTCGTGAGCCAAGGCACCTTCGTCGAGTCGCTCGTCATCGCGTTGCGCGAAAGAGGCATCGATCCACGCGTGCAGTTCTTCCCCGACGGCGAGTTCGAACCGCACGGCATCGACGACCGGCCCGTCGCGCGCATTTCATGGCAGCCCGGCCAGCCGCCGGCACCCAAGGACCCGCTGTTTGCGCAACTGCTGCGCCGCCACACCGCCAAGGTGGACTACGACATGACGCGGCCGGTTGCCCCGGCGACGCTCGAATCGCTGCGCGGCTCGCAGGTCGATGCCGGCGTGCGCTTCGGCGCGACCGTCGATCCGTCGCGTGTCGAGACGCTGCGCGAACTGTGCTGGCAATCGGCGCAGGTCGAACTGCTGACGCCGCGAACCGTGATGGAAAGCGTGCGGCTGACCCGTGTCGGTCCCGACGAGATCGCCCGCCACCGCGACGGCATCACGATCAACGGCTGGTTCCCTCGCCTGGCCAACGCGCTCGGCGCTTTCGACCGCAGCGCGCCCCCTGCCGAGGGCAGCGCCGCCTACAAACAGATGATGTCCCGGTTCGAGGGCCACAGCCGCAGCGCGATGGGGTTTGTCTGGCTGTCGACGCCGACCGCCGAACACGCCGCGGCACGAACGACGCGCAGCGCCGAGCTGCGCGCCGGGCGTGCCTACATGCGGCTGCAGCTTGCGGCCACCGAACTCGGCCTGCAGATGCACCCGATGAGCCAGGCGCTGCAGGAGTTCGAGGAAATGAAGCCGCACTACGAGCGTCTGCACCAACTGCTCGAAGGCCGGCCGGCCGCCGAATCGACGGTGCAAATGTTCTGCCGCGTCGGTCACTGCGAGGATCAGGCCCACGCGCCTCGCCGCGAGCTGGATGCGATCATCCGCGGGTGAGCACCGCCCGCCCCGCCGCACCACGACCGGTCCCCCGCGCCACGCGCGACCGCGCCGCCACGCAGGAGCGCATCCTCGCTGCCGTCGGCGACGTGCTCGCGCGCGACGGCTTCGGCGCGATCGGCATCAACGCCATCGCCAAGCAGGCGGGTGTCGACAAGGTGCTGATCTACCGCTACTTCGGCGGCCTGCCGGAGCTGCTGCGCGCCTGGGGCGAAAGCGGCCGCTTCTGGCCGAGCGTCGACGAACTGCTGGGCGCGGAACCGCAGGCCTTTCTGGCGCTGCCTGCCGCCGAACGCTACGCGCGGTTCTTCGAACACTTCATCGACGGCCTGCGCCAGCGCCCGCTGACACTGGAGGTGCTGGCCGGCGAGGTGATCGAGCGCAACGAACTGACCGCCATCCTGGAAACGGAACGCGAACAGTGGGGTGAACAGGCGGCCCGCACGCTGGGCGGGCCGGAATGGGCGGCGCGCCCGCACGTGGCGACGCTCACGCTGCTGGTGGTCGCCGGCGTGCAGTACCTGCTGATCCGAAGCCGCAAGATCCGCGTCTTCGGAGGCCTGGACCTGCGCAGCGACGCCGGATGGAGCGAGATCAAGGCCGCGACACGCGCGCTCGCGGAACAGCTCTTTGCGCCTGCAGAGCGCGAAGCCAGTGGACCCCGGCGTTCGCCGGGGTGACAATGTGTCCTCGGATTGACATTTCGCACGATCGTGCTAAATTGATCGTGTGGAAACCAAAACCCATCGCAGCGGCCTCACGCTCACCGCCATCCTCGACGCCGCCATCGAGATGGCGGCCACCGACGGCCTCGAGAGCTTGACGATCGGCGAGGTGGCCAAGCGGCTGGGCCTGAGCAAGAGCGGTGTGTTCTCCCGCGTCGGCTCGCGCGAAGCGCTGCAGGTGGCGGTCATCGAGGAATACGACCGCCGCTTCCTGCAAGACGTGTTCGTGCCGGCGATTCGCGAGCCGCGCGGCCTGCCGCGGCTGAACGCGATCATGCGGCTGTGGCTGCAGCGCGCACGCGATGTCGAGATCCGCCAGGGCTGCATCTACTGCGCCGGCGCCTTCGAATTCGACGACCGCGACGGCCCGCTGCGCGAGAAGCTGCTCGAAGGCGTGCAGGGCTGGCGCACCGCTCTCAAGCGCACAGTGATCCAGGCCATCGACGCCGGTCACCTGCGCCCCGACATCGACGCCGACCAGCTCGTCTTCGAGATGGACGGCCTGTTCATCGCGCTGATGCGCGATGCCCGCTTTCTGCGTGACCCGCGTGCCGCCGATCGTGCATGGGTCGCCTATGAGCGACTGATTCGCTCGCTTCAAGCCTGATCGGCCGGCTCTCCCTCTCGACATGAAAGACACCCCGCCACTTCGCCTGTCTCAATTTCGCACGATCGTGCGAAGAAAGGAAGCTCCATGTTGCTCGTCCTGATCTCCGTTGCCGCAGCCGCCGTGGCGGTCCGCGGTGCGCTCGCGCTGCGCCGTGTCTGGATCACGCTGCCGCGCAGCAATGCCGACTTCGGCCAGATGTAACCCCGCTTTTTCGGAAGGTTCCTCATGTCTGCCTCCGGTCCTCCCAATCCCGCGGCCGCTTTCTATTCAGGCAGCCGCGCCGCCCAGGCGCTGGGCGCCACGCTGCGTGCAATCGATTCGCTGGCCCCCGCGTGGGGCACGCGTGCCGCGCTGCGCCTGTTCTTCACCCCGCTGCCGTGGAAGTTCACGATGCGCAGCGGGCTGGCGTCGCCGTGGGCGGTCACTTCGTGGCCGTTTGAAGGTGTTTCGATCGCGGCCTACCGCCGCGGCGACGTCGAACCGGGCCGCCCGGTGGTGCTGCTCGTGCACGGCTGGGCCGGCGGCGGCCTGCAACTGCGCGCCATCGGCGACGCACTCGCGGCAGCCGGATTCGATCCGGTGCTGCTGGACCTGCCGGCCCATGGCCGAAGCGGCGGCTGGCGCTCCACGCTGCCGCAGTTCACGCGGGCCCTCCATGCGGCGATGTCGCGGCTCGGCCCGCTGCACGGCGTCGTCGCCCATTCGCTCGGCGCGCTGGCGGCGCTGCATATGGCGGCGCGCGGCCTGCCGGTGCAGCGGCTGGTGTTGCTCGCGCCGTCGGCGCCGCCGGCCGCCTTTCTGCGCTGGTTTGCCGGCAGCTTCGGCCTGGCGGACAGCGTGCCGGAGCGCATGCGCGAGCGGATCGAAACGGTCGAAGGGGTGCCGCTGGCCGAGTTCGAGCCCGATTGGCTGGGCCCGCGCATCGTCCAGCCGACACTGATCGTCCACGACGAGGCCGACCGCGTCGCGCCGTTCGCCGCCGGGCAGCGCCTCGCCCATGCGATGCCGAACGCGAGCCTGCACGCGACTCGGGGGCTCGGCCATCGCCGCGTGATGGCGGATCCCGCGGTCGCGTTGGAGGTCCTGCGCCATTTGCGCTGAGCCGACGCAGCGAAGCACCTATTAAATTGTGCAGCGTCGTCGGCTCGCTCAGCGGCCGGCCGGCGGTCCAGAGGCGAATGCCTCACAGCCGCTGAGCCGGCCGGAAGCGGGCGCTGACACATCTGGTCAGAGCTGGTAACAACGTTTCACCTTTTCGTCAGCCTTCGGTCCGCTTCCAACGGCTGGACGACGCAATTTGTCTGCCGATTCGGCTCTACGGGCCGTGCAGACGGCCAAAGCCGCTGGCATGGAAGCTGCGCCTGTGTTCGCACTCGCCCCGCCGTCGAGGGCGCTCCACACACACAGGATGTCGTTGCCATGCCGCTGATTTCTCGCCTCCGCCCGAGCCGCAGCCCGCAATCGTCGCGACGCGCAGCCCCGAGCTGCCGCGGCGGCGCATCGTCCCTGCTGCGCCTGTCGCAGCCGGCCACGACGCGCCTGCCGTCCACGCTGGACATCGGCGACTGGGTCAGCCGCGCCGCCAACGCGCTGCGGCCCACCGCCGTTCCCGTATTCGCGCCGAGCGAATTCACCGCCGGCTGAACCACGAGGACCGCACCATGACCAAGACGCCTTTTGTCCCTCGTGCGGCGGTCCTGCCGTCGCGACCGTCCGCCGAGCCCACCCGCACCGTGCGCCCCGCCACAGGGGCACCGGCACGGGGATTTCAGGTTCTGCAATCCAGCCGCGCCCCTGCGCAGCTGTGCCTGTTTCTGCGCCACGGCGCCATCGACGTCAAGTGAAGAAGCACTCACTGATCGATCGAGCTTGACGAAGGTACCGACCGTCGTGAGCCCGTCGAACGATTGACGTCCAGGGGGGTGGGCAACCCGGGGTAGGAGAGAGCGAGTCCTCGGCCACCTGTCCCACTCCCCTTCTTTTTTATTCCGGTTCCTCCGTACACTGCGCTCGCCGTGCCCACGACGCACGCGCGCAGCGTCCGCACGCCACCGCGGCGGACATCCAGAAAAAGTACACGAGGACCCCTCCATGAGCCTGATTCCCGCCTGGCGCGTGATCGACGCGCAACCCGGCCGCGTCATCGCGCCCGATGAACGCCTGCCGTGGCCGCAGACGACGGTGCTCGGCGTGCAGCATGTCATCGCGATGTTCGGCGCCACGGTGCTCGCGCCGCTGCTGATGGGCTTCGACCCGAACGTCGCGATCCTGATGAGCGGCATCGGCACGCTGATCTTCTTCGTCGTCGTCGGCGGACGGGTGCCGAGCTACCTGGGCTCGAGCTTCGCGTTCATCGGCGTCGTCATCGCGGCGAGCGGTTATGCGGGCCAGGGCCCGAACCCGAATCTGGGCGTCGCGCTGGGCGGCATCATCGCCTGCGGCGCCGTCGTCGTGCTGATCGGCCTCGTCGTCGCGATGGCCGGCACCGGCTGGATCGAATCGCTGATGCCGCCGGTGGTCACCGGCGCGGTCGTCGCCGTGATCGGACTGAACCTCGCCGGCGTACCGATCAAGAACATGGCGCCGACCGACTTCGACGCCTGGATGCAGGCAGTCACTTTCGTCAGCGTCGGCGCCGTTGCGGTGTTTACCCGCGGCATGACGCAGCGCCTGCTGATCCTCGTCGGCCTGATCGTCGCGAGCCTGATCTACGCGCTGCTGACCAACGGGCTGGGCCTGGGCAAGCCGATCGACGGCGCGGCGATCGCGAGCGCGGCCTGGTTCGGCCTGCCGGCCTTCGCGACCCCGGTGTTCTCGCCGCAGGCGATGCTGCTGATCGCGCCGGTGGCTGTGATTCTGATCGCCGAGAACCTGGGCCACATCAAGGCGGTCAGCGCGATGACCGGCCGCAACCTCGATCCGTTGATGGGTCGCGCGTTCATCGGCGACGGCCTCGCGACGATGGTCAGCGGCGCCGCCGGCGGCACCGGCGTGACGACCTATGCCGAAAACATCGGCGTGATGGCGGCGACGAAGATCTATTCGACGGCGATGTTCATCGTCGCGGCGCTCATCGCGATCGTGCTCGGCTTCAGCCCCAAGTTCGGCGCGCTGATCCAGGCGATTCCGCTGGCGGTGATGGGCGGCGTCAGCATCGTCGTGTTCGGGCTGATCGCGGTGGCGGGCGCGAAGATCTGGGTCGACAACAAGGTCGACTTCGGCAACAACGTCAACCTCATCGTCGCCGCCGTCACGCTGATCCTCGGCACCGGCGACTACACGCTGAAGTTCGGCGCGTTCACGATGGGTGGCATCGGCACCGCGACGTTCGGCGCGATCTTGCTGCATGCGCTGCTCAAGCGCGGTGGGCGGTGACTAGGCGCTTCGGCGCCCGAACATCCCATAGCCTTCCATCTCCATCACCGCCTGGCCGTGCTGATTCACCACCTCGTGCCGGATCTTGACGAGCCCGACGCCCGCCCGGCTTTTCAGCGGCCGCGACTCGAGCACGGTGAGCCGCATGTGCAGCGTGTCGCCGGGGCGCACCGGCTGCAGCCATTTCAGGTGCTCGACGCCGGGCGAGCCGAGGCTGCTCGAGTGCAGCAGATAGCCGTCGCACATCATCCGCATCGCCATCGACGCGGTGTGCCAGCCGCTGGCGATGAGCCCGCCGAACATCGTCTGCGAGGCGGCCTCTTCATCCACGTGGAACGGCTGCGGGTCGAATTCCGAGGCAAACCGCACGATGTCCTCGCGCTTGACCGTCACGGCGCCGAATTCGCGGACCTCTCCTTCGCGAAAATCCTCCCAGTGCAGCTTGGGTTCAACTGCATGCGGCGTGTGCTGGGTCATGCGAATCTCTCCGAGGGGTGGGCATGCCGGCATCGTAGCGGGGAGACCAAGTCGTCGCACGCGCGTGCCAAATCGCCGCGGCGGCGTCCCGCGTGGCTGATGAAGGAATGATGTCGACGGCGTTGCCCCGTGTGCGTTCCGGACTGCGGGCCTGTGCTGCGGGCTTGCTGCTGGCGTGCGCGAGCGTGCTCGCCGCGCCGGAGCCGATGGACAGGGCCGAGCAGATCGCCGCGCTCGACCACCGGGGCGCCACCGCCCCAAGGGAGGCCGCGCACGCGCTCGATCGCCTGCTGCCGATGGTCCCCCCGTTCAGCGCCGAGCGACTCGAACTGCTGACGGTGCGCGGTCTGCTGCTGGCGAGCACGGCCGAACCGGAAGCGGCCGAGCGCGTCGCCCAAGCGCTCGACGACTGGGGCCGCGCCCGCGCCGATGCGGCCGCCGCGGCGGCCGCGCTGCTGGTTCGCGCCCGCGTGCTGTGGGAGCGCGGCAACCTGCAGCAGGCCGACGAGCTGCTGACCGAGGCGAGGGCGCGGCTGCCGGCCGGCCTGCCGGCGCGCACGCGCCTGCGCTACACGGCGACCCATGCGAACGTCAAGGACGAGGCCGGCAAACTCGAAGCGGCGCTGCAGCTGTCGCTCGAGTCGGCGGCGCTCGCCGACGAGACCGGCGACGACTGGCGGCGCGCCGTCGCGCTCACCAACCTCGCCTACGTCTACTACGAAACCCGGCAGCTCGATCGGGCGAGTCAGGCCAACGCGCAGGCGCTGGACATCGCGACCCAGGCGCAGGACGACACCGCGCTCGGGCACGTCTACAACATCGAGGGCTTCCTGCTCGGCGAGCTGGGCGACCGCGACGGCGAGCGGCGCGCGATGCAGGCCGCCATCGACCACGCGCGGCGCGCCGGCGCCAAGTCCGACGAAGCGCTGTACCTCGCCAACATGGCCGACTATCACCTGAAAGCGGGCGACTACCGCACGGCGCTGGCCTTGTCGGAACAGGCGCTGCCGCTGGTTCGCGAGCTGAAGGACGTGAGCGGCGAGACGGTCGCGCTGGCCAACATCGGCCTCGCGCAGATCGCGCTGCGCAACATCGAGACCGGCAAGCGTTTCGTCGCCGAGTCGATCGCGATCGACGAGCGGCGCGGCTCGGTGATCAGCGTCGCGACGACGCTCGAGGAGCTCGGCCACCATCTGGAGAAGGCCGGCGACGCAGCCGCCGCCGTGCAGGCCTATCACCGTCACCGCCGGATCAGCGACGAGATCCTGCAGCGCGACCAGCAGAAGGCCATCATCGAACTGCAGGAGCGCTTCGACGCCGAGCGGCGCACGCGCGACCTCGTGCTGTTGAACCGCGAGAACGCGCTGAAGGACGAGCAGCTGCGGCAGCGTGACCTGCAGCAGCGCCTGTGGTGGCTGGTCGCCGCCGGTTTTGTGCTGTCGCTCGTCGTGCTGCTGCTGCTGTACCGCCGCGTACGCCGCAGCAACCAGGCGCTGGAAAGCAGCAACTACCAACTGCTCGTGCAAAGCGAGCGCGACCCGCTGACGGGGCTGGCCAACCGGCGGCACTTCCAGGCGGCGATGAAGCAGCTCGCCGCCGACGGCAAGCTCAACGGCACCGTGTTCCTGATCGACATCGACCACTTCAAGCGCATCAACGACGCCCACGGACATGCCGCCGGCGACACGGTGCTCGCGCAGATGGCGCAGCGGCTGCGCGACACGCTGCGCGACCAGGACCTGATCGTGCGCTGGGGCGGCGAGGAGTTCCTCGTCGTCGTGCACACGCTGTCGCCCGACCAGGTGGAGGTGCTCGCCCAGCGCATGCTCGACGCGATGGGCGCCGTGCCGGTGATGCACGGCGGTGCGCACATCGACGTCACCGGCTCGATCGGCTTCGCGACCTTCCCGATCGAGCCGCTGCTGCTGGCCGTGTCGTGGGAGCGCGCGATCAACCTTGTCGACACCGCGATGTACCTCGCGAAGGCCCACGGCCGCAACCGCGCGTACGGCGTGCGGCTGCTGCACGCCCGCGAGGAGTCCGTGCTCGACGACATCACCCGTTCGCTGGAAACGGCGTGGCGCGAAGGCAAGGTGGCGCTGACGCTGCTGCAGGGCCCGTCGGGGCTGCGGGATGCGGTCGCATGAAAGCCCGCGCCGTGCTGCGGACAGGGTGGCTGTGCGCGATCGTGCTGGCCGGCCCGGCATCGGGCGCGCCGACAGCCGACACGCTCGAAGAGCGCGTCGATCACCTCGTGCGCTGGAGTTACGACCACCCGGACGAGGCGCTCGCGCGGCTGCGGTCGCTGGGTCGTGGCGTTGCCGCGTCGCCGGCACGCGACCGCCTGCTCCTGCAGGCTGCCGGCCAGATCGAGGCGCAGGCCGGACGTGCCGCCAAGGCGGGCGAGCATGCCGCGCGGCTGGAGGCGTTGTCGCGCCCGCAGCAGGACCCGCTGGCCGATGCGGCCGCCCAGATGGTGCGCGCCGCGGTGGCCGAGGCGGCGAGCCAGATCGACGTGGCGGCGGCACTCGCGCAGTCGGCCGCCGCCGTCTACGAGCGGACCTGCCCGCCGGCGGTCCCGGCGCCGGCCGCGGCCTCCGACTGCGACTACCGCTCGCTGTGGCGCGCGCTGCAGATCACGCAGCGCCGGGCCATCAGCGTCGGGCAGCTCACGCTCGCGCAGCAGAAAGGCCAGCGCGCGTTCGATCTTGCGGACTGGGCGGGCGACGTCTACCGCAAGGCGTTCGGCCTGAGCACGCTCGCCTATGTCGCGGCCCGCGACGGCCGCGGCGACCAGGCCTTGCGCAGCATCGCGCAGGCCAAGCGCATGGCGGCCACGCTGGACGACCCGCTTGCGATGATCCGTGTGCTGATGAACGAGGCGCGCGTGGCCGATGCGCGCGGCGATGCCGGCAGCGGCCTGCGCGCCACCGAAGAGGCCGCCGCGCTCGCGCAGCGTGCCGGCGCGCGCCGCCACCAGGCGCTGCTGCTGGTGAACCTGAGCGATTCGTACGTCAAGCAGGGCCGGCCCGCCGCTGCGCTGCGCGCCGCCGCGCAGGCCCTGCCGACGGTGCGGCGCTTCAACGACGTGCGCGCCGAGCGGGTGCTGATCAACAACGCCGGCCTCGCGAAGATCGGACTCGGGCGCATTGCCGAAGGCAAGCAGGACCTGGCGGCCGTGGTGGCGCTGTGGGAACGCAGCGGCGCAGTGGCCGACCAGGCCTGGGCGCTGCGCGAATACGGCGAAGCGCTGGCCGTGGCCGGCGATGCGCGCTCGGCGCTCGATCTCTACCACCGCGAGCGCGCGCTGACCACCGACGCGATGGCGCGCAACCGCCGCGTCGTGCTCGCGCAGATGCAGTCGCGCTACGACACCGAAGCCAAGCAACGCAGCATCGACCTGCTCGAGCGCGACAACGCGCTGAAGACGGCGGCGCTCGCCAACCGCGACCTCGTGCAACGGGTGTGGGGGGTCGCGGCGGCGGTGATGGCGCTGTCGGTCGTGCTGGCGGTGCTGCTGTACCGCCGCGTGCGCGAAACGCACCGCCTGTTGACGGCCAACGAGGCGACCTTGCGCGTGCAAAGCGAACGCGATGCGCTGACCGGCCTTGCGAACCGGCGGCATTTCCATGCAGCGGTTCAGGCGGCGGCGGCCGAGCCCGACGCGAGCTGCGACCGCACGCTGCTGATGGTCGACATCGACCACTTCAAGCACATCAACGACGGCCACGGCCACGTCGCCGGCGACGTCGTGCTGGTCGAGGTGGCGCGTCGCCTGAATGCCGCGGTGCGCGGCGATGACCTCGTCGTGCGCTGGGGCGGCGAGGAGTTTCTGATCGTCGCGGCCAAGCTCGGGCCCGAACAGGCCGACCAGCTCGCCGCGCGCATCCTCGCGAGCATCGGCAGCACGCCGGTGCTGGCCGAACAGCAGGCGGTGTGGATCACCGCGTCGATCGGGTATGCCTGCTTTCCGCTGGCGCCGCACGGCGTGCCGGTGCCATGGGAGCAGGCGATCAACCTGTCGGACATGGCGCTGTACGTCGCGAAGAGCCAGGGCCGCAACCGCGCCGTCGGGCTGGTGTCGGCATCGGCATGCGACGCGCAGTCGCTGCGCGCGATCGAGGGCGACTTCGAACGGGCCTGGCAGGAAGGCCGCGTCACGTTGCGGCAGACGCCGGGTCCCGGGGCGTGAGCGCTTCGTCGACGACGCGCAGAAAGCGGGCCACATCCAGCGGCTTGGTCAGGTAGGCCGTGAGGCCGGCGCGCTGCGCCGCGGCGATCGGGGCGGGCATCGCGTCGGCCGACAGCGCGACGCACGGCACGCCGGCGAGCGCCGGTTCTTGCGCTAGGCGCTCCATCACCTGCAGCCCGGTCATGTCCCCCAAGTGCATGTCCAGCAGCAGCAGATCGGGCCGTTCGCGCAGCGCCAGTGCGATCGCCTCGCGCCCGCTGCGCGCGGCCACCAGCCGGCATTGCGCGCGCAGCCGCAGCACCTCGCGCACCAGCTCGACGTTCATCGGGTTGTCTTCGGCATACAGCACCGTGCGCAGCGGCCCCTGCGCGGGCGCGGACTCGTCCTCGGACGGGTCGCCCTCCCCGGGCGCCGCCGCCGCGTCGGCACCGGCCGCCCCCGGCAGCGTGACCGTGAACGCGCTGCCCACGCCGGGCTCGCTGGCCACGTCGAGGCTGCCGCCCATCAAATGCACCAGCCGCTGCGTGACGACGAGGCCGATGCCGGTGCCTTCGATGCTGCTGCGTTCGGCGCCGAGCCGATTGAACGGTTCGTACAGGTGCGCCTGCTGCTCGGCGCTGAGGCCCTGCCCGGTGTCGCTGACCTGCAGCTGCACCGCGTCGCCGTGCGCCGCGGCGCTCCAGCGCACGGTCACGCTGCCGCGCGGCCGGTTGTACTTGATCGCGTTGGAAAGCAGGTTCACCAGCACCTGCCGCAGCCGCAGGTGGTCGGCGCGCGCACGATCGGCGCGGCCCGGCACCGGCGGCTCCACCTGCAGCGTGATGCCGGCGTCGCGTGCGGCATTCGCCACTAGCATCAGCGACTCCTCCACCAGCGCCGGCAGGACCACGGTTTGAGGCGTCAGCACCATGCCGCCGCTTTCGATGCGCGACAGGTCGAGCACGTCGTTGATCATCGCGAGCAGGTGGGCGCCGGCGTCTTCAATGTGCTGCAGCTTCGCCTTCTGCTCGCGCGTCAACGGATCGGCGGTGTCCATCTGCAGCAGCTGCGAGAACCCGAGCACCGCGTTCAGCGGCGTGCGCAGCTCGTGGCTCATGCGCGACAGGAACTCGGTCTTCGCGGCGTTCGCGCGCTCGGCGGCCTGTGCCGCGAGCAGCGCGGCTTCGGTCTGCTTGCGCGCGGTGATGTCCTCCACGACCGCGATGAAGTAGTCCGGTGAGCCGGCGCCGTCGCGCACCAGCGCGGCGTTGTACGAGGCCCAGACGACGGTGCCGTCGGCCTGGACGTAGCGCCTTTCCAGCGACTGCGTGGGCTTGTCGCCGTGCAGCAGCCGCGACGCGTAGCGGCGGTTGTCCTCCAGGTCCTCGGGCCAGGTCACGTCCTGCACCCGCAGGCGCAGCAGCTGCTCCGTGCCGTGGCCGAGGATCTCGCCCAGGCGTTGGTTGACGCGCAGGAAGTGGCCACTGGGTGCGATGTGGGCGATGCCGACCGCGGCCATCTCGAAGGTCGCCCGCAACCGCTCCTCGCTCTCGCGCAGCGCCTTTTCGGCGCTGCGCCGCGCCTCGTCCATGCGCACCGCGCCGATGATCGCCGCGACGCTTGCGAACAGCGGCCCGAGGAAATCGACCAGCGCCTGGTCGTAACCGTCGGGTCGGTTGGCCAGTCCGACGACGCCGACCAGATCGCCGCCATGAACCAGCGGCACGCCGAGAAAGTTCTGCATGCCGGGGTGGCCCGGCGGCAAGCCGCCGCGCCGTGGGTCGTTCGCCGGCTCGTTGGCGATGACCGGCGCGCTGCTCGTCACCGCGGCGCCGAACAAGGTGTCGAGATTGTGGAACTCGATCGGCCGGTCACCGCTGCGGTGAAGCCGGAATTGCTCTCGCGTCACTTCGTTCCAGCTGATGTCGGTCAGCACGAACAGGCGCAGGAAGCGGTGGCCGTCGGCGGGATCGTCGAGCACGTTGGCGATGAAGCCGTAACCGCTGCGCGTGAACTCGAGCAGATCGGTCAGCAGCGAATCGAAGACGTCGGCCGGCGCGGCGGCGCGGATGAAGCGCGACTGCACCCGGCCGATGACGGCGCCGAGGTCCGGGTACGCCACCGGGAAGGGAACAGATGTGCTCACGATGAAAAGGGTGCCCGCGAAACCGGGCATGCGCTGTGGTAAGGCCTGTTTTCACTTTCGCACAAGCGTGCGCCACTGCCTACCCGTCAAGACTGACAGGTGCCCCTAATATCCGTGCGATGCGATTCAACGTCGATCGATGGCGCGGCTACGGGCAGGGGGCGTTCCACGACGACCTCGTCGCCGCGTTCGTCGTCAGCGTGCTGCTGATTCCACAAAGCCTCGCCTACGCGCTGCTCGCCGGGCTGCCGCCGCAGGCCGGGCTGTACGCGAGCCTGCTGCCGCTGGTTGCCTACGCGGCCCTCGGCTCCAGCCCCGCGATGGGGGTCGGGCCGGTGGCGGTGATCGCGCTGATGGTGGCGCAGGCGATCGGCGACGCGCCGGCGGGGACGACCCCGCACGCGGCCGCCCTCGTCCTGGCGGCCGAAGCCGGCCTGATGCTCGCGCTGGCCGGATGGTTGCGGCTGGACGCGCTGGCCGCGCTGCTGAGCGTGCCGGTGCTGCACGGCTTCGAGACCGGCGCGGCGCTGTCGATCCTGCTGAGCCAGTTGCCGGTGCTGGCCGGCGCGTCGGCGCACGGCTCCAACCTGCCGCAGGTGCTGCAGTCGTGGATCGGCACGCAGACGCCGTGGGTGCCGTTGACCGCGCTGTACGGCGGCGTGGCGCTCGCGGCGCTGTGGCTCAGCCGCCGCCACGCGATGCGCCTGCTGGCGCGGTGGCTGTCGCCGCGGCGCGCCGCGCTGCTCGCCCGGCTGGCGCCGCTGGTCGTGCTGATGCTTGCGATGGCGGTGGCTGCCGCAACGAACGCCGGCGCCCGGGGTGTCGAGCTGGTGGGGGCGCTGCCGGAACTGGCGTGGGGCGCGGTGCTGCCGCCGCTCGATCCGGCGCTGTGGCGCGCGATGTTGCCGAGCGCGGCATTGATCGCGCTGGTCACCTTCGTCAGCAGCCTCGTGGTGGCCGAGTCGCTGGCGCGCCGGCAGGGCGTGCGCATCTCGCCGCGGCGCGAGCTGGCGGGGCTGGCCGCCGCCAACCTCGCGGCCGCCGTCAGCGCCGGGATGCCGGTGGCCGGCAGTTTCACCCGCAGCGTCGTCAACCTCGATGCCGGCGCACGCACACGCATGGCGGGTGTGTTCACCGCGGTGCTGATGGGCGTGGCGATGTGGCTGCTGGCCGAGCCGCTGGCGGTGCTGCCGACGGCGGTGCTGGCCGCGACGATCATCGTCGCGATCCTCGCGATGTTCGATTGGCGGCCGTTCGGCGCGGCCTGGCGCTACGACCGCGTCGAAGGGCTGCTGATGGCGGTGGTGGCGGCGCTGACCTTGCTGGCCGGTGTGGCCTGGGCGCTCGGCGTCGGCGTGGCCGCGTCGATCGCGCTGCTGCTGCGGCGCACGGCACGCCCGCACGTCGCGCTGATCGGCCGTGTGCCCGACACCGAGCACTACCGCAACGTCGGCCGCCACGACGTGCAGCTGATTCCCGGCGTCGTGGGCATGCGAATCGACGAGAGCCTGCTGTTCGTCAATGCGCGCCAGCTGAGCGACGTGGTGCTGCAGCAGCTCGGCCGCTACCCCGACACGCGGCGCGTGGTGCTGCTGATGTCGCCGGTGAACCGCATCGATTTCAGCGGGCTCGTCGCGCTGCACGCGCTGCACGATGCGCTCGCCGCGCGCGACGTGCGGCTCGACCTGAGCGAGGTCAAGGGGCCGGTGCTCGACGCGCTGCACGGCGGCGGCTGGACCCGGTGGTTCACCGGCCGCGTCTACCTCAGCCATCACCAGGCGATGGAGGATCCGCGGGGGTCGCCGGATTTGCGATGATTCGCCCATGCCACTCGAAACCATCCAGATCGAAACCGGCGACAAGCCGACCGCCACCGTCATCGTGCTGCACGGCCTCGGCGCCGACGGCAACGACTTCGTGCCCTTCGCCGACGAACTCGACCTGAGCGCCGTCGGGCCGGTGCGCTACGTGTTCCCGCACGCGCCGATGATGCCGGTGACGATCAACGGCGGCTACGTGATGCGCGCCTGGTACGACATCGTCGGCGCCGATCTCGCGCAGCGCGAGGACGAAGCGGGGTTGCGGCGGTCGATGGCGGCCGTCGAGGCGCTGATCGACGGCGAACGCGCACGCGGCATCGCCGCCCAGCGCATCGTGCTCGCCGGGTTTTCGCAGGGCTGCGCGGTGACGCTGCTGACGGGCCTGCGCCACCGCGAACGGCTCGGCGGCTTGGCCGGCATGTCGGGCTATCTGCCGCTCGCGGCGAAAACCGCCGCCGAGCGAAGCGACGCGAACCGCGACGTGCCGATCTTTCTGGCCCATGGGTTGCACGATCCGGTGGTGCCGCATTCACGCGCGGCGGCTTCGCGCGATGCGTTGCAGGCGCTCGGCTATCCGGTGCAGTGGCACGAGTACCCGATGGAGCACTCGGTGTGCGGGCCGGAGGTTGTGGCGTTGAACCGGTGGCTGGTGGACGTGCTCGGTTGACGAACATCGGAAGGTGAATAAGTCACAAACCCGGCCGGTGATATTCACCACCTGAAGAGCAGGCGACTCCCTAACCTTCTGACACATCGAAACGGCGTGTGAGCGCCGATCGACGTGCCCACAGGAGATCGCCGCGATGGTCGAATTGACGTTTCCCGCATTGCCGAACGCGCTTGCGCATGGCCAGACCGCAACCTACACCGGCCGCGACCGGCGTGCCGCGACGCAGACGCCATGGCACTGGCTCGCCGCTACGCTCGACGAGATCGACTACGGCATGGTCGTGCTGACCGACGACGCCCACGCGCTGCATATCAACCATGCCGCGCGCGCCGAGCTCGATGCCGCGCATCCGCTGCAGCTGCTGGGGCGGCAACTGCGCGCACGACATCCGAAGGACGTGGCGCGCCTGCACGACGCGCTGAGCGCGGCGCAGCGGGGCCTGCGCAAGCTGATGACGCTCGGCGAGGCCATGCAGCGCGTGAGCATTTCGGTGGTGCCGCTGTGCGCGATGGGCGTGGACGGTCGCGGCGCAACGCTGCTGATGCTCGGCAAGCGCCGCATGTGCGAGGCGCTGTCGGTGCAAGGCTACGCGCGCAGCCACGGCCTCACGCCGGCGGAAGCGCGTGTGCTGGCGGGGTTATGCGAGGGGCATAGCCCCAGCGAGATCGCGGCCGAGCTGGGCGTCGCGATCTCGACGATTCGCACGCAGATCGGCAGCATCCGGCAGAAGACCGACACGGAGAGCATTCGGGACCTGGTGCAGCAGGTGGCAGTGCTGCCGCCGTTGATGGGGGTGCTGGGGCGCGCGCCGCAGGCAATACCGCTCGAAGTGGCGTAGCGATACGATCCGGCCGCGAGCCATCGCCCATTCGCGGGCGGGCGTCGCGCGCCATGCCGATCGCGTCGCCCCCTTCAGCCATCGACTCGCTCCCGGACAGCCTGCGCTCGCTGGCACGGCGCGGCGAACTGCGGCGCTACCGCAAGCGCACGGTGCTGATCCAGGAGGGTGAGCAGGGCGACACCTTGTTCATCATCGTGTCGGGGCGCTTGCGCGTCTTCGCGAGCGGGGACAAAGGGCGCGAGATCACCTACGGCACGTATGGGCCCGGGGAGTACGTCGGTGAGATGAGTCTGGACGGCGGGTCGCGGTCGGCCACGGTCATCACCGAGGCGAGCAGCGACTGCGTGGTGGTGACGCGGCGCACGCTGCTGCAGCATATTGCTGAACGTCCGGAGTTCGCGCTCGAACTGCTCGCGAAGGTGATCCGTCGGGCCCGCGCGGCAACGCTCAGTGCGAAGCAGTTGGCGCTGAACGATGTCTATGGGCGTCTCGTGATGCTGCTCGATTCTCTCGCGATGGCGCAGCCGAACGGGGCTCGACTCATCGGCCAGCGCCTCACGCACCAGGCGATGGCGAACCGCCTGGGTTGTTCGAGGGAAATGGTCAGTCGCTTGATGAAGGATCTGGAGACGGGAGGGTACGTCGCACCGTCACCAGAGGGCCTCGCACTGCTGCGCGTTCTCCCGGTTCGCTGGTAGGCACGACGCCGAATCATTCCCATTCGTTTGCGGCGAGCACGAACAGCGCCGCCCAGACGTCGTACGGGGGAGTACGCAATGCGGCTGCTGCGACCATCCACTGGCCGAGTGCCGTGCCGAGTTGCTCGCCGGCCGACGTGTCGCGCTCACTGTGAACGCCGGCCTTCTCCCGGTTCTTGGCAATGCGACGAGCGACGTCATCCCGAAGCGAGGAGGCGCCTGTCAATTCGGTCAGGACGGCGGCAAGTGCGTAAGCTCCCGCCGCATGGCCGCTTGGATAGCTCGTGTGCCAGGGATCAGGTATCCACGGATCGGCGGCGTCGCTGCCCAGGTCCGTCCTGAACTGCGAGGGCCTGGGCAGCTGCAGCTGCGCCTTGATCGAATGTACCGGTCCCGCGACGATGTCGTTCACCGCATCCATCAGGTCAAGCGTATACATGTGCGTCTTCGTGGTCATGCCCAGTGCCAGCGCAAAGAACACGCCGGGATGCTCTGCCTGTGCCGCGATCTCGGCGAGAAACGGCATCGCGGTCGCCACTTGTCCCTTGATCCGTCGCAGCGACTGCAAGAGATCGAGTCGGGCAACGGACGGCAGCGGAACGGCAATGTTGCCCGGGAGGTTCAGCGTGACGCTCGGCAGCGTCCTCCCATCCCAAGGGTCGGTCGGCGTGATCTCGTAGCGGCCAGTGAACGGGGCCGACGCGCGGAAACGCCGAACATCTGGCTTGCTGACGCGCATCCCGGCGATCAAGCGTTCCAGGCCCGTCGGGTCGGGCGGCTGCTTGTGAGGCTCTTGCGGCGTGATGCCGGCAGCCCGCCAAGCCGCATGGAGCAAGATGCCGTCGTCCTCCTGCGACTCGAAGGCGAGCAGCGACTTGCGCACATTTTTCGTCTGTGGAGGCGGTGTCGTGCCTGTAAAGGGATGATGGACCACCGATATCTCAAGACGCCCCTTCTTCATGCTTCGCCTCCTTAGCCGGGAATACCGGCCTGATTCAGTGCTTCTGCCTCTCGCGCGGCCAGCGCATGGTGGCGGGCCGAATGCTGCGCGAGGTACCTTCCGACCGAAGCGTTCGGCCGAATCGCGAGATAGCGCCGGGCAGATGCCCTCGCCTCGTCGATCTTTCCTGCTAGGGCCTGCGTCACGATGAGCCGCGCCAGTGTGGGCAGGTGCTCGGCATTGAGCCGCGCGGCCTGAGATGCCGCATTGAGAGCTTCAGCATGCCTACCGGCGGCCGAATATGCGGATGCAGCGAACTCGCCGAAGAAGTAGGTCATCGGATCCACCGGCGACAACGAGCAGGCCCGCTCGACGGCCTCAACGGCTTCACCGTGCCGATCGAAGCACGTCAGCGCGTGGGACAGGAACAGCCACGCGAGCGGCTCGTTGGGGTTGCTTCGCAGCGCAGCCCGAAAGAACGCCTCAGCGCGCTGCTGATCGGCGTCGACGAATGCGCTGATGTGGCCGAGAAGAGTCAACGCTAGCGGGTGTTCGGGCTGCTCGTCGACCGCCCGCGCGAGATGCGCGCGGGCCTGGGCGACATCCGCTGGCGGGTCCGGGCTCCAGACCTGGGCGAGCTGAAACACATGCCACTTGGCCAGCCAAGCGCGCACCTCCGGTACACGCGGGTGCCGCTCCAAGAGATGCTCCAGGCCCTCCCGGGCTCGCACGACGTCCGGCTTTGACACCCGGTGAAGAAGTGCGATCGAACGAAGCAGCAACGCATATCCCGGAACGTTCGGCAAGGCGAGCGCGTGAGCCAGGCAGAGTTCACGCTGCAAGATGGCGCGCGACAGTTCCGCAATCAAGCGAGCAACCACGGGGTTTTCCGTCATGGAAACTTGCACCGGGTCGACGGCAAGCTGGTCGGCCCACACGACGCAGCGCCCTTGCACCTCCGCCAATTCGACACTCAGCCGCATGGCACCGGCACTGCCGCGCACGGTGCCCGAGATCACGTAGTGAACACCGAGCACGCGGCCTACTTGGTCGAGAGACAACTGTCGGCCAGCCAGCGGCATGGTTGAGAGACGCGAAGTCACTCGCCATAACGAGCTGCGCGACATGGCGGCGGCCAAGTCGTCGGCCAACACGATCCCGAAATGCACGTCGAGGCCCGAGCCACTTGCGTCGAACGGGAGTACCGCGACAGCGGGCAATAGCTCGGCCTGAGAGGGGATGGCCGCGTTGCGGTGCGCGCCCTCGAGAGGAACCACGCGAAAGGCCCGCTGGGGAGCCTCGATGTGTTTCAGGTAGCACTGTCCGAGATCCTCGAGGTGTGCGTCGAGTCCGGGAACCAGCCCGTCTCGCACGGCACTGGATACGACGACATCACCCGGGGCTCCCAGCCCTGCAAGCCGTGCGGTCAGATTCACACCGATGCCGTAGACGTCCAGCCCATCGACGACAACATCGGCCACGTGCACTCCCACTCGCAAATGCAAAGCTGCGTCGGCCGTTCGATCCACGTTGTAAGGTCGAATTCGACGCTGGATGTCGATCGCAGCGGCAACGGCAACGGGCACGCTCTGGAACTCCAGCAACAAGCCGTCGCCCAGGCTCTTGACGAGCCGACCGCCATGTGGCGGCAGGACCTGGGTCGCGACTTCATTGACGAACCGCCGCCAGCGGTCGATCACGTCGGCCTCGTTGGCCTGCATGAGTCGCACCGACTCGACGACATCCACCACCGCGAGAGCGCGTGTGGCCCGGTGCATGCCGTGCCACACATCCTCCGCAATGGGCGTGCCCATGGTGTCCCTGCCTCTTGTCGTTCGCATCCTCATTCGGGAGGATGCGAACTCAAGTTGCCAGCGACTCGACGACAGACGGCGCAAGCGCGCCGGTCAGCCTAATGGCTGGGTCACTCGCGGCGGGCTCGCTGCCCGCGCGGCTCACCTCGCCTTCACCGCCCTCTCATACAACGGCTCCACCGCCGGCAGCGTCGCCTGGATCTGCTGGATCCGCGCCTCCCCCGGCGGGTGCGTCGACAGCCACTGCGGCGGCGATCCCTTGCTCGCCTGGCCCATCTTGCGCCACAGGCTCACGCCCGCCCGCGGGTCGTAGCCGCCTCGGGCCGCCACGTCGAGCCCGACCTTGTCGGCTTCGGACTCGTCCTCCCGGCTGAATCGCAACGTGAGCAGTTGCCCGCCGAGATTGGCCAAATACCGCCCGCCGCTGCCCAGCCCGAACAGCGCCGCCCCGAGCTCGATCAGGCCGCTGGTCGCCGCCGTCTTGCCCATGCGCTCACGCGCATGTTCGCGCAGCGCGTGTGCCATCTCGTGGCCCATGATCATCGCCGCTTCGTCGTCGGTCAGGTTCAGCTGGTCGAGGATGCCGCTGAAGAACGCGATCTTGCCGCCCGGCATGCAGAACGCGTTGATCTGCTTGCTCGCGAACAGGTTGACCTCCCAGCGCCATTGCTTCGCGCGGGGCGTGGACTTCAGGTTCGGCGAATCGGTGTAGGGAATCAGCCGCTTCGCGATCGTGCGCAGCCGCCGCACCTGCGGGTGACTGTCCGGCGCCAGCGCGCGCTGCTGCGACGCCTGCTTCAGCATCTCGCGGTATTGCTGCGCCGCGGCGGCCTCGATCTGGTCGGCCGGCACGAGCTTGGCGAGGCCCGAGCGGTCGTCGACCTGCACGCCGTCGGCCAGGACCAGCCCGGGGAACGACAGCGCCGCGCCGGCGCCGAGCAGGCCGCCGGCGAAGCGGCGGCGCGAGTGCATGGCACACCCGCAGCCCCAGCCGTGCAGGCGCAGGGCGGGATCGGGTTCGAAAGAGGCGTCGGGGTCGTAATCTGTGTTCATGGGCGTCTGACGCAAGGGGTCGGAAAGGTGAATTGTTTCCACAGCGGAGCAACTGAGGTGCCTTCCCGCCGAATCAAGTTCGAGCTGGAGCTCAATCGTCGGCCACCGGCGCGTTCGGGTCCACCTCCAGCGCCCTCACCGGCGCGCGCAGCCACCACAACATCAGCAACGCCGGGGCGGCCACCACGGTCGACACGATGAAAAACGTCGGCCAGCCGATCGATTCGGCCAGCACGCCGGCCAGCGGGCCCACCCAGACACGCCCGACCGACGCGAATGCCGACAGCAAGGCGAACTGCGTCGCGGTGAAGCGCTGGTTGCACAGGCTCATCAGGAAGGCGAGGAAGGCCGCCGTGCCCATGCCGCCGGACAGGTTCTCGATGGCGATCACGCCCAGCAGGCCGCCGTCCACGGGCGTCGGTTGCGCGAGCTGCACGAACCCCCAGTCGAAGGCGGGCAGCGTGAGCCCGGGCAGCGCGCCCTTGCCGCTGACGGCCAGCCACCAGAACCCAAGGTTGCTGAGCATCTGCAGCACGCCGAAAAGCATCAGCGAACGCCACAGGCCGAGCTTGAACATCAGCGCGCCACCGATCAGCGCGCCGGCGATCGTCAGCCACAGCCCGATGATCTTGTTGACCACGCCGACTTCGGCGGTGCTGTAGGCCATGGACTGCAGCAGGAACGGCGTCATCAGCGAGCCGGCGAAGGCGTCGCCGAGCTTGTACAGCACGATGAAGACCAGAAAGCCCGCCGCGCCGGCCTGCGCGAAGTAGCTGCGCAGCCCGCCGAGCAGCGTGTCGAAGTGCGCGGCGCGCGCGGCCCAGGCGGCCAGCGGCAGCGTGAAGGCGATGCCGAGCAGCAGCGCCAAGAGGTCGGTCCACTTCTGCTGCAGCCCGAGCGGCATCGTGCTGCCGTCGAACAGCGCAGACAGCAGGAACGCGGCCGCCGGAGGGCCCAGCCGCTCGCTGACCATGAAGCCCACGACCACCGCGGCCACCACCGCCAGGAAACCGAGCAGGTCCTGGCGCGGAACGCTGGTCGGCTTGACGGTGACCTTCAGCCGCGGCAGCGCAACGATCGACAACACGGCCGCGCCGACCATCAGCCAGGCCATGAAGCGGTAGACCTGCGGCCAGGTCCACCCGCCGCCCTGGGCCGGGTCGACCCAGATGAAGGCCACGCCGCCGGACAGGATCATCGCGAGCCGGTAGCCCATCACATGCAGCGACGAGCCGAGGCCGCGCTCGGCCGGCGCGAGCACGTCGGTGCGGTAGGCGTCGATGACGACGTCCTGCGACGCGGACACGAAAGCCACCAGCACCGCCAGCAAGGCGAACGCGCGGGTCGCGTCCGTCGGCGACGTGACGGACATCCACAGCAGGGCGCCGGCCAGCGCAAGCTGCGTCAGCACCAGCCAGGCGCGCCGCCGGCCGAGCCACGGCAGCTCGAAGCGGTCCATCAGCGGCGCCCACAGGAACTTGAACGTGTAGGGCAGCCCGACGATGCTCAGAAAGCCGATCGTCGCGATGTCGATGCCCGAGACGCTGAGCCAGGCCTGCATCGCCTGCCCGGTCAGCGACAGCGGCAGGCCCGAGGCAAAACCGAGCAGCGCGACGACCGCCAGCCGGTGCAGTCCCGTGAGGGTCAGGCGCGCGGGGGCGGCCGGCGCAGCGGAGGAACTCATGAACCGATTCTAGGGACCGGCCCCGTGCCCGCGGCGGCGGCTACAGCGTGAAGTCGTAGTCGATCACCAGCGGCGCATGGTCCGAAAACCGCTGTTCGAGATAGATGTGCTCGTGCACCGCCTTCTCCGCCAGGCCGGGCGTGGCGAGGTGGTAGTCCAGCCGCCACCCGACATTCTTCGCCCAGGCCTGCCCGCGGTTGCTCCACCAGGTGTACTGCTCCGGGTGCGGGTTCAGCTTGCGGAACACGTCGACCAGCCCGATCTCGTCCAGCGCATGGCTCATCCAGGCACGCTCCTCGGGCAGGAAGCCGCTGTTCTTGCGATTGCTGCGCCAGTTCTTCAGGTCGATTTCCTTGTGCGCGATGTTGACGTCGCCGACCAGGATGAACTCGCGTTCCGTCTTCAATTTCACGAGATGCGGCGCCATCAGCGCAAGGAAGCGGAACTTGGCCTGCTGGCGCAACTCTCCGCTGGAGCCGCTCGGAAAGTAACAACTGATGATGCTCAGCCTGCGCTTCGGCGTGTCGAACCGCGCTTCCACGTACCGGCCTTCGGCGTCGAATTCGGCGTTGCCTATGCCCAGGCGCATGTCGCTCGGTTCGTGTCGGGCGTAGAGGCCCACGCCCGAATAGCCCTTCCTGTCCGCGTAGTGGAAATGACCCTTCATGCCGGCCACCGTGTCGAAGCGGCCCGCCAGGTCCGCCGCCTGGGCCTTGATCTCCTGCACCCCCATACAATCGGCGGCCAGGCTCTCGGCGAAGGGCATGAAGCCCTTGGTGGCCGCCGAACGGATGCCGTTCAAATTCAACGTGACGAGTCGGAACACAGCATGTCCTCAGTGAACGCATCCCCCGCGAACGACACGCTGGCCCGCGACTTCGTGGCGTTCTCGGTCCAGTCGGGCGTGCTGCGGTTCGGGGAGTTCAAGACCAAGGCCGGGCGGCTGTCGCCGTACTTTTTCAACTCCGGCCTGTTCGACGACGGCGCGAAGCTCGGCCGTCTCGCGGAATTTTATGCGCGCCGCCTGCTGGCTTCGGGCGTCGGATTCGACATGCTGTTCGGGCCGGCCTACAAGGGCATCACGCTCGCCGCAGGCACCGCGATCGAACTCGCGCGTCTGGGCCGCAACGTGCCGTACTGCCACAACCGCAAGGAAGCCAAGGACCACGGCGAAGGCGGCCTGATGGTCGGCGCGCCGCTGAAAGGCCGCGTCGTCATCGTCGACGACGTCATCACCGACGGCGCCTCCAAGCGCGAGGCGGTCGAGATGATCCGCTCGGCCGGCGCCGAGCCGGTGGCGGTGCTGATCGCGATGGATCGCATGGAACGCGGCGGGCCCGATGACAACCTCTCGCAGCGCTCGGCCGTTGAGGACTTCCAGGCCGCCTACGGCATCCCGGTCGTCTCGATCGCGACCGTGGCCGACTTGCTGCAATACTTGCGCTCGAACGACGATCCGGCCTTGGGCACTCACTTTGCGCGGGTGGCCGGATATCGGGAGCGCTACGGAGTCTGAATGGGGAAGCGGCGTGATTCGATCGTGCGGGCGGCGGGCTTCGGTTCGGGCCTGTTCGCGGGCCTATGGTTCGTGGGCAGCGCCGCCTTTGCCGCACCAACGATCTACACCTGCATCGACGCCAACGGGAAGCGGCTCACGTCCGACCGCCCGATCGCCGAGTGCCTGGCGCGCGAACAGCGACTGCTGAACCCCGATGGTTCGCTGCGCAGGATCGTGCCGCCCACGCCGACGCCCGAGGAGCGCGCCGAGCAGGAGGCGCGCGAGCGCCAGGCCGCCGCGCTGCGCGTGCAGCAGCAAGATGCGATTCGCCGCGACCGCAACCTGATCCTGCGCTTTCCGAACGAGGCGACCCACAACAACGCGCGGGCCGCGGCGCTGGACGACATCCATGCGGCGGTGCAGCTGTCCGAGAAGCGCATCGCCGTGCTCGCGGCCGAGCGCAAGCCGCTGCTCGACGAGTCCGAGTTCTATCCCGACGGGAAGTTGCCGCTCAAGCTGCGCCAGCAGCTCGACGCCAACGACGCCGCCAGCGCCGCGCAGCGTTCGCTGATCCAGAACCAGCAGGCGGAGATCGTGCGCATCAACATGCGATACGACGCGGAGCTCGCGCGCCTGAGAAGACTCTGGAGCGGTGCGCCGGCGGGGTCGATGGGCACGTTGTCGGCCGCGCCGGCCGCGTCTGCGGCACGCCGGTAATTCGTAGCCCGGGTGAATCCGGGATGATGCTGGCGTGCAGATGCCGCACCCCGGATTGCATCCGGGCTACGAGGCCAGCTTCCTCTTCAGCAGCTCGTTCACTTGGGCCGGATTGGCCTTGCCCTTGGTGGCCTTCATCGCCTGGCCGACCAGCGCGTTGAATGCCTTGTCCTTGCCGGCGCGGTATTCGTCGACCGACTTCGCGTTGTTCGCGAGCACCTCGTCGAGGATGCGGTCGAGCTCGCTGGTGTCGCTCATCTGCTTGAGGCCCTTGGCGTCGATCATCGCATCGACGCCGTTCCCCTCGCCGGTCCACAAGGCGTCGAAAACCTGCTTTGCGCCGTTGTTCGAGATCGTGCCGTCGGCAATGCGTCCGATCAGCTGGGCCAGCACGTCCGCGGTCACCGGACTCGATTCGATCTCGCGACCCTCGGCGTTCAGCCGCCGCGACACCTCGCCCATCAGCCAGTTGGCCACCAGCTTGGGCTGGCCGCAGGCCTTCGCAGCGGTCTCGAAGAAGGCGGCGAATCCCTTGCTCTGCGTCATCATCGACGCATCGTGCGCCGGTAATCCGTAGTCGCGCTGGAAACGGTTGGCCATCACGCTCGGCAGTTCGGGCATCTCGGCCCTCACACGCTCGATCCACGGCTGCGCGATCACGAGCGGCGGCAGGTCGGGGTCGGGGAAATAGCGGTAGTCGTGCGCGTCTTCCTTCGTGCGCATCGCCCGCGTTTCGCCGGAGTCGGGGTTGAACAGCACGGTCGCCTGCTGCACCTCGCCGCCCTCTTCGATCAGGTCGATCTGCCACTGGATCTCGAAGTCGATCGCCTGCTGCAGGAAGCGGAAGCTGTTCAGGTTCTTGATTTCACGTCGCGTCCCGTAAGGCGCGCCAGGCTTGCGCACCGACACGTTGGCGTCGCAGCGGAAGCTGCCCTCTTGCATGTTGCCGTCGCAGATGTCGAGCCAGACGACCAGAGCGTGCAGCGCGCGGGCGTACTCCACCGCCTCCACGCTCGCCCGCATGTCGGGTTCGGAGACGATCTCCAGCAACGGTGTGCCGGCGCGGTTCAGGTCGATGCCGGTCTGGTTCGCGAAGGCCTCGTGCAGCGACTTGCCGGCGTCTTCTTCGAGATGGGCGCGGGTCAGGTTCACCTTGTGCGGCGTGTCCCCGACGAAGAACTCGATCGCGCCGCCCTGCACCACCGGCGTTTCGTACTGGCTGATCTGGTAGCCCTTCGGCAGGTCCGGGTAGAAGTAGTTCTTGCGCGCGAAGATCGAGTGGTTGGCGACCTTGGCGCCCACCGCGAGGCCGAAGCGGATCGCGCGCTCGACGGCGCCGCGGTTCATCACCGGCAAGGTGCCCGGCAACGCCAGGTCCACCGGCGAGGCTTGCGTGTTCGGCGCGGCACCGAACGCGGTCGGCGAGCCGCTGAAGATCTTCGATTTCGTCGACAGCTGGGCGTGCGTTTCCAGGCCGATGACGACCTCGTAGCCGTGGATCAGTTTGCTCGTGGCCATGTCAAAACCCTGCCGGCGCGCGGACATGCCAGTCCGTCGCCTGCTGGAAGGCGTGCGCGGCGTGCAGCAGCGTGCCCTCGCCGAAGTAGTTGCCGATCAGCTGCAGACCGACCGGCATTCCGCCCTCGCCGAACCCGGCCGGCAGGCTCATGCCGGGCAGGCCGGCCAGGCTCGCCGGCAGCGTGAAGATGTCGGCCAGGTAGCTCGCCACCGGGTCGTCGCCTTTGTCGCCGAGCTTCCACGCGACCGTGGGCGCCACCGGCCCGGCGATCACGTCGCAGCGCGAGAAGCAGCGCTGAAAGTCGTCGGCGATCATGCGGCGCAGCTTCTGGGCCTGCAGGTAATAGGCGTCGTAGTAGCCGTGGCTCAGCACGTAGGTGCCGATCATGATGCGGCGCTTGACCTCGGGCCCGAAGCCCTCGGCGCGTGTCTTCTTGTACATGTCCAGCAGGTCGGCGTATTGCTTCGCGCGGTGCCCGAAGCGCACGCCGTCGAAGCGGCTCAGGTTCGACGAGGCCTCGGCCGGCGCGATGATGTAGTACACGGGAATCGACAGCTCGGTGCGCGGCAGGCTCACGTCGACCAGCGACGCGCCGAGCTGCTCCAGCGTGGCGAGGGCCGTGCGCACGGCGTCGTTCACGTCGGCCGCCAGCGCGGCCGGGAAAAATTCACGCGGCAGGCCGATGCGCAGGCCCTTCAGCGGCTGCGAGGCCGTCGCGCCGTCGCGCGGCGTCAGCATCGCGGCATGGAAATCCTGCGGCGCGCGTTCGGCGCTCGTCGAGTCTCGCTCGTCGAAGCCGCTCATCGCACCGAGCAGCAGTGCGCAGTCTTCGGCGCTGCGCGCGAACGGGCCGGCCTGGTCGAGGCTGGACGCGAACGCGATCATTCCGTAGCGCGAGCACACGCCGTAGGTCGGCTTGATGCCGGTCACGCCGGAGAAGCTGGCCGGCTGGCGGATCGAGCCGCCGGTGTCGGTGCCGGTGGCCGCCGGCACCAGCCGGGCCGCGACGGCGGTGGCCGAGCCGCCCGACGAACCGCCGGGCACGCGCGTCGTGTCCCACGGGTTCCTGACCGCTCGCCAGGCCGAGTTCTCGTTGCTCGAACCCATCGCGAACTCGTCGCAGTTCAGCTTGCCGAGCGTGACGGTGCCGGCCGCGGCGAGCTTCGTCACGACGGTGGCGTCGAACGGGCTGCGGTAGTTCGCGAGCATCTTCGAGCCGGCCGTGGTGGGCAGCTCGCGGGTCACGAAGATGTCCTTGTGCGCGAGCGGCACGCCCAGCAGCGGGCCCGTTTCGCCGGCCGCGCGCCGCGCGTCGGCGGCATTCGCCTGTGCCAGCGCGTGTTCGGCATCGACCGCGAGCCAGGCGCCCAAGTGTTCATGATCGGCAACGCGCGCGAGCAGATGTTTCGTGACTTCGACGCTCGAAACCTCCTTCGAGGCCAGGGCGCGGCCCAGTTCGGCCACGCCCATGCGGTGCAGCGCCGTCATTCGATGACCTTCGGTACGAGGAACAGGCCGTCCTCGACGGCCGGGGCGCTGCGCTGGTTCAGCTCGCGCTGGTCGGTCTCGGTGGCGACGTCGTCGCGCAGGCGCAGCGCAACCTCGCTGACGGCCGACAGCGGCGTGTACAGCGGCTCCACGCCGCTCGTGTCGACCGCGCTCATCTGCTCGACGATCGAGAAGAAGCCGTTAAGCTGGGTCAGCATCGCCGCATGTTCCGCGTCGTGCAGTTCGAGCCGCGCGAGGTGGGCAATGCGGCTCACGTCTTCGGGGGTTAAAGCCATGGGAAACAGGTGCTTATGGACGGTTCCCGAAGGTCGGAAACCAGGGTGGATCAGGTATTATCTTCGGTTATCTGCCACCCTCCGGGCGCGGTCATGAGCCAAGCGTCCATGCTGCTTCCCGGCCGGTTCCCTGCCCCGTATTCATGCCGTTCGCGCACCCGAAGTTGCGCGGCCGTTTGCCCACAGCCTGCTGAACGTTCCCCACAAGAAATACCATGTTCGCATCCTTTCGTCGCTACCTCTCGACGGATCTGGCCATCGACCTCGGCACCGCCAACACGCTGATCTATGTGCGTGGCAAGGGCATCGTGCTCGATGAGCCCTCCGTCGTCGCCATCCGCCATGAAGGCGGCCCCAACGGCAAAAAGACCATCCAGGCCGTCGGCGCAGAAGCCAAGGCCATGCTCGGCAAGGTGCCCGGCAACATCGATGCCATCCGGCCGATGAAGGACGGCGTGATCGCCGACTTCACCGTCACCGAGCAGATGCTCAAGCAGTTCATCAAGATGGTCCATCCGCGCGGCATCTTCAAGCCGAGCCCGCGCATCATCATCTGCGTGCCCTGCGGTTCCACCCAGGTCGAGCGCCGCGCGATCCGCGAATCGGCGCTCGGCGCCGGCGCTTCCGAGGTCTACCTGATCGAAGAGCCGATGGCCGCGGCGATCGGCGCCGGCCTGCCGGTGTCGGAGGCCAGCGGCTCGATGGTGGTCGACATCGGCGGCGGTACCACCGAAGTGGGCGTCATCTCGCTCGGCGGCATGGTCTACAAAGGCAGCGTGCGCGTCGGCGGCGACAAGTTCGACGAAGCCATCATCAATTACATCCGCCGCAACTACGGCATGCTGATCGGCGAGCCGACGGCCGAAGCCATCAAGAAGAGCATCGGCAGCGCTTTCCCCGGCTCCGAGGTCAAGGAGATGGAAGTCAAGGGCCGCAACCTCTCCGAAGGCGTGCCGCGCAGCTTCACGATCTCGAGCAACGAGATCCTCGAGGCGCTGACCGATCCGCTGAACCAGATCGTCTCCAGCGTAAAAAACGCGCTCGAGCAGACCCCGCCGGAGCTGGGCGCCGACATCGCCGAGCGCGGCATGATGCTGACCGGCGGCGGGGCGCTGCTGCGCGACCTGGATCGGCTGCTGGCCGAAGAGACCGGCCTGCCGGTGCTGGTGGCCGAAGACCCGCTGACCTGCGTGGTGCGTGGCTGCGGCATGGCGCTGGAGCGCATGGAGCGCCTCGGCGCGATCTTCACATCCGAGTGAGCTGCGTGGCATGAAGTCTTGGGCCGGCACGTGCAAGACGTGGCCGGCCTTGTTCGTTCCGACCGCCTGAACCCATCATGGCCGCGCCGCTGGGCACCCTCGATCGAACCCCTCCGCCGTTTTTCCGGCAGGGGCCATCCGCGCTGACCAAGCTCACCTTTTGCTCCGCGCTGGCGCTGTTCCTGATGGTCGCCGACACGCGGTTCAAGATCACGCAGCCGGTGCGCACGATGGTCGCGACGATACTGCACCCGATCGAGCGGGTGCTGCGCGTGCCGGTCGATGCCTTCAACGCCGTCGGCGACTATGCGATGGGGCTGCAGCAGGCGCTGTCGAATGAGGCCGCCGCCCGCTCGGCGCTCGCGCGCCAGGCCGAGCGGGCGGCGCGTGTGGAGCAGTTGCAGCGCGAGAACGAGCACCTGCGCGCGCTGCTGGACCTGCGCGCGGCGCTGACCGTTCGCTCGCAGCCGTCGGAAATCCTCTACGAGGCGCCCGATCCGTTTTCGCGCAAGGTGATCATCGACCGCGGCAGCGCTCAAGGCATCGCGCTCGCGTCGCCGGTCATCAACGAAGCCGGCGTGCTGGGACAGGTCACCCGGGTCTATCCGCTGTCGTCGGAAGTTACCCTGCTGACCGACAAGGACGCCGCGATTCCGGTGCTGAACACCCGCACCTTCTCGCGCAGCGCGGCGTTCGGTATCGCCACCGGGTCGGGCCTCGAACTGCGCTTCCTGGCCAGCAACGCCGACGTGAAGGTCGGCGACCTGTTGCATACCTCGGGCGTCGACGGGGTCTACCCGCCCGGCATTGCCGTGGCGACCGTCACCTCGGTCGAGCGCAAGGTCGACACCGGCTTTGCGAAGGTCCTGCTGCAGCCGTCGGCGATGCCCGACGGCGTGCGCCACGTGCTGGTGCTGGAGCCGATCGCGCTGCAGTTGCCGCCGAGGCCGGACGCCGATGCGTCCCCGCCCGGGCTGCCGACGCCGGCGCAGGCGTCCAAGGGGGCGCCGAAATGATCCTCCCGCGCGCCGCCGACCAGTTGCTGCTGCCCGTTCGGCCGCTGTTCGTCTGGTTCACGCTGCTGATCGCGTTTGCGCTGAACCTCGTGCCGCTGGGCCGGCACCCTGCGATGCCGGATTTCATGGCGCTGGTGCTGGTGTTCTGGAACGTGCACCAGCCGCGGCGCGTCGGCGTCGGCCTGGCGTTCGCCTTCGGCCTGATGATGGACGTGCACGAAGGCGCCATCCTCGGCCAGCATGCGCTCGCCTACACGCTGCTGAGCTACTTCGCGATCACGATCCACCGCCGGCTGCGCTGGTTCACCGTGCCGTCGCAGGCGGTGCAGATCCTGCCGCTGTTCGGCGCGGCGCACGCCGTTTCGTTCATAGTGCGCATCATCGCCGGCGGCATGCTGCCCGGTTGGGAACTGCTGCTCGCGCCCGTGTTCGAATCGCTGCTGTGGCCTGTGGTCACGTGGGTGCTGCTGGCGCCGCAGCGCCGCGCCCCTGATCCGGACGAGAACCGGCCCCTGTAACGCCGCCGCTGTCACCCCGACATGACCGAGCTGAAGAACATCGAGCGGGAACTGAGCCGGTTTCGGATGCGGCTGCTCGCCGCGGCCGCCTTCGTGCTGTTCGGTTTCGGCCTGCTGGCAGCGCGGCTGGTCTACCTGCAGGTCTACCAGTACGAAAAGCTGTCCACGCGCGCCGAGGCGAACCGCATCGCGGTGCTGCCGGTCGTGCCGCAGCGCGGCGTGATCGTCGACCGCAACGGCATCGTGCTCGCGACGAACTATTCCGCCTACACGCTCGAAATCATGCCGTCCAAGGTCGATGACCTGGACGCGACGATAGCCGCGCTGGCCGGCATCGTGGACATCCAGCCGCACGACCGCCGCAAATTCAAGCGCCTCGTCGAAGAGAGCAAAAGCTTCGAGTCGCTGCCGATCCGCACCAAGCTGAGCGACGACGACGTCGCCCGCTTCATGGCGCAGCGCTTTCGCTTTCCCGGCGTCGACGTGAAGGCGCGGCTGTTCCGGCACTACCCGCTCGGCGAGGTCGGCAGCCACGTGCTGGGCTACATCGGGCGCATCAACCCGGCCGAGAAGAAGTCGATGGAGGATTGGCCCGAGGAGGTGCTGGCGAACTACCGCGGCACCGAGGTCATCGGCAAGCTCGGCATCGAGCAGAGCTACGAGGGCGAGCTGCACGGCATCACCGGCTTCGAGGAAGTGGAAACCAGCGCCAGCGGGCGGGCGGTGCGGCGGCTGAAGAGCCATCCGCCGACTCCCGGCAACATGCTGCACATGTCGATCGACATCAGGCTGCAGGCGCTGGTGGAGCAGATGTTCGGCGACCGGCGCGGCGCGCTGGTGGCCATCGATCCGCGCAACGGCGAGCTGCTGGCTTTCGTCAGCAAGCCGACCTTCGACCCGAATCTGTTCGTCGACGGCATCGACGTCGAGAGCTGGCGCGGGCTGAACGAATCGCTCGACAAGCCGCTGCTGAACCGCGCGTTGCGAGGCACCTACCCGCCCGGGTCCACCTTCAAGCCGTTCATGGCGATGGCCGCACTGAACAGCGGCAAGCGCGACGCGAACGAGGTCATCGTCGACAACGCGAACTTCGTGTTTGCCGGCCATGTGTTCCGCAGTTACGGCGACAAAGCCCTCGGCCCGGTCGATATGGTGCGCAGCATCATCAAGTCGAGCAACGTCTATTACTACTCGCTCGCCAACGAGATGGGCGTGGACCTGATGCACGAGCAGCTGTCGCCGTTCGGCTTCGGCCGCCACACCGGCATCGACATCGACGGCGAAGTGACCGGCTTGCTGCCGTCCACCGACTGGAAGCGCAAGCGCTTCAAGCGGCCGGAACACCAGAAATGGTATGCCGGCGAGACGATCTCGCTGGGCATCGGGCAGGGCTACAACAACTTCACGATGCTGCAGCTCGCCAGCGCCACCGCGACGCTGGCCTCCAGCGGCCAGCGCTTCAAGCCGCGGCTGGTGCGCGAGGTCGAGGACGTCGTGACCCACGAGAAGAAGCGCCTCGCCAACGACGCACTGGCGCCGCTGGCGCTGAAGGCCGAGCACGCCGAACTGGTCTTGCGTGCAATGCACGGCGTGACGCAGGAAGGCACGACCACGCGAGTCTTCATGGGCGCGCCGTACAAGAGCGGCGGCAAGACCGGCACCGCGCAGGCGGTGTCCGTCAAGGCCAACGAAAAGTACGACGCGGCCAAGCTGAGCGAGTACCAGCGTGATCACTCGCTGTACATCGCCGTGGCGCCGATCGAGGCGCCCACCGTGGCGCTCGCGGTGGTGGTGGAAAACGCCGGCTTCGGCGCCGCCGCGGCCGCCCCGATTGCCCGCCGGGTGTTCGACTATCTGCTGCTCGGCCAGGTGCCGAGTGAAGAAGACATGGCGCTCACGCGCGAAGGCAAGTCGGCGGCGCCGGTCGGCCCGCCGCGCGATGCCTCGGCGATCGCGCTCGGCGTGCGGCCGCCGCCGGTGGAGCCGTCCGTGGCGGCGGGCATCCAATGAATGCTGTTTTTGAGCAGCCGTCGGCCTGGCGGCGCATCAAGCCGGTGTTCACCGGCTTCGACGGGCCGCTGGCGGTCGCCCTGCTGCTGCTCGCCGCGGCCGGCATGATGACCATGTACTCCGCGGGCTTCGACCACGGCACCCGCTTCGTCGACCACGGCCGCAACATGCTGGTGGCCGCGGCGATCCTGTTCCTCGTCGCACAGATCACGCCGCAGCGGTTGATGGCACTGGCCGTCCCGCTGTACGTCGTCGGCGTGGCGTTGCTGGTTGCCACAGCGGTGTTCGGCATCACGAAGAAGGGCGCGACACGCTGGCTCGATGTCGGTATCACGGTGGTGCAGCCGAGCGAAATCATGAAGATCGCGATGCCGCTGATGCTGGCGTGGTGGTTCCAGAAGCGCGAGGGTCAGTTGCGGCCGTTCGACTTCGGTGTCGCCGGGCTGCTGCTGCTGGTGCCGGTCGGGCTGATCGCCAAGCAACCGGACCTCGGAACCGCCATCCTGGTGTGCGCGGCGGGTCTCTTCGTGATCTTCTTCGCCGGGCTCAGCTGGCGCCTCATCGTGCCGGTGTTGGCGCTGGCGGCGGTTGGCATCGTCGCGCTGGTCGCCTCCGAAGAGGCCATCTGCAAGAACGGCGTCGAATGGCCGGTGCTGCGCGAATACCAGAAGAACCGGGTCTGCACGCTGCTCGACCCGACCAAGGACCCGCTCGGCAAGGGGTTTCACATCATCCAGGGCATGATCGCGATCGGCTCCGGCGGTGTCGACGGCAAAGGGTTCATGAAAGGCACCCAGACCCATCTGGAATTCATCCCCGAGCGCACCACCGACTTCATCTTCGCCGCCTTCGCGGAGGAGTTCGGTCTGATCGGCACGGTCGCGCTGCTGCTCGGTTTCATCTTCCTGATCATGCGCGGGCTGATGATCGCCGCCGAGGCGCCGACGGTGTTCACGCGGCTCTTGGCCGGTGCGCTCACACTGAACTTCTTCACCTACGCCTTCGTGAACATGGGCATGGTCAGCGGCATCCTCCCCGTGGTCGGCGTGCCGCTGCCCTTCATCAGCTACGGCGGCACCGCGATGGTCACGCTGGGGCTGGGCCTCGGCATCCTGATGTCGATTTCGCGCAACCGGCGCCTGGTTCAGACGTAGCCCGGATGAAATCCGGGAACGGCGTTTCGCGAGGTGCCGAAATTCGGGATTTCATCCGCGTTACGTCCCCCCGTTCGGCGCGGCCGGGAAACGCAAGGTAAACCGCGCGCCAGGACCGAAAACACCGGCCGCCTGGTCGGCCAGCCCCGGCCGGTGGCGCAGGTTCGCATCCTCGAGGCCGATCTCCGCGCCGTGCTGCACCGCGATCTCGCGCACGATTGCGAGACCGAGCCCGGAGCCGTCGACGTCGGTGCCCAGCGCGCGGTAGAAGGGCTGGA
>DATKCI010000139.1:0-33384 GCA_035513255.1 Piscinibacter sp. | reverse complement strand
CGTGACCGTGCCGCCGGCCGGCGTGTACTGCAACGCGTTGTCGACGAGGTTGCGGATCAACTCGCGCAACAACAGCGCATGCCCGCGCACCGGCAAGGCCTGGCCGCCGTCGGGGCCCTCGTAACCGAGGTCGATGCGCTTTTCCAGCGCCTTCGGCACGAAGTCGCGCACCGTCTCGGTCGCCAGGCGGGCGAGATTCACGTTCTGCTGGTTCGATGCGTGCTCCTTGTCCTCGGCGCGCGCCATCGCGAGCAGCTGGTTGACCATGTGGGCGGCACGCTGGCTCGACAACGCGATCTGCTGCAGCGAGCGTTTGACCGCCTTCGGATCGGCCGCGCCGGCATCGATCTCGCGCTGCGCCAATTCGGCCTGGGTGCGCAGGCCGGCCAGCGGCGTCTTCAGCTGGTGGGCCGCATCGGCAAGGAAACGCTTTTGCGCCTTCAGTGACTGGTCCAGCCGCGCCAGCAGGTCGTTGATCGCTCGCACCAGCGGCGACACCTCCTCCGGCGCCTCGCGCTCGTCGATCGGGCTCAGGTCGCTGCTTTCGCGCTTGCGGATGCGCTGCTGCAGTTCGTTGAGTGGCGCGATGCCCCGTGCCAACGCCAGCCACACCAGCAGCACCGCCAACGGCAGGATGACGAACTGCGGCAGGATCACGCCCTTGATGATCTCGGTGGCCAGGCGCGATCGCTTGCCCAGCGTCTCGGCCACCTGCACGAGCGGCGCGGCATCGGGCGGGCGCCCCGGCGTGTCGACCCACAGGTACGCGACACGCACCGAGGTGTTGTTCAGCTTGTCGTCGCGAAAGCGCACATCGCCGGGTGCTGCGATGTCGTCGTCGGGCGGCACCGGAAGCTGGCGATCGCCGCTCAGCAGTTCGCCGCGCAGCCCGAGCACCTGGTAATAGATGTCGTCCGACTCGTCGGTATGCAGGATTTCGGACGCGCCCGGCGGCAGCGTGAAGCGGGCGGTCGGGTAGCCGCCTTCGCCGCCATGGACCACCACCTGCTTCGACAGCACCCGCACCATCTCGCCCAGCTGGCGGTCGTACGGCTTGTTGGCGATGCCCTGCGCGACCAGCCAGGTCAGCACGACGCTCATCGGCCACAGCAGCAGCAGCGGCGCGAGCATCCAGTCGAGGATTTCGCCGAAGAGGGAGCGTTGTTCGCGGACGGGCATGGGCCCGCGGAGGATACCGCGGGCCCATGCCCGCCCCCCTGCGGGGGCGGGCGAATGGACTGCTCCCCCGGGCCCTCTCCGGGAGGGGGTTCCAGCATGAGGTTGGGTGCCGCTGCGCGGCGGATTCCTGGATCTGGGGGCTCGCCGACGGTGCGGGGCGGGTGTACGCTGCTCCTTCCTGCAGGAGGGTCCGATATGAACGCACGTCACTGGCTTCTCGCCGGTTTGCTCACCGGTGCCTCGGCGGTCGTCGCGAGCCAGACGGCGGTCATTCCCGAACCGTCGACCTACGCATTGATGTTGGGCGGCCTCGCGCTGGTCGGCGCCTTGGCGCGCCGGCGCGCCAAGGCCTGAGCCAACGCGGCGTCCGCCCGAGACGGCCCGCGCCGGTGGGCCGTGCGTTCAGCTGGAGATTTTTTCGAGGCAGTAGCCGAGCCCGCGGACGGTCGCGATGCGTACCGGCCCTTGCTCGATCTTCTTGCGCAGGCGGTGGATGTAGACCTCGATCGCGTTGTTGCTGACCTCTTCGCCCCATTCGCACAGGCGCTCGACCAGCTGGTCCTTGCTGACGAGCCGGCCGGAGCGCTGCAGCAGCACCTCGAGCAGGCTCAGCTCGCGCGCCGAGAGCTCGATCATCTGGTCGTTGATGTAGGCCACGCGGCCGGTCGCGTCGAAGGTCAGCGGGCCGTGCTTGATGACGGTCGATGCAGTGCCGAGCCCGCGCCGCGTCAGCGCGCGTACGCGGGCCTCGAGCTCCTGCAGCGAGAACGGCTTGGCCATGTAGTCGTCGGCGCCGAGATCGAGGCCTTTGACGCGCTGCTCCACGCTGTCGGCGGCGGTAAGGATCAGCACCGGCACGCTGGAGCCACGTGCACGCAGCTTGCGCAGCACCTCGAGGCCGTGCACCTTCGGCAATCCCAGGTCGAGGATGACGAGATCGAACTCGTGGTCGGCAAGCGCCGCGTCGGCCTCGTTGCCGCTGCCCACCTGATCGACCGCATAGCCGGCGTTGCGCAGCGAGCGCAGCAACCCGTCGGCCAGCACTTGGTCGTCTTCAGCGATCAGGATGCGCATCGCATGTGTCTCCGAGGCGGCGGTTGGTTTTCGTGATCGGTGTGCCGCCTGCCCGATTCTAGGTTTCGCGGGTGCGCCGCGGGGTGGCGCAGCCTCGCGAGATACCCCAATCGAAGGGCCATCCAATCACTGTACAAACATCCAGCTTTTGAGATAATGCGCCAACTTTTTGGAGGAATCGATGGACGCACCTGTCAAAGCCCTGAATACCGAGAAAGCCAAGGCCCTGCAAGCCGCGCTCGCGCAGATCGAAAAGCAGTTCGGCAAAGGCTCGATCATGCGCCTGGGCGAGGGCGAGGTGATCGAAGACATCGAGGTCGTTTCCACCGGTTCGCTCGGGCTGGACATTGCGCTGGGCGTCGGCGGCCTGCCGCGCGGCCGGGTCGTCGAAATTTACGGGCCCGAATCCAGCGGCAAGACCACGCTGACGCTGCAGGTCGTTGCCGAGATGCAGGCGCTGGGCGGCACCTGCGCCTTCATCGACGCCGAACACGCGCTCGACGTGCAGTACGCGCAAAAACTCGGCGTCAATCTGCAAGAGTTGCTGATCTCCCAGCCCGACACCGGCGAGCAGGCGCTCGAGATCGTCGATGCGCTGGTGCGCTCCGGTTCCGTCGACCTGGTGGTCATCGACTCGGTCGCTGCGCTCACGCCCAAGGCCGAAATCGAAGGCGAAATGGGCGATTCGCTGCCCGGCCTGCAGGCCCGCCTGATGAGCCAGGCGCTGCGCAAGCTCACCGGCACGATCAAGAAGACCAACACGATGGTCATCTTCATCAACCAGATTCGCATGAAGATCGGCGTGATGTTCGGCTCGCCCGAAACCACCACCGGCGGCAACGCGCTGAAGTTCTACGCCTCGGTGCGGCTGGACATCCGCCGCATCGGCAGCATCAAGAAGGGCGAAGAGGTCATCGGCAACGAGACCAAGGTGAAGGTCGTCAAGAACAAGGTCTCGCCGCCGTTCAAGACCGCCGAGTTCGACATCCTCTATGGCGAAGGCATCAGCCGCGAAGGCGAGATCATCGACATGGGCGTGGAGGCCAAGGTGCTCGAAAAGAGCGGCGCCTGGTACGCCTACAACGGCGAAAAGATTGGCCAGGGCAAGGACAACTCCCGCGAATTCCTGCGCGAGAACCCCGACCTCGCGGTCGAAATCGAGAACAAGGTGCGCGAGGCGATGGGCATTCCGCTGCTGCCGATGGAGGCGGAGGGCGGCGACAAGCCAGCCAAGCCCGCCCGCGGCAAGGCCGCAAAGGAAGCCAAGGAAATCAAGGAAATCAAGGAAATCAAGGAATAGCGGCGGCCTCGGGCCGGCGAGCCCCGCCGGCCCGCTCCACATGGCTACGAAGAAGCCCGGGCTGTCGTTGAAAGGCCGCGCGCTGGCGCTGCTCGCCCAGCGCGAGCACAGCGCGCCGGAATTGCGGCGCAAACTACTGCGTCATGTGCGCGAGGAAGTCGCGGCTGACGCCGGCAATGCCGATACCGCCGATGCCGATCCCTCCGGCGATGCGGCGGCCCGCGTCGAGGCGGTCCTTGAATGGCTGCAGGCGCACGACTACCTGAGCGAAACACGTTTCGTCGAGAGTCGCGTGCACGCGCGCGTGTCTCGCTACGGAAACCTGCGCATCCGGCAGGAACTGGCTCTGCACGGCTTGGCGCTGGACGCCGAGGCTGCCCAGGCGCTGAAGGACAGCGAACTGGACCGCGCCGCCGACGTGTGGCGGCGCAAATTCGGCGTCCCGCCTGCCGACGCTCCCGAGCGGGCGCGCCAGTCGCGCTTCCTGGCCCAGCGCGGCTTCTCGCCGGAGGTCATCGCCAGGTTGATGCGCCGTGCCGGCTGACGGCGCCCTGGCGGCTGTCGGACCGCTGTCAGTCTTGGTGCAGAGCAGCATGCTACATTGCGCGGCTGCGGCCTCGCCCCGTCCAGATCGACCGCTGCCACGCGCTGCGCTTCGAAGGCGAGGCCATGCGAACGCAATACCTGCGTTGGTACCGGCCGACCGCACTGGGAACGCCGACAATCCCGCTTGAATCCCGCCGAGCCCCGTCTTTCGAACCTCCAGAGAGTCCGTTATGAAGATCCATGAGTACCAAGGCAAGGAAATCCTGCGCCAGTTCGGCGTGCCGGTGCCGCGCGGTTATCCCGCGTTCAGCGTGCACGAAGCCAACGAAGCCGCGCAAAAACTCGGCGGCCCGGTCTGGGTGGTGAAGGCGCAGATCCACGCCGGCGGCCGCGGCAAGGGCGGCGGCGTGAAGCTTGCTCGTTCGCTCGACGACGTGACCCAACTGTCCGGCGAAATCCTCGGCATGCAGCTGAAGACGCATCAGACCGGCCCCGAAGGCCAGAAGGTGCGCCGCCTGCTGATCGAGGAAGGCGCCGACATCAAGAAGGAGTACTACGTCGCCGCGGTCACCGACCGTGCGACACAGAAGGTCGCGATGATGGCCAGCAGCGAAGGCGGCATGGACATCGAGGAAGTCGCGCACAGCACGCCGGAGAAGATCCTGAAGGTCTTCATCGACCCGCTGACCGGCATGACCGACGCGCAGGGCCTCGAGCTCGCCCGCGGCATCGGCGTGCCCGAAGCCTCGCAGGCGCAGGCGGTCGACGTGCTCAAGAAGCTCTACACCTGCTACATGGACACCGACGCGAGCCTGGCCGAGATCAACCCGCTCATCCTCGAAGGCAACGGCAACATCAAGGCGCTCGATGCGAAGTTCAACTTCGACTCCAACGCGCTCTTCCGCCACCCCGAGATCGTCGCCTACCGCGACCTCGACGAAGAAGATCCCGCCGAGATCGAAGCCAGCAAGTTCGACCTCGCCTACATCCAGCTCGACGGCAACATCGGCTGCCTCGTCAACGGCGCCGGTCTTGCGATGGCCACGATGGACACGATCAAGCTGTTCGGCGGCGAGCCGGCCAACTTCCTCGACGTGGGCGGCGGCGCCACCGCCGAGAAGGTCACCGAAGCCTTCAAGATCATGCTCGCGAGCCCGAAGGTCAAGGCCATCCTCGTCAACATCTTCGGCGGCATCATGCGCTGCGACACGATCGCCGAAGGCGTGATCGCCGCCTGCAAGGCCGTGAACCTGCAGGTGCCGCTGGTCGTGCGCATGAAAGGTACCAACGAAGTGCTCGGCAAGAAGATGCTCGCCGAATCCGGCCTGCCGATCATCAGCGCCGACACGATGGCCGAAGCCGCGCAACGCGTGATGGCCGCGCTGAAGTAACGCACAGCCTCAAGGAAACGAACATGTCTCTCCTCATCAACAAAGACACCAAGGTCATCACGCAGGGCATCACCGGCAAGACGGGCCAGTTCCACACCCGCATGTGCCGCGACTACGCGAACGGCAAGAACTGCTTCGTCGCCGGCGTGAACCCGAAGAAGGCCGGCGAAGACTTCGAAGGCATTCCGATCTTTGCCGGCGTGAAGGAGGCCGCGCAGGCCACCGGCGCGACCGTCAGCGTGATCTACGTGCCCCCGGCGGGCGCTGCCGCGGCGATCTGGGAAGCGGTCGAAGCCGACCTCGACCTGGCAATCTGCATCACCGAAGGCATCCCGATCAAGGACATGCTGGTCGTGCGCAACAAGATGAAGGCCAAGGAAGCGGCGGGCGGCAAGAAGACGCTGCTGCTCGGGCCCAACTGCCCCGGCCTGATCACGCCCGACGAGATCAAGATCGGCATCATGCCGGGCCACATCCACAAGAAGGGCCGCATCGGCGTCGTGTCGCGTTCGGGCACGCTGACCTATGAAGCGGTGGCGCAGCTCACCGAGATCGGCCTCGGCCAGTCGAGCGCGGTCGGCATCGGCGGCGACCCGATCAACGGGCTGAAGCACATCGACGTGATGCAGATGTTCAACGACGATCCCGAGACCGACGCCGTCATCATGATCGGCGAGATCGGCGGCCCCGACGAAGCCGATGCCGCCCGCTGGTGCAAGGACCACATGAAGAAGCCGATCGTCGGCTTCATCGCCGGCGTGACCGCGCCGCCGGGAAAGCGCATGGGCCACGCCGGCGCGCTGATCTCGGGCGGGGCCGACACGGCCGACGCCAAGCTCGCGGTCATGGAGGAGTGCGGCTTCACGGTGACCCGCGATCCGTCGGAGATGGGCAAGCTGCTCAAAGCGCTGATCTGATCGCGCTTGCGCTTCGGACCACAAGGCCGCCTCTGTGCGGCCTTGTTGCTTCCCGCGCAGCGTGTGCGTAGTTTCCCGCACAGGGTTGCCCCCAGGGGCCCCTAGACTCTCCCCCCGAACCCGGGCGCGGCGGCGCCTGCAAAACAAGCGAAGGCATTCCAGATGGAGCAGTTGCTGACACCCGAATTCTGGGTCGCGGTGGGCCAGATCATCATGATCGACATCGTGCTTGGCGGCGACAACGCGGTCGTCATCGCGCTTGCCTGCCGCAAGCTGCCGCCGAAGCAGCGCACGATGGGCATCCTCTGGGGCACTGCCGGCGCGATCCTGCTGCGCGTGATCCTGATCTTCTTCGCGCTGACGCTGCTCGCGATTCCCTACCTGAAGATCGTTGGCGCGCTGCTGCTGCTGTGGATCGGCGTCAAGCTCCTGCTGCCGGAGCAAGAAGACGCGCACGGCAACATCCAGGCGAGCGACAAGCTGTGGGCGGCCGTGAAGACCGTCATCGTCGCCGACTTCGTGATGAGCCTGGACAACGTCATCGCGATCGCCGGCGCTGCCGAGGGCGGCGGCGACCACAAGATGGCGCTGGTGGTCTTTGGCCTGCTGGTGAGCATCCCGATCATCGTCTGGGGCAGCCAGCTCGTGATCAAGCTGATGGACCGCTACCCGGTCATCATCCTCGTCGGCGGCATGCTGCTGGGCTGGATCGCCGGCACAATGGCCGTGACCGACCCGGCCGTGCTGGGTTGGTTGCCCACGCAAGCGGCCGAGAAACCGGGGGCGCTGCCGCAAGTGATCTCCACGGTGTATTACGCTGCGGCCATCACCGGCGCGCTGTTCGTGCTGATCGTCGGAAAATGGCTCGCGTCCCGCCGCGGGCGCGGTGTCAAGACCTGAGTCCGGCTGTTCACCGCCCGGACTCCACACAGGGAGTTCGCCGGTGTTCTCGATGATCGCTGCGCATGCCGATGCCGCCCTCGTGGCGGCGCTCGGGCTCGCCGGTTCCGGCACCTACGTCGCACTCGCGCTGCCTCGCCTGCCGCATCGCGGCGGCCTGTTGGTCACCGCGGCGCTGGCGGTGGTGCTGCTGGCCGCCGCAGCGCTGTTCCCGGCATCCATCGGCCTGGCCCTGCTCGCGGGCGGGGTGCTGCCGCTGGCGTTCGGACAGCTCGGCTGGAGCCTTTCGACAACCCGCTCGCATGCCGCCGGCGCGGCCGCATGGGCGCCGACCGCTGGCCGCTCTCCCGCGAAGGCGTCGGCCAAGCCCGCCCCTGCCGCCGCGGCGCCGACCTTGGACCACAAGACGCTCGGCCGCTACCTCGTCGATCGCCAGCTCGGCCGCGGCGCGATGGGGGCGGTGTACCTCGGCCACGATCCGAAGATCGGCCGCCAGGTGGCGATCAAGACGATGGCGCTGAGCCAGGAGTTCGACGGCCCCGCGCTGACCGAGGCCCGGGCGCGCTTCTTCCGCGAAGCCGAGACGGCAGGGCGATTGCAGCACCGCGACATCGTCACGATCTTCGATGCCGGTGAAGACCACGAGCTCGCCTACATCGCGATGGAGTACCTGAAGGGCCACGACCTGCAGCGCTACGTCGCGAAAGCCCGGTTGCTGCCGGTGCCGCAGGTGCTGCGCATCGTCGCGCGGGTGGCCGACGCGCTCGCCTACGCCCACAGCCAAGGGGTCGTGCACCGCGACATCAAGCCCGCCAACGTGATGATCGACCCGGCCGACGACAGCGTGAAGGTCACCGACTTCGGCATCGCCCGCATCACCGACTCCAGCCGCACGCGGACCGGCATGGTGCTCGGCACCCCGTCGTTCATGTCGCCCGAGCAGATGGCCGGCCGCCGCGTGGACGGCCGCTCCGACCTCTATTCGCTCGGCGTGATGCTGTTCCAGATGCTGTGCGGCCGGCTGCCGCACAACGCCGAATCGATGGCCAAGCTGATGTACCAGATCGCCAACGACCCGGCGCCCGACATCCGCACCTTGCGCCCCGACCTGCCCGAGACGCTGGCGAACGTGGTTGCGCTCGCGCTGGAGAAGCGCCCGGAGGTCCGCTATGCCGGCGGTCGGCAGCTGGCCGAGGACCTGCGCACGATCGAAGCGAGGCTGGACCCGGCCGCCGCGATGCCGGTTGCGGAGAACGCCGAGGCCTCACCCCCCAATTCCGATGGATTCGCCGCCACCGTGGAGCTCTCGCGCACCGATCCGAGGCACAATTCCGGCCTTTGATCCCGGGCCGCCGCCATTGACCCGCTCTTCCCACACGCCACCATGAGTTTCGAGTTTTTCTGCGCCACCGACACTGGCCGTGCTCGCAACAACAACGAGGACTCGGTGGCCATCGACGAGCCGTCGTCGCTGATCGTGCTGGCCGACGGCATGGGCGGCTACAACGCCGGCGAGGTTGCCAGCGGTATGGCCACCTCCTTCATCAAGACCGAGCTCGGGCGCTGGCTGCAGGAAGCGTCGTCCACCGCGTCGGACACCGACGTGCGCCGCGCGATGGACATCTGCGTGGACAACGCCAACCGCGCCATCTTCAATGCCGCCAATTCCAACCCGCAGTACGCCGGCATGGGCACCACGCTCGTCGTCGGCGTGTTCCGCGACGGCCGGCTGTTGATGGGCCACGTGGGCGATTCGCGCGGCTACCGGCTGCGCGCCGGGCGGCTCGTGCAGATCACCCACGACCATTCGCTGTTGCAGGAGCAGATCGATGCCGGCCTCATCACGGCCGAGCAGGCCGCGTTCTCGGCCAACAAGAACCTCGTCACGCGCGCGGTTGGCGTCGAAGACACCGTACTTCTCGAAACACACATGCACGACCTGATGCCGGGCGACATGTACCTGCTGTGCTCCGACGGCCTGTCCGACATGCTCGACGACGAAAGCATCGCGCAGCTGTTGCAGGTGAGCTACTCGCTCGACGAAGTGGGCGGCGCGCTGATCGACGCGGCCAATGACGCGGGCGGGAAGGATAATATTTCTGTGATACTCGCAAGGGTGCGCGGCAGCAGCGGTCCGACGCGCTCGTGGTGGCCCTTCCGCAGATGAGACAGGGCGAAGCCGCGTACACGAGCGAAGTGGTCACCCCGGCCTGTTGGGCGGGGATGGCGAGACAAGAGACACGATAACGAGGCGCGAGGTCAAAGCATGGGCAAACTGGTCGTATCGCTCGACGGGGTGGTGATCAAGGAAGTACAGATCACGAAGGACAAGACGACCCTCGGCCGGCGCCCCTACAACGACATCGTGATCGACAACCTGGCCGTCAGCGGCGAACACGCCGTGCTGCAGATGGTGGGCGCCGACGTCTTCATCGAAGACCTGAACAGCACCAACGGCACCTACATCAACGGCAAGGCCGTCAAGAAGCAGCTGCTGACCCACAACGACACGGTCGAGATCGGCAAGTACAAGATCAAGTACCTGGTCGAAGACGGCACCGACTACGAGAAGACGATGATCATGAAGCAGGGCACGATGCCCACGGCGCGTGAACCGTCTGCCGTCGGTTATGCGCCCACCGGCGGTTATTCGCCGTCGGGCTTCGGCGCGATCGGCACGTCGGCCGTGCCCGCGTCGATCCGGGTGCTCAACGGCGCGGCTGCCGGCCGTGAAGTGAACCTCACGAAAGTCGTCACCACCGTCGGCAAGCCGGGCGTGCAGGTCGCGTCGATCACGAAGCGCCCAGGCGGCTACGTTTTCGCGCACGTCGAAGGCGCGGCACGGCCCACCGTCAACGGCCATCCGCTGACCGGCGAGACGGTGCAGCTGAAGAACGGCGACGTGATCGAGCTGGCCGGCACGCAGATGCAGTTCGTGCAGCTCTGAGCGCCAGGCTCGGTCACACAGTCGCTCAACCGCGCGCCGCGGCCGTCGTCGCAGCCGCAGTCGCAGCCGCAGCCGCAGCCGTCGTCACGAAGGCCGTCATCACGACGGCAGTTGCCCCAATGGCCGTCGTCCCGATGGCCGTCATCCAGCAAGCCGTCGTCGCGAAGGCCGTAGCCCCAATGGCCGTTGTCAAGAAGGCCGTCATCCCGAAGGCCGTCATCCCGGCGAACGCCGGGATCCACTCGTCCCAGCCCTGCTGCTCGCCAAGTGGACCCCGGCGTTCGCCGGGGTGACAGCCACTCCATCCGCATCAGCCCGCGACAGCCTCTTCACGACCGCCGTGACGCTTTTCACGCCCCCACCAACCGCCTGATCGTCACCCCCTCGTTTGGCGAAGAAACGCGACTTTGGCGCCTTGCACCGGCGCCTCCCGGCGATCACCATTCGTCTGTAGCGGCCGCCAGCTGATCGCGCCGCCGCAACGCCCGCAACCACCCACCCTCGCCATGATGATCCGCGTCCTCGGCTGTTCCGGGGCCATTGCCGCCGGTTGCCGGACCACGTCTTTCCTGCTGGACGACACCGTGCTGATCGACGCCGGCACCGGCGTGGGCGACCTCTCGCTCGACGAGCTCGCGCGCATCGACCACATCCTGATCAGCCATTCGCATCTGGATCACGTGCTGTCGATCGGCCTGCTGGCCGACAGCGTGTTGCGCCGGCGCGCAGCAGAGCGCCGTGGCCCGATCGTCGTGCATGCCTTGCCGGAAACGCTGAAGGCCCTGCGCGACCACATCTTCAACGGCGTGATCTGGCCCGACTTCACTCGGCTGCCGAGCGAGGCGGCGCCGGTGCTGCGATTCGAATCGATTGCGGTGGGCGACGTGCTCGAGCTTGCCGGCCGACGCATCGAAGTGCTGAGCGCCGCGCACACCGTGCCGGCGGTCGGTTTCGCGGTGGACGCCGGCGGCGATGCCGGCTGGTGGGTCTACACCGGCGACACCGGCCCCAATCCGGCACTGTGGCAGCGCCTGGCGACGATGATGGTCGCGCACCTCGTGATCGAGACCGCGTTCGGGGACGACGAACGCCAGCTCGCGCAGATCAGCCGCCACCTGTGCCCGACCTCGCTGCGCGAGGAGCTGTCGCAGCTGCAGGGCAGCGTGGACGTGCACATCACCCACATCAAGCCAGGCGAGCTCGAAGCCGTGATGGCCGAGATCGCGCGCTTCGGCGGGCCGCATCGCATTCACGCGCTGCAGGCCGGGCAAGAAATACCGGTCGGGCCGGTCTAAGGGTTTCTGCTTGGACGATGACGTTTTCCGTCAGTTGACCCAGGCAGTCGTAAGTCGAGAAAACAGTTTGTGACCGTTCGCGTCAGTCGACTGGTCGTATTGCACGAAATATCGAGTTCCCAACGCTGGCACGGGCTCTGCAAGTTAGGAAGCGCAAGTGTCACCCCCTCATCCCTCAGGAGCACCCAGATGAAACGCGTACAGCAAGGTTTTACATTGATTGAGTTGATGATCGTCGTCGCGATCATCGGCATCCTGGCGGCGGTGGCGCTGCCGGCTTATCAGGACTACACGAAGCGGGCGAAGATGTCCGAAGTCGTGCTGGCGGCTTCGGCTTGCCGGACCACGATCACCGAGGTCTATCAGTCGTCAACTTCGTCTGTGCCGGCAGCGGACGAGTGGGGCTGTGAGAGCGCCTCTTCGACGTCGAAGTATGTCGAGAGCGTTAGCACTGACGCTGCAGGCATCGTGACTGTGATGACGACGACTGGCGTATGGGGCGACACCACCTTGGATGGCGTGACGATTACGCTTACTCCGTATTCGGATGACACGACTGTCATGGCTGGCGATGCCGATGCCGGCAAATCAGTGTTCAAGTGGATTTGCGCCCCGGGAAGCGCGCCTTCGAAGTTCCTGCCGGGTTCTTGCCGCGGTTAAGTCTGACCCGGCTCAGATCGACCTGACAGAAGCGGCCATTCGGCCGCTTCTTCCTTTGTGCGGACCTTCCTTTCTGCAATACATGAGTTCTCCAGCACTCTACGGCGCGTCTCTATTGCTGTGCATGTCGTGGCTGGCTTCCAACCACTACCCGCCGTGGGTTGCTGCGCACAGCGAATTGCTTGCCGCTCTTGCTGCTGCCTTGCTTCTGCTGTCAGCAACGGTGGGTTCGCGTACAAGCGGCCTGCGGATACCACGGGCAGCGATGTTTCTCGGCGTGCTCGCAGTCGTGCCCCTTGCCCAAGCGGTCGCTGGACACATCGTATTCTTCGGCGATGCCTGGATCGCGGCGCTGTACGTCATGTGCGCGGCTTGCTGCGTGGTGGCATCGACCGAGATGGCGTCACGGCCTGCATCGCGGTGGCCGGTGCTCTTTGCGGCAGTCCTGCTGTCCGGCGCGATCGCCAGCAGTTGGATCGCATGGGTGCAGAACTTTCAGCTCGATGCCGGCTTTCTCGGCTTGTATGTGATAGGGGTCAAGCCTGGTCACGCCCCCTATGCGAATCTCGCGCAGCCCAATCAACTGGCCACGCTGCTCGGGTTGGGGATGGCAGGCGTGTTTTGCCTGTTTGAGATGGGGAGGGTTTCGAAAGGTGTGGCCCTGGCGACCGCTGGATGGCTCGCCATCACGATGGGCCTGACCCTTTCGCGCACGCCCCTTCTGCTCTTCCTCGCTGCGGGGGTCACCCTCTGGATGGGTGGACAGCGGCTGCGACTACGCACAGCGACGAGCGTTGTTGCGGCGCTTGCGGTGGTGTGGGGGGCTAGCTTTCTCCTGCTGCCAACACTTTCGGAAGTGCTCGGGCTCAGCTCGGGGGGCGCGCTGGCTGGCCGTGCGCAGGTCGGACCTCGGTTGGTCATCTGGTCGCAGCTCTGGGACGCCGTATGGCTCAGGCCACTGACTGGATTCGGATGGAACCAGGTCAGCATGGCTCAGGTCGCGGTTGCCGAAGCTCATCCGCTGAGCCGGATGACCGAACACAGTCACAACCTCGTTCTCGACTTGTTGTTGTGGAACGGCGTCCCTCTGGCGATTCTCGCGATCGGGGTGGCATGCTGGTGGCTGGCAGGTCGCATCCGACGGCTCCGTAGCGTGACCGGTGTCTTCGGGCTCCTCGCAGTCAGCCTTCTCCTGGCCCACTCAATGGTCGAGTTTCCACTCGACTACCTGTACTTTCTCGTTCCATTCGGAATCGCACTGGGTCTTGTCGAAGTCGACAATGAGAAGCACCGCGAGCCGAGAATCGCCCAGCGATTCGCGGGCGGTGCGACCGCAATGGTCTTTGGCCTGATCGCGCTGGGAGCTTGGGACTATTGGAGGGTCGAAGAAGCCTACCGAGACATGCGATTCACCGTCGCACGTGTCGGTCGTCCGATGGTGACTCAGCCACCCCCGCCGCCAACTACACAGTTCACCCAGCTGGCGGCGTTTCACACGTTCTCGTTGATGCCACCGCGTCCTGGCATGAGCGAAGTTGAACTGGCGTGGATGCGCGACGTTGCTCATCGATACGGCTACGCCCCGTCTTTGTATCGCTATGCGCTGGCACAAGCCCTGAATGGGGACCAGGCCGGTGCGCGACTGACAATGCTCCAGCTAAAGCAGTTGCATGGCGACGTCCGCTACTTGGAGGGCAAGCGCGAACTTGAAGAACTCGTCGGCGGCGAGCCGAAATTCTTCGAACAACTTCGCTTACCTTGACTCGGTCGCGATAGCCCTGCTGTCCCCCACGTCTAAGCAGAGCCCCGTGCGGCGGCTCATTTGCACTCAGTACTGATAGCATCACTGCGGCCCAGGGCATCGGACCCGCCGGACTGAACACCCATGCCATCCCTATCCAGCGTCGATGCGGCATTGCCGCGCGCACAGGACTCTTCTTTCATGCTACCGGCGCTGATGTTCGCCGTCGCGGCGCCCGCGCTGCTCGCGTTCAACCTGCCGCCGTCCGCCACGCTGCTCAACCAGGCGCTTGCGCTGGTGGCGTGGGGCGTCGTCGGCACGATCTCTGCAGCCGCCGCGGACACTTTCGTGTTGCGCCGCAATTCGGGGCTCGCCGGTCTGCTGGCTGCCTTCGCGCTGTTGATCCTCGCCGCCGTCGCCGCGCCGCTGTGGGCGGGCCAGCCGACCGGCCTCGCGTGGTCGGCCGCCGGGATGACGTTCGCGGCGCTCGTGCTGGCCTGCACCGGTGCCTCCGCCCGCGCGAGCGGCCACGAGGGCCTTGTGTTCGGTGCGCTGTGCTGGGCCTGGCTCGTGGCCGGCCTGCTGAGCACCGCCATCGGCATCGTCCAGGTCTTCGCCCCCGACTGGGCCGACGGCAACGTGATTGCCGCCGCCGCATTCGAGGGCCGTGCGTCGGGCAATCTGCGGCAGCCCAACCACCTGAGCAGCCTGCTGCTATGGGCCCTTATCGGGACGGCGTGGCTCGCCGAGTCGGGCGCGCTGCGGCGCCGGATCGCGGCGGCGCTGGCGACGGCGCTGCTGTTCGGCGTGGTGCTCAGCGCCTCGCGCACCGGCATCGTCGGCGTCGTGCTGCTGGCGCTGTGGGGATTGCTCGATCGTCGTCTGTCTCGCTCGACGCGGGCAGCGCTGCTGCTCGCGCCGGTCGCCTACGCCGCCTTCTGGCTCGGCCTTTCGGCCTGGGCGCACATGAGCCACCAGCTGTTCGGCGGTGAAGCGCGCGTCAGCAGCAATGGCGACATCTCCAGCTCCCGCTTCGCGATCTGGTCCGACACGCTGTCGCTGATCGCGCAGCATCCATGGGCCGGCGTCGGCTTCGGCGAGTTCAACTTCGCGTGGTCGCTGACGCCGTTTCCGGACCGCCCCGTCGCCTTCTTCGACCACACGCACAACCTGCCGCTCCAGTTCGCGGTGGAGCTCGGCTTGCCGCTGGCGCTGCTGGTGCTGTCGCTGCTCGCGTACGCGTTGTGGCGCGCGTTCGTGGCCGGCCGCGATGCGCCTGCGGGCGAAGCCATCACGCTGCGCGCAGCCTTCATGGCCGTGTTGATGATGGTCCTGCACAGCCAGCTCGAATACCCGCTGTGGTATGCCTACTTCCTGCTGCCAACGGCGCTTGTCTTCGGCCTCTGCCTTGGGGGCCCGCCGGCGCCCACGCCGAACTCCGCGCCGCGCCGCGCCTTTCGCCCGCTGGTGGCGGCCGGCATCCTCGTCGCGCTGGGCGGTGTCGTCACGGTCGTCGACTACATGCGCGTCGTCGCGATCTTCTCGCCGTCACCGGGCGCCGCGCCGCTGCCCCGCCGCATCGCCGACGGCCAGCGCAGCCTCTACTTCGCCCACCACGCCGCCTACGCCGCGGTCACCACGGCGGCGCGCCCGTCCGATGCGATGCCGTTGTTCTCGGTCGCCACGCACTACCTGCTGGACACGCGGCTGATGATGTCGTGGGCGACTGCCCTCGCCGAGACGGGCGACCTGGAGCGCGCGCGCCACATTGCCCAGCGCCTGCGCGAATTCCGCAACGAGGATGCGCAGCCGTTCTTCGCGCCTTGCCACGATCCGGCCGAGGCGAGCTTCGAACTGCCGTTCCAGTGCACGCCACCGTCACGGCCGTTCGATTACCGCGATTTCAGGTAGCGGGCGCGGGTTCTCCAAGGTTCCCCAGCGCGCCCTTACTGTGTCGGTGGCAAGAGCGGTCATTCCGCAGGCGGGGCCTCTTCGACCTGGGTTCGATGTGGATGCCTGCGCGATGGAGCATGAGGCAGCACCAGGCAGAAGGTGCTCGTGTGGGTTTGTGCGGCATATAGTTGCCCGGCTGAATTCACTCCCCCGCATCCAATGCATCAGATCACTTGCGACGCCTGTAGCCAAGCGACCCCCACCTACGACATCGTCAACTACGGCTCGATGGGTAATGGGTACAAACAACTTTGTGGCCGATGCTTCAATGCAGCTGCGGCGAGCTTGGCGGGATTGAAGAACTTCGAGCACGTCCGCTTCGAGCCGATCGGCATGACCGATGCCCGCGGAGCGACTCACGACTTCCATTTTCGTGCCCACCTGTTCGGAGACGGGGTCGCCTTGGATGCTTTCGAGTTGTACGAGGAGCACCCGGCCGGGTATCAGTTCCAAGTGATTGGCGACCCCGAGGATGACCTGCTTGTGCTGCTGGGGCGACTGATCGAGAAGATGCGTCGTGCGCTCGCGGTCATGCACCTCGAAGGCAGCGAGCTCGGCCTGCAGGTCACCGATCAGCTGATCGTGCGCGGGAGAGTCGATTGCGATCTCGACGATGACGACCGTGTACCGGTCGTTGTCATTGATGGCCGGGCGATTTCTTGGGCGGAGTTCGGCCGCATCGTGATGACCTTCGAGGGCTGGCAGTTCAAGTTGGAGTTTCGCGACAGGAGCGAAGAACTGTGAAGCGCCCGAATATGTTCGGATCCGGCGCATTGAAGGACGGCGATATTCCGGCCGAGCTGCTTGCACGCATCCGACTCATTTGGGAGCGCTCTCGCGTGCAAGCGGCGCGATCCGTCAACACGGCGCACGTCTGTGCCAACTGTCTGATCGGGCAGCAGATCGTCGAAGCGGAGCAAGGCGGTGCGAGACGAGCTGGATATGGCCAGGCCGTGCTGAAGAGCTTGGCAGAGAGGTTGAGCGCCGAATTCGGGGGCGGTTTCTCGCTGACTGCGCTGAAGCACATGCGCAGCTTCTACCAAGCCTATCCCGACCTGCTGGCGAAAGGTCGTGCAGTGGGTGACCTATTGCCAAGCCTCGGTGCCGGAGACGGCGGATCGAGCGGCTCCACGAAAGGTCACTCACTGCGTGACATTTCGGGGCATCAAGGATCCCTACGTGCTCGAATTTCTGAACCTGCCGCAGGTGCCGCGCCTGCAGGAGTCAGATCTTGAGGCCGCGCTGATTTCGAAGCTGCAGGCGTTCTTGCTCGAGCTCGGGAGCGGGTTCGCGTTTGTCGGTCGGCAGGTTCGCCTGACGCTCGATGGGGACCACTTCTATCCGGACCTGGTCTTCTATCACGTGAAGCTCAAGTGCTACGTCATCATCGATCTCAAGGTCGGCAAGCTCGACCACGCCGATCTGGGACAGATGCAGCTCTACGTCAACTGGTACGACCGCGAGATGCTCGGCGAGGGCGACAACCCGACCATCGGCTTGATCCTGTGTACGGAGAAGAACGATGCCGTCGTGCGATACGTGCTCGCCGAAAGGAGCAAGCAGATCTTCGCGAGCCGATACCAGCTGTACCTGCCTACCGAAGCTCAGCTGCAGGAAGAGCTGAGGCGAGAGATCGCCCAAGCCGCAGCAGATGGCCCTGCAGGGGCGGAGGATGAATAGTCTCTGACGGAAGCACGCGCAGTCGCGGTGTAGGACGTTGTTGGTCCACCTCGTAGATCAGCCGATAGTTCTCGTGGGCGATGAGTTCGCGCGTCCCGGCGATCTGCCCTGGCTTGCCGAGCCGCGGGAAGTCGGCCAAGCGCGCCGCGGCCAAGCCGAACAGCTCATCCATCGCGATCGCCGCGCGCACATCGCTGGCGGCGATGTAGGGCCATGACATCCGCGCGGTCCTGCTCGGCCTGGCTGGTCCAGCGGACCTTCACCCGCCGGCCTCATCGGCCTTGCGGACCAGTTCCGAGCGACGGGTTGCGAAGTCGGTCTCGACCTCGGCATGCCCGCGGCCGCGACCGGCGCGCATGTCTTTGCGCCCAGCCTCCACCTTGCGGCGCACGAACGCGTCGTACTCGCGCGCCTCACGACTGCCGACGCACGAACTCTCGCATCAGGTCACGCACCGCCTGCGAGGCCGGCCGATCCATCGCCTGCGCCTCGGCCATGAACTCGTCGCGCACCTCGGGATCGAGCTTCATCGTGAACACGGCTTCCTTGGTCATTGCAATCTCCGCCGGTACTTCCGCTGACACGATGGCGCCCTCACGGCGCCACCCAGTCCCCCGACTTCCCGCCATGCTTCTCCAGCACGCGGATCTCGCCCATCACCATGCCGCGGTCGGCCGCCTTGCACATGTCGTAGATCGTCAGCAGTCCGACCTGCACCGCCATCAAGGCTTCCATTTCGACGCCGGTGCGGCCCAGCGTCTCCACCTGCGCCACACATCGCACGGTGCTTCGTGCCGGATCGACCTCGAACTCCACCGCCACCCGCGTGATCGGCAGCGGATGGCACAGTGGGATCAGCTCCGAGGTGCGCTTGGCGCCCTGGATCGCCGCGATGCGCGCAACCCCCAGCACGTCTCCCTTTTTCGCGCTGCCGCCTTGAATCAGCGCCAGCGTCGCCGGCAGCATGCGGATCTCGCCGGCCGCGCGGGCGATGCGGTGCGTTTCGGCCTTCGCCGACACGTCGACCATGTGGGCTTGGCCGGCGCTGTCGAAGTGCGTCAAAGGCGAGGTCGGATCAGAGGCTGTCATGGCGGGAAACAAGGCGGAAACGTCCGGCTGGCATCATAAAGATTGCATCTGAAACCGCCCAGGACAGTATTGCCTGCAAGTGAGCTGGGGTTTCTTCGGTCGAACCGACACCTTCGACGTGGTGCTCCCGACGGCGAACACCAGTACACTCATCGAATCGCATATGCAACGCACTGCCATCATGAAGACCGCAACCTTCCCATCGCTTCGAGTCGAGCCCGAGCTGCGCGAGGCGGCCGAAAGCGTGCTTCGTGAAGGCGAGACGCTGACGAGCCTGATCGAAACGGCGGTGCGCGAGACCATTCACCGCCGCCGCGTGCAGGCCGAGTTCCTTGCTCGCGGCCTGAAGTCGAGCGAGGACGCCAGGCGCACCGGCCTGTACCACTCAGCCACAGCCGTGCACGGCGAGCTTCAGCGCAGGCTCGATGCCCGGCGCAAACGAGTGCTTGGATGACGGGTGACTTCGAGGTTCGCTACACCGACACAGCCCGCGACGATCTGCTTCGTCTCTTCGACTTCCTGCTCGACCGTGCCCAAACCGCCGACGATTTCGACGCTGCGCAACTCGCGGTCGACACCCTCTCTGCAGAGGGTGAAGGCCACCTTCGCCGCACTCCCTTCATCTTTCGGAAGGCTGGCCAGAGCCCCTTCTTGCGAGAGCTGGTGATTCCATTCGGCGGTACTGGATATGTCGTCCTCTACGAGATTGAAGATGCAACGACCATCAACATCCTGGCCGTTCGACATCAACTCGAAGATGACTACCATTGAGAAGAGTCAGTCGCTGATCGAACTCCCAGGCGCGATTCGGCTCGAAGCCGTGTCGTCGTCGCTGGATCGCACTTGACTCCTCCCATTCGCCGAACAAGCCGCTTGCGCCAGCGCGTGATGGCGGCGCTGTGCGCCGCCGCGCTGGCGGCGCCGACCGCCACGGTGCCCGCACGGGCGCAGAACCAGCTTCCCGCGCTCGGCGACTCGGCCTCCGAGAGCTTCGGCATCGGCACCGAGCGCAAGGTCGGCGACCAGATCATGCGCGAGGTGCGCCGCGATCCGGACTACAGCGACGATCCCGTTCTGCTCGAATACCTGCAGGGCCTCTTCCAGCCGCTGGTCGCATCGGCGCGCCAGCGCGGCGAGATCGGCGCCGAGCTCGATCAGCGCTTTGCCTTCGAGCCCTTCCTCGTGCGCGACCGCAGCGTCAACGCGTTCGCGCTGCCGGGCGGCTACATCGGCGTGCACCTGGGCCTGATCGGGATGACGGCCACGCGCGACGAGCTCGCCTCGGTGCTCGCGCACGAGCTGTCGCACGTCACGCAGCGGCACATCGCGCGCAACATCGCCAACAGCAGCCGCCAGTCGCTGATCGGCGCGGTGGCGATGATCCTCGGCGTGCTCGCCGCCAGCCGCGCCGACAGCATGGACGCGGCCAACGCGGTCATCACCGGCAGCCAGGCCGCGACGATCCAGGGCCAGCTCAACTTTTCGCGCGACATGGAGCGCGAAGCCGACCGCATCGGCTTCGCCATCATGACCGGCGCCGGCTTCGCACCCGACGGCATGGCCGACATGTTCGAGAAGCTCGCGCATTCGTCGCGCCTCAACGACAGCGGCAACTTCCCGTACCTGCGCAGCCACCCGCTGACCACCGAGCGCATCGGCGAAGCGCGTGCCCGGCTCGGCACCGCCGCGCGCACCGCGCCGCCCAGCGTGCTCGAGCACAGCGCCGCGCGTGCGCGTGCGCGCGTGCTGATGGACATGCGCGCGGTCGCGCTGCGCCGGCTGCAGCCGCTGGACGGCGACACCACCGACGTTCCGGTGGCCGATCAACTGCTGGCCGCGTACCAGAGCGCGCTCGCGTCGACGCTGCTGCGCGACTGGCCGCGCGCCGATGCGGCATTGGCCAAGGCGCAGGCGCTGGTGCAGGGCAGCCCGCGCAGCGATGCCCGCGCCCAGCGCGCGGTGGCGCTGCTCACCGTGCAGTCGATGCTCGAGCGCGGCGACGCGGCGCGCGCCGCGGCGGCGTTCAAGCCACACGCCGGCGAGGTGTCGCGGCCGGTCGCGCTGCTGGGGGCGCGCATCGCGCTCGTGCGCGGCGACGAGGCGGGCCTGAAGCGCACCGCAGAGGACCTGCAGACGTGGGTCAGCGGCCGGCCTCAGGATGCCGAGGCCTGGTCGCTGCTCGCGCAGACGTGGAACCGGCTCGGGCATGGCCTGCGCGCGTTGCGCGCCGAGGCCGAGGCGCGTTTCGCGCTGGGCGATCTTGCCGGCGCGTCCGACCGCTTGCGCGCCGGTCAGCGCCTTGCGCGCAGCGGCGCCGCGCCGGACTTCATCGAAGCGTCGGTGATCGATGCGCGGCTGCGGGATGTCGACGCAGAGCGCAGGAGATTGTTCGTCGAGGCCCGCGAGCAGGGCGGCTGAGTCAGCAGCCCGTCATCCCGGCTTTCGCCGGGATGACCGCTCCGGATGACGGCTCCGCGATGACGGCTCCGGAGCCATCGGAGTCCGGCCTCACCGATCCGGAAACATCCGCTCCATCGCCACGTCGATCACCATGCTGCACAGGCTGTAGATCAGCGAGCCGATCAGCGCGGCGCCGAAGCCGGTGACGTTGAAGTCGCCCAGCACGCTCGCCGCCGCGTAGAACATCGCGGCGTTGATGACGAAGAGGAACAGGCCCACCGTCAGCAGCGTCACCGGCAAGGTCAGCAGCACGAGGATCGGCCGAAGCAATGCGTTGAACAAGCCGATCACCAGCGCGGCGATCAGCGCGGTGCCGAAGCTCTTGACCTCGACCCCGCCATACAGATTCGCCACCAGCAGCAACGCGGCGGCCAGCAGCATCCAGCGAACGATCAGTTTCATGGTCGGCAAGCATAGCCGCAGACATCCGGCATTCGATGGCTATGGCCGGCTCAGCCAAAACCAATAGAGAAGAAGTTCGAGGCGTATGCACTCGCCGCATCCATCATCGGCAAGTGCCACTTCTGCATCGGCGGCAGCGGGCCGGCCTTTCCTCTTGATCTAAATCAGAATCGTTCTCAGTTGTGTTAAGCTTTATGCTTCTTTACTGAGCGGCCGTTGACGCAGCGGCCGCGGCTCACCGCCCGAACGTGCCCGCTGCCATGGCTGTGTCTTCTCCCACCGTCCCGCCCGCGTCGGCCTTGCGCGGGCCGTCGCGCGCCGACGGCCTGAGCGTCGGCCAGCGTCGCGCCGTCGTCGTGGCGATCGCCGCCTTGCACGGCGTCGGCGGGTGGACGCTGCTGCAGGTGCCGCCGGTACGCGATGCGCTCGCGAGTGCGGCGCCGCTGTTCGTCGACTTCATCGCACCGCCGGTGCCGCCCGCCCCTCCGCCGCCGCCCCCGCCCCCACCGCCGGTGCGCAAGAAGCCCCCGCCGCCTGCGCCGTTGATCACCGCCCCGCCGGCCCCGTCGCCCGAGCCTGAGCCGTTCATCGCGGCAGCCCCGCCCGAGCCGCCGCCGGTGCCGCCCGCGCCCGCGGTGATCGAAGCGCCTCCCGCACCGCCCGCACCCACCCCGCCGCCGAAGACCATCCCGTCGTCGGCCGTGCAATACCTCGAACCGCCGCGCCTCGAGTACCCGCGCCTGTCCAGCCGCCTCGGCGAATCCGGCCGTGTGATGGTGCGTGTCTACATCGACGAATCCGGCCTGCCGCGCGACGTGCAGGTCAGCCGCACGTCCGGCTACCCGCGGCTCGATGCCGCTGCCGTGTCCGCCGTGCGCAAAGCGCGCTTCAAGCCCTACACCGAAAACGGCCGGCCGACCGCCGGCTGGGCCTTCATCCCGCTCGCCTTCGATCTGGAGCCATGACCGTGAACGACACCAACGCCCTGGGCTTTGCCCACTTCCTCGCGCAAAGCGATGCCGTCGGCAAGACCCTCTTGATCATCCTGGTGGGGATGTCCGTGGTCTCGTGGGCCATCATCGCGCTGAAGGGCCTCACGCTGCTCGCGCGCCAGCGCCGCAGCGCCGCCTTTCTGAACTTTTTCTGGAACGCGACGTCGCTCGATGCGGTGGCCGGTGAGATCGCCACGCACGGCGCGCGCGATCCGTTCTCGCATCTCACCAGCCACGCGATGCATGCGCAGGCGCACCACGCGAAGTACGGTGCGGCCAAGCTCGAAGAGGCCGGCACGTCCAGCGAGTTCATCACCCGCACGATCAAGAAGGTGCTCGACGAAGAGACCACGCGGCTCGAAAACGGCCTCGCGATGCTCGCCACCGTCGGCGCCACGGCGCCCTTCGTCGGCTTGTTCGGTACGGTGTGGGGCGTCTACCACGCGCTGGTCGCGATCGGCCTGAGCGGCGCCGGCACGCTGGACAAGGTGGCCGGTCCCGTCGGCGAGGCGTTGATCATGACCGGGCTCGGCCTCGCGGTCGCGATCCCCGCGGTGATGGGCTACAACTGGCTCACGCGCGCCAACCGCGTGATGGCGGCCAAGCTCGACGCGTTCGCCTACGAGCTGCACACCTTCGTCTCGATGGGCCAGCCGCTGGGCGCCGACACCGCCACGCCGGCCAACGTGCGTACGCTGCCGGCGCGCCACGGTCAACCTGCCATCGCCTGAGGGGATCGCGATGGCCTTCGCCAGTTTCGATTCCAAGAACGCCAGCGCGCCGATGGCGGACATCAACATGGTGCCGCTGATCGACGTGATGCTGGTGCTGCTGGTGATCTTCATCATCACCGCGCCGCTGCTCACGCATGCGGTGAAGCTCGACCTGCCGAAGGCGAGCGCGCAGGTCAACCAGCCCCCGCCCGAAAAGATCGAGTTCGCAATCGATGCGGCCGGCACGTTGTATTGGAACGGGGAGCCCGTGGCGCGCGACGAAGCGGCGCAACGCTTCGCCGCGGCGAGCCGCAAGCAGCCGCAGCCGGAGGTGCACCTGCGCGCCGATCAGGACGTGCCGTACCGCTTCGTCGCGCAGACGCTGGCGGATGCGTCGACGGCGGGCTTGACGAAGCTTGGATTCATCAGCGAGCCGGATTGAGGAGGGAACGCGCGCCGATATGCGCGGCGTCCACACGCCAGCGTACCTCCCACTTCCGTTCGCATTGAGCCTGCCGAAATGCCCGCGCAGATCGGCGCGGAGGCTTCGACAGGCTCAGCCCGAACGGGCAGGGAGGTCCGCGTATCCGGTTCCAAGGCGCAAGCCGGCAGCGAACGCTGCATCAGTCTCTCCCAGAGGGAGAGGGAATAACACAACCAACCGAGGAGTCTTCCCATGTTCCACCGCACGCCGATCGCTTCGGCCCTGCTTGCGCTTTGCGCTTCGCCCTTCGCCACGACCGCCGCCGCGCAATCGGCGCCCGTGCCCGCCACCGCCGCCAGCGCCCCGACCCCCGCAAGCACCCTCCAGGAAGTCCGCGTCAAGAGCCGCACCGAGTCCGGCGAATACAACCCCGGCACCGCCACGATCGGCGGCAAGGCGCCCGCCACGCTGCGCGACATTCCGCAGACCATCACGGTCGTCAACCGCGCGGTGCTCGACGCGCAAGGTGCGAAGTCGCTGCAGGAGGCGCTGCGCAACGTGCCCGGCATCTCGATCTCCGCCGGCGAAGGCGGCGCGATCGGCGACAACATCAACTTGCGCGGTTTCTCGGCCCGCACCGACGTGTTCCTCGACGGCTTCCGCGACCGCGGCCAGTACACACGCGACACTTTCTCTCTGGACGCGGTTGAGGTGCTGAAAGGCCCGTCGTCGATGCTGTTCGGCCGCGGCTCGACCGGCGGCGTGATCAACCAGGTCGGCAAGAAGCCGCAGCGCGCGGACCTCACCGAAGTCGGCCTGACGCTCGGCACCGAGAACTACAAGCGGGCGACGCTCGACGTGAACCGCGGCCTGTCGGAGACCTCGGCGTTCCGTGTCGCCGTGATGGCGCAGGACTCGGAGTCGACGCGCGATGGGGTCAGCGTCGAGCGCTTCGGTCTCGCGCCGTCGCTGCGGCTGGGCATGGGCACGCCGACGGAAATCACCTTGTCGGCGCTGCTGCAGCGCGGCCGCGACGTGCCGGACTACGGCGTGCCCTTCCTGCGCAACGGCAGCGACACCGTCGGCGCGGTGCGCACGCCGGCCGCCGTGCCGGCGAACCGCTACTTCGGCTATGCCGACGACTATTTCAACCAGGATGTGGTCGTGCTCACCGCCACGCTGCAGCACCGCTTCAGCGACCGCCTCACCCTGCGCAACCAGACGCAACTCAGCCGGTCCACGACCGAGGCCTCGCCGACGCCGCTGGGTGCCGTGTCGGTGGTCGACGGTGCGCCGGACGGCACGCTGGTGTTGCACGGCACGCCGTTGTCGTTGCTCGAATCCGTGCGCCAGGAGCGCACCCGCCACTTCACCGACCGCTCGCTCGCCAACCAGACCGATCTGATCGTGAAGTTCGAAACCGGCGGCGTCGCCCACACGCTGACCACCGGCGCCGAGATCGGCTGGGACCGCTACGAGGTGACGAACTACAACTGGACGGTGCCCGACAGCGCCGTCAACCTCGGCGAGCCGGTGCTCGCCAACCGGCCGGGCACGACGACGGAGTTCAGCAAAGGCGACAACAAGGCCAGCACGCTCGCGCTGTACGCCAACGACGAGATCGCGCTGTCGGCGCAGTGGAAGCTCGTCGCCGGCCTGCGCTGGGACCGCTTCAAACCCGAGGCGACGACCATCGAGGACCTGGGCACCACACCCGTCTCGACGACGCTGCAACCCGAAACGCAGACCTTCGTCAGCACCCGCGCCGGGGTGATCTACCAGCCCACGCTCACGCAGTCGTACTACGTCTCCTTCGGCACCTCGTTCAACCCCACCGGCGAAACACTGACGGTCAACGCACGCGACGTGGCGCTGGACCCGGAGAAGAACCGCTCGTTCGAGATCGGCGCCAAGTGGGACCTGCTGGACGGCAACCTCGCCGTCAACGGCGCGCTGTTCCGGGTCGACAAGACCAACGCCCGCACCCGCGATCCGGTGACCGGCCTCAACGAGCTCGACGGCGAAGTGCGCGTGCAGGGCGTGGAGCTCGGCATCACCGGCCGCGTGCTGCCGCAGTGGCAGCTGTTCGCCGGCTACACGCTGCTCGACGGCAAGGTGCTGAAGTCGCTCGACGTCGGCAGCAACCTCGACGCCGGCCTGCGCACCGAAGGCAAGACGCTGCAGAACACACCGCGGCACTCGGCCACGCTGTGGAGCACCTACGAGTTCGGCGGCGGTTGGGAAGTCGGCGGCGGCGTGGTCGCCAGCAGCGACCGCTGGGTCAACAACTTCGAGACGGCGAAGGTCGAGGGCTACACGCGGCTCGACGCGACGCTCGCGTACAAGCAGCCGACCTGGGACGTGCGCCTCAATCTGCTGAACCTGAACGACGAGCTGTACCACGAGGTGGCGTCGGGCGGACGGGCGACACCGGCCGAAGGACGGCAAGTGCGCGTGACGACGAACTTCCGCTTCTGACGCCATGCTCGTCCACCTGCCCGGCGTGTTGACCGCCGAAGAAACCGCCGCGCTGCGCGAGCGGCTCGAAGCGGCCGACGCGCCGTGGGTGGACGGGCGCGTCACCGCCGGCCACCAGGGTGCGGCGGTCAAGCACAACGAGCAGCTCGCCGAAGACAGCGCACTCGCGCGCGAACTCGGCGACGCGGTGCTCGCGCGGCTGGAGCGCCACCCGCGCTTCATCAGCGCCGCGCTGCCCGACCGGGTGTACCCGCCGATGTTCAACCGCTATCGCGGCGGCGGCGAGTTCGGCAGCCACGTCGACAACGCGGTGCGCTTCATCCCCGGCACCGGCCGCAAGCTGCGCACCGACGTGTCGGCCACGCTGTTCCTCGCCGAGCCCGACCGCTACGACGGCGGTGAGCTGCTGGTCGAGGACACCTATGGCGTGCAGACGCTGAAGCTCGCCGCCGGCGACATGGTGCTCTACCCGTCGACCAGCCTGCACCGCGTCACGCCGGTCACACGCGGCACGCGGCTCGCGTGCTTCCTGTGGGTGCAGAGCATGGTGCGCGACGACGCGCAGCGCAGCCTGCTGTTCGACATGGACAACGCCTTGCAGCGCCTGGCGGCCACCGGCGCCGACGAAACCGCCCGCGCGCACCTGCTCGGCGGCTATCACAACCTGATCCGCATGTGGGCGGCCGTCGGCTGAACGCGATGAGGAAGGCGCTGTTCCAGCTTCACCGCTGGCTCGGCCTCGCGGCCGGCCTCGTGCTCGCGCTGGTGGGCGCGACCGGCGCGTTGATGAGCTTCGAGCCGGAGATCACGCGCTGGATCGATGCCGGCGTGCTCACCGTCGCGCCGCGCGACGGCCGGCTAGCCGCGCCGCAACTGCTCGCCCGCCTGAACGACGACCACCCGCAGCGCCGGGTCACCGGCCTGACGATGTGGCGCGACCCGAAGTCCGCCGCGCGGGTGGTTTTTGCGGTGCCGGACGACCGGCGCGGCGAAGTGGTCTACGTCGACCCGCACGGTGCCGCGCTGCGCGGAGCGTCGCCGGTCGAAGGCTTCCTTCACGTCGTCGAAGACCTGCACCGCCGCCTCGCCGCCGGGCCGGCCGGCCGCAGCGTGACCGGCGCGGCGACGCTGTGTCTCATCCTGATGTGCGTGACCGGCCTCGTGCTGCGCTGGCCGCGCCGCGCGGCGGACTGGCGCGCGTGGCTGCGGCTGGACATGAGGCTGAAGGGCCGCGGCTTCCTGTGGCAGCTGCATGCGGTCGCCGGCACCTGGGTGCTGCTGCTGGCGCTGTTGACGGCGCTGACCGGCCTGTACTTCGCGTACGACTGGTACCGCGCGGGCGTACATGCGCTCACCGGCACGCCGCTCGCGAAGCGTTCGGCGCCGACGGAGCGCCGCGACGAGACGCCGGCGGTGTCCCGGTTCGAGCTCGAACCCGCATGGACACGCCTGCAGGCCGCCGTGCCGCAGTGGCGGCAGGTCACGCTGCGCTTTCCGGAACGCGGGGATCAGCCGCTGCAGGCGACGGTGCTCGATGCCGATGCCCCACACGACCGCGCATTCGACCGCCTGCAGATCGATCTCTCCGGCGAGCTGCGTCGCCATGAGCGGCACGCCGACAAACCCGCCGGCGCGCGCCTCGTCGCCGGCATGCTGGCGCTGCACACCGGCAGTTTCTTCGGCGTGCCGGGGCGGCTCTTGATGTTCGCGACCGCGCTGTCGATGCCGTTGTTTGCGATCACCGGGTGGATGCTTTACGTCGGACGCCGCCGGCGCCGCGCGCCGCGGCCGAGCCTCGAGGCCGACGCGCGAGCACCCTTCGCGCATTGAGCGAACGAAGCCGTCTGCGCCTCGAAGAACGTGCGGAGTGACGTCCCGCAGCGACAAAAGCGCGATTTACCTATGGAGAGTGCGCGTTTCTCCTATGAAAACTGCTTCTCAATGCAGCAGGCACGCAGTACCATTCGCACCGCGCGGTCACTGGAGAAACGAGAGTTCATGCGGCTCTCACCCAGCCCGGCACATCAACAACTCACTTGATGGAGAGAATCGAAATGGCAACTGCGAAAAAGGCCGCCGCCAAAAAGGCGCCGGCGAAGAAGGCGGCTCCGGCCAAGAAGGCGGCAGCGAAGAAGGCACCGGCAGCCAAGAAGGCTGCACCGGCGAAGAAGGCGGCTCCCGCCAAGAAGGCGGCGGCGAAGAAGGCTCCGGCCAAGAAGCGCACGCCGAACGCGGCCTTCATGAAGGCGATGACCCCGAGCCCGCAGCTCGCCGCCGTGATCGGCGACAAGCCGGTGCCGCGCACGGAGGTCACGAAGAAGGTGTGGGACTACATCAAGGCAAACAAGCTGCAAGACTCGGCCAAGCGCACGATGATCAACGCCGACGCCAAGCTGAAGGAAATCTTCAAGAAGGCCCAGGTGTCGATGTTCGAGATGACGAAGCTCATCAACGCGCATCTGAAGTAAGCAGCCGCCGCAAGGCCGCGACAGTTGAAGAAGCCGGTGCAGTGCACCGGCTTTTTTCTTGTGTGCGCCGGGTCGCGCCGCTCATCCCCACGCTTCGCCGTCAGCCCTTCTCGCCGTCGGCCCTTCCCACCGTCAGCCCTTTTCGCCGTCATCCCGACGAAAGTCGGGATCCACTGCGTCGCGATCCTCGGGCGCGCAGGGACCGGCACGCAGTGGATACCGGCGTTCGCCGGTATGACGCACATACACGCTCGCGCGTGCCGCGAAAGACGCTTCAGCGTGCCAGCAGCTGCCCCAGATCCCGCAGCACCCGCTGCACGTCGATCGGCTTCGTCCAGTAGTCGTCGAAGCCGGCGGCGCGCGCGGCGTCGATCTGCTCGCTCATCGCATCGGCCGACAGCGCGATGCAGCGCAAAGGCCGCGTCCGCGGGTCGTCCCGCAGCTGCCGGATCAGCGCGAGGCCGTTCGTGTCGGGCAGGTTCATGTCGATCAGCACGAGGTCGGGGCGCGACTCGCAGGCAATGCGAATGCCGGTGGCGCCGTCATCGGCCACCAGCAGCGTCCACTCCGGCCGGGTGCGGAACAACTCTTCCATCAGCACCATGTTCAGCGGTTCGTCCTCGATGTAGAGCACCTCGCGCGGGCCGGTGCGTGCGGCCGGCGCCGCTGCCTGCATGAGCGCCGCGGCCGGCGCCGCTTCACCCGCGCTGTGGCTCGCAGGCAGGTCCACCGAAAACGTGGAGCCGCTTCCCGGCCGGCTGTGCACGTGCAGGCGGCCGCCCATCGCATCGACCAGCTGCCGCGAGATGACGAGGCCCAGGCCGCTGCCCTCGGTGCGCGTGTGCTCCGCGCCAAGGCGGTTGAACGGCTGGAACAGCGAGGCCTGCTGCGCCTCGCTGATCCCGCAGCCTTCGTCGCGGATCGCGATGCGCACCAGGCCGTCGGCCGAAGGCGGCTCGATCTCGATCTCCACGGCGCCGCCGGGCCGGTTGTACTTGATCGCGTTGGACAGCAAATTCATCAGCACCTGCTCCAGCGCGCGCGGATCGGCATGCACCCGGCACGGCGTGCGCGGGTGCGCCGGCAGCGGCAACGACACCCCCGCCTCCTGCGCGAGCGGCTGAATCAGCGTGAGGCATTCCGCCACCGCCACCTCCAGGTCGACGCAGACCGGATGCAGCGAGAAGTCCTCGCTCTCGATGCGCGCGACGTCCAGCACGTCGTTGATCAGGCCGAGCAGGTGGCGGCCGGCGCGCACCACGCTGTCGAGCCGCCGCTGCTGCTCGGGCGCGAGCGCCGAGGCGCGGTCCAGCGACATCAACTGCGCAAAACCGAGGATGCCGTTCAGCGGCGTGCGCAGCTCGTGGCTGACGCGCGAGAGGAACTCGCTCTTCGCCCGGTTGGCGCGCTCGGCGGCTTCCTTGTCGCGCTGCAGCCGCTCGACCGCGAGCTGCGCCGTCACGTCGCGGCAGGTGCCGACCAGGCCGATCGGCACGCCGTGCGCGTCGTAGCGGCCGCGCGCGGTGATCTCGAGCGTCGCTTCGGCGCCGTCGGGCCGGAGGATGCGGTAGCGCGTTTCCAGCGTGCCCTTCGTTTCCAAGGCGCCCTGCAGGCCGCGGCGCGCGGCGTCTTGGTCGTCGGCGTGCACGGTTCCCAACCAGTCGTCGAGCGTGAAGCCGTCCAACGGATGCGGCAGGCCGTGGTTGAGGCAGGCGCGATGGTCCAGCAGCATCGCGCCGCTGTGCAGGTCGACTTCGGCAATGCCGATGCCGGCCGCGTCGGCGGCCATGGCCCAGCGCTCCTCGGAGCGCCGCAGCGCGAGTTCGGTTTGCTTGCGGTCGGTGACGTCCACCGCGTAGCCGTGCCACAGCGTGCCGCCGTCGTCCAGCCGCTCCGGCACGGCACGCGTCTCCAGCCAGCGCAGCGCGCCGTCGTCGCGCACGATGCGGTACTCGCGCTGCCACGGCGACAGGCGCCGCGCCGAATCGCGCAGGCTGTCGACGACGCCCGCCCGGTCTTCGGCATGCAGCAGCCGCAGCGGCAGCGTCGAATCGCTGCCAAGGCCGTCGAACGGCCTCTCGACGCCGAACACCTCGAGCACGCCCTCGCTCGCATAGGGATAGCTGTAGCGGCCGTCCAAGCTCATCTGGAGCTGGAAGAGGGCGCCGGGCACCTGCGCCGACAATTTGCGCAGCAGCACGTCGTGGCTTCGCGAGCGGCGCACGGCCCCGACCTGCGCGGTCACGTCGCGGGACGTCCCGCGGTAGCCGGCGAAGCCGCCCACGTCGTCGAACACCGGCACCGCGCTGCGCGAGATGTGCAGCAGGCCGCGCGGCGTGGGCTTGGCGGTGAGGGCACGCGAGAAGGCCTGCCGGCGCGCCATCAGCTCCCTCAGGCTGCCGCGGTGTGCGCTCACCATGCCGCGTGCATCCAGCAGCGGCAGATCGGCCATCGGCCGGCCGAGCACCGCCTGCGGCGCGAGTCCGGTGACCGATTCGAATTCGCCGGACACCCAGGTCGTGCGCAGCTGCGCGTCGGTCTCCCACATCCAGTCGCCCGAGGCGCGGCCGAAGTCGAGCAACCGGCGCTGCTCGTCGCGCAACGCGTTCAGGCGCCGGCGGCCGATCAGCAGTTCGGTGACGAGGCGCGACAGGCCCTTCAGCGCCTCGCGCTCGCCGGCGCTCAAGACGCGCGCTCGGGTGTCCATCACGCACAGCACGCCCAGCGCGGCGCCGCGAAAGCGCAGCGGCTCGCCGGCGTAGAAGCGCACATGCGGTTCGCCAAGAACGAGCGGGTCATCGGCGAAGCGTGCGTCGCCGTGCGTGTCGGGCACCTCGAGCAGCGTCTCGCCGAGGACGGTGTGGGTGCAGAACGCCGTCTCTCGCGGCAACTCGCCGGCCGCGAGGCCGTGTGCGGCCTCGCACCACTGGCGCCCCTCGTCGAGCAGCGTGACCGATGCGATCGGGCAGCCGGTCAGGCGTGCGGCGGTGTCCACCAGCACGTCGAAGCTGGCCTCGGGTTTGCTGTCGAGCAAGCCCCGCTCCGGCAGCACCGCCAGCCGGTGGGCTTCATCGGGCGGGGCGGGGGGCGTCTGCATGGGCGGTGCGCACAGTGGGCCGCATTGTGGGCCACGCCCGCCCCGCGCTGTCATGCCGCGGGCACGCCAAGCCGTGCAAGATGTCTCACGAAATCACTTCGGCAGGCCGAACAGCGCCGCGCCGTTCTCCCACGCGATGCGCCGCGCGGCGGCGGCCGGCAAATCGCCGAGCCAGCCGCGGGTGTCCTCCATCAGCGTTTCATAGGCGGACCAGCGCGGGTTGATCCACGTGTCGGAGCCGACGACAAATCGCTGCGGCTGCTCGGTCAACAGCGCCATCCAGTCGGCGCTGAGCCGGCCTTCGCCGTCGGTCAGGCCCGGCCGGTACGACAGTTCGCCGATCAACCGCGGGTAGGTCGACAGCAGCTCGCGCACCCGCGCGACGGGCACGCCGCCGATGCCGGTGTGGGCCCAGATCAGCCGCGCTTGCGGCGCGTGCGCCATCAACAGCTCGACCGCCGCATCGTCCACATGGGCCAGCACGGCGAGGTCCTTCTCTTGCGCCAGGCGCATCAACTTCTTCGCGACCGGTCCGTTCGCGTTGGCGCTGTCGTACAGATGGAACTCGCCGATGCCGCGGTAGGGGCCGGCCGGCGTGCCTTGCGCCAGCTCGCGCAACACCATCTCGTGGATCGATTCGTCGTTGAACCAGCCCGTGTAGTCGGCGCGGTTGCGATACAGGCGGATGAACGGCACGACCGTCACGCCGGCTGCGCGGGTCTGCTCGGTCGCGGCCGCGAGCGCCTTCGTGCCGTCGTTCGGCCGGCTGTTCGCGATGACGGCGCGCACACCGCTGCGCTGCAGGCGGCCGAGCGCGTCGCCCAGCGGATAGGCCTGCAGCGCATCGTCGTTGTAGTGCAGGTGGGCGTCGAACAGCGGGCCGCGGTACGGTTCGGCCGACGCGGTCGCCGCCACGGCCAGCAGTGCGACGGCGGCGAAGCGGCGCATGGACTTCAGCCGCGGGCGAGCCGGCGGGCGACGAAGTCGAGCCGGTCCTGGCCCCAGAAGATCTCGCCGTCGATCACGTAGCTCGGCGCGCCGAACACGCCGGCCTCGATCGCTTCTTGCGTGTCGGACTCGTAGCGTTCGTGCACTGCCTGCGACTGGGCCTCGTCGAGGCGGCGCGCCGGCAGGTTCAGCGCGGCCAGCAGCTCAGCCAGATCGCCGGCATCGGCGATGTTGCGGTCGTCGACCCACACCGCGCGCAGGACGGCTCCGGTGAGCGCCATCGCGGCCTCGCTGCCATCGTGCAGATCGACGGCGATGATCAGCTTGGCGGCATCGTCGCCGTTCACCGGAAAGTACTTCGGCTGCAGATTGATCGGCTGGCCGAGGAACTCGCCGAAGCGCTTGAGTTCGACGAGCCGGTGGGCCTGCCGCTGCGGTGCGCGCTGTCCCAGCGGCAGGCCGCCGGACACCGGGAACACCTTGCCGCCGAGGTCGACCGGCAGCACGTTCACCTTGGCGCCCGCGGCCTTCGCGATGTCGGCGAAGCGCTGGTGGCCGAGGTAGGACCACGGCGACTGCGGGGCGAAGTAGTAGTCGACGGTGAGGGACATGGCAGGCTCCGGGAGGCGGGAATGCAGTCTACCGACGGCAAGGAACCCGCACTAGCGCGTCACCCCCACGCCGTCACCCCCACGCCGTCACCCATCGCCGTCACCCATCGCCGTCACCC
>DATKCI010000138.1:0-12744 GCA_035513255.1 Piscinibacter sp. | reverse complement strand
CGGCGCAATGGCCGCATCGACGATGGTTTGCGCTTGTTGCAGGATGCGCTGCAGGTGCTCGGGCCCCTTGAAGCTCTCGGCATAGATCTTGTAGATGTCTTCGGTGCCCGAGGGCCGTGCGGCAAACCAGCCGCTGCCGGTGATGACCTTGATGCCGCCGATTGGCGCGTCGTTGCCCGGTGCCTTGTCGAGGACACTGTCGATTCTTTCGCCGGCCAGCTCGGTCGCGCCGATCTGTCGTGGCGACAACGCGGCCAGTTGCTTCTTCTGTGCCGCGTTGGCGGGCGCCTCGACCCGGTCGGCCACCGGGTTGCCGAACTCGAGCGCGAGATCGGCATACAGCGCGCCCGGGTCGCGGCCCCTGCGCGCGGTGATCTCGGCCGACAGCAGTGCTGCGGTGATACCGTCCTTGTCGGTGGTCCAGACCGTCCCGTCGCGGCGCAAGAACGCAGCGCCTGCGCTCTCTTCGCCACAAAAGCCAAGCGAACCAGCGTGCAGGCCGGCGACGAACCACTTGAAGCCGACCGGCACCTCCAGGAACTTGCGACCGAGCCTCGCCGCCAGCCGGTCGATCAGCCGCGTGCTGACCACCGTCTTGCCGATGGCCGCTTGTCGCCCCCACTGCGGCCGGTGCTGGAACAGATAGTCGATGGCCACCGCCAGGTAGTGGTCAGGCGGCAGCAGGCCTGCACCGGGCGTCACGATGCCGTGGCGGTCGTGGTCGGTGTCGCAGGCGAAAGCGATGTCGAAACGGTCCTTCAAGCCCTGCAGCCGCTGCATCGCGTACTTTGACGACGGGTCCATGCGAATCTTGCCGTCCCAGTCGAGCGTCATGAAACCGAAGGTCGGATCGACGACGTCGCTGACCACCGTCAGATCGAGGCGGTAGCGCTCGGCAATCGCGGCCCAGTAGTGCACTCCGGCGCCGCCCAGCGGATCGACGCCCATGCGAATCCCTGCTGCTCGGATCACGTCCATGTCGATCACGCTCGCCAGGTCGCCGACATACGCGCTCAGGTAGTCGTGACGGTGCGTGGTCGTGGCCTGCAGGGCCTTGGCGTGCGGCATGCGCTGCACCCCTTGAAGGCGCGTTTCGAGGAAGACATTCGCGCCAGCTTCGACTTGCGCGGTGATGTCCGCGCCAGCCGGTCCGCCGTGGGGCGGGTTGTACTTGAAGCCGCCGTCGCGCGGCGGGTTGTGCGACGGCGTCACGACGATGCCGTCGGCGAGCCTGTCCCCACGCCCGCGGTTGTATCGAAGGATGGCGTGCGAGACGGCCGGCGTCGGCGTGTATTCGCCGCCTGCCGCAAGCATCACATCGACGCCGTTGGCGGCCAGCACTTCGAGCGCGCTGGCGCACGCGGGCTTCGAAAGCGCATGCGTATCGATGCCCAGGAACAGCGGCCCGTCGATGTTGTTGGCTTTGCGGTGGTGGCAGATCGCCTGCGTGATCGCCAGCACATGCCATTCGTTGAACGAACCGTCGAGGGCCGAGCCGCGGTGGCCCGAGGTGCCGAATGCAACGCGCTGTGCCACGACCGGGGGGTCGGGCACGTTCGCGCAATAGGCGGCAACGAGCCTGGACACGTCGACGAGCGACGACGGCGGCGCCGGGTGGCCGGCCAGGGGGCTGATCCTGCTGCTGGTCATCTCGCGCCTACGCCTTCTGCGCGTGCCGCGCGATCTGTTCCCTGGCCGCCGCGACGACGTGGGCGACATCGAATCCGAAATGCGCCTGCGCAACCTTGCCCGGCGCCGAGATTCCGAACGAGCGCATGCCGATGATCGCGCCGCGCTGCCCGACATAACGCTCCCAACCCAGCGGCGACGCGGCCTCGACCGAGACGCGCGCCTCCACTTCGGGCGGCAGCACGCTGTCGCGGTATTCGGCGCTCTGGCCTTCGAAGAGGTCCCACGACGGCATGCTGACGACCCGGGCAAGAATGCCTTCACCGTTCAGTTGCTCGTAGGCGGTGATGCACAGCGCAACCTCGCTGCCGGTGGCCAGCAGCAGCACATCGGGCTTGCCGCCCTGCGCATCGGCCAGCACGTAGGCCCCACGCGCCACACCGCTGGCGCTGGCGTACCGGCTGCGGTCCAGCGTGGGCAGGGCCTGGCGCGACAGCACCAGGCTGGCCGGCCTGTCGGTCAGCTGCATCACCACGCGCCAGGCCTCGACCACCTCGTTGGCGTCGGCCGGGCGCAGCAGCACCATGCCGGGCAGGGCGCGGAACGATGCCAGCTGCTCCACCGGCTGGTGCGTCGGCCCGTCTTCGCCCATGCTGATCGAATCGTGGGTCCAGAGGTAGATGACCGGCACACCCATCATCGCGCTGAGCCGGATCGCGCCGCGGCAGTAGTCGGTGAAGATGAAGAAGCTGGCTGCAAAGGGGCGCAACTTCGACAGGGCCAGGCCGTTGGCGATGGCGCACATGGCATGTTCGCGAACGCCGAAGTGGATGTTGCGGCCGGAGTAATTGTCAACTGCGTCGATCGCGCTGATTGTCTCCATCGCGCCGCCTTCGCCGCCACCCGTGGGCGGCTCGAATTCGCCAGCCTTGGCCAACGCCGTCTTGGTCGAAGGCGCCAGGTCTGCCGCCCCGCCCAGCAGCCAGGGCATCTGCTGCGCGATCGCGCTCAGCACCTTGCCCGATGCCTCGCGTGTGGCCAGGCCCTTGGCGTCGGCCGCAAAGCTGGGCAGCGCACGGTCCCAGTCCGGTGGCAATCGGCGGTGCTGCAGGGCGTCAATCTGCGCCGCGAGTTCGGGGTATTGCGCTCGATAGGCTGTAAAGCGTGCATTCCACGCCTGGTGCGCGCAGGCACCGCGCTGGCCGAACCCGGCGCTGAAATGCGCCTGCACGCCAGCGGGCACGGCGAAAGACGCATCGGGGTCGAAGCCGTAGAACTGCCTGGTCAGCCGCACTTCGTCGGCGCCCAGCGCCTCGCCATGCGCTTCCTTGCTGTCCTGCTTGTTCGGCGACCCGTAGCCGATGTGGCTTTGCACGATCACCAGCGTCGGCCGGTCTGGTGTGTCCACAAAGACCTGCATGCCGCGTGTGACCGCGGCCAGGTCGTTGGCGTCGGCAACACGAACGACGCGCCAGCCATAGGCCTCGAAGCGCGCCCCGACATCTTCGGTGAAGGTGATGGCGGTCGAGCCTTCGATGCTGATGCGGTTGGCGTCATAGACCCAGCACAGCCGCGCCAGCTTCAGGTGGCCGGCCAGCGACGCCGCCTCGGCGCTCACGCCTTCCATCATGTCGCCGTCGCTGCACAACGCGAACACTCGGTGGGTGAACAGGTCGTGGCCCGGGCGGTTGTAGGTGGCTGCCAGCCAGTCCTGTGCCATCGCCATGCCCACGCTGGTGGCAACGCCCTGCCCGAGCGGGCCGGTGGTGGTCTCCACACCCGCGGTCCAGCCGTATTCCGGGTGCCCGGTGCAGCGGCTGCCGGCCTGGCGGAAGGTCTTCAAGTCTTGCAGCGCCACCGCCAGCGAGCCCGGCTGGGGGTAGCTTGCGCCGGTGCCCTTCACGGAGCACAGGTACAGCAGGCTGTAGAGCAGCGCCGATGCGTGGCCGGCCGACAGCACGAAGCGATCCCGGTCGGGCCATTCGGGATCGTTCGGGTCGTAGCACAGGAAGCGCTGCCACAGGCAATAGGCGATCGGCGCGGCGCCCATCGGCGTGCCGGGGTGGCCCGAGTTCGCCTGCTGCACGGCATCGATGGACAGCGTGCGCAGCGTGGCGATGCACAACTGGTCGAGTCGCGCGTTTTCGTTCGTCGGCGCGTCCACCCGATCGTTCATGGCGTCGCTGCGACCCTTGTCGTCGCGAACGTTCATTGCGGATGCTCCGCGGCCTTGTCCGTGGCCTTGTCCCTGGCCGCCTCCGCCGTGTGGAGCGAACTCTTTTGCCTGATCCGGGCCAACAGGCCACTCCACGACTTGGCAAATGCCTGCACACCCTCGCGCTGCAGCCGCGCGGCCAGCGCTTCTTCATCGACGCCTTCGCGCCTGAATTCATCGAGCACCGCTTCGGCATACCCGCCGTCGGCCGGCATCACCGCGCCGGGCTGGCCATGCTCGGCAAAGGCCAGCAGCGTCGGCTCGGGGATGGTGTTGATCGTGTCGGGCGCCACCAGCGCTTCGATGTACAGCGTGTCGCGCGCCGCCAGGTCCTTGGTGCCGGTGCTGGCCCACAGCAGGCGCTGCGGGCGGGCACCTGCCGCCGCCAGCCTGCGCCAGCGCTCTGAGGCCAGCAGTTCGCGATGCGCCTTGTAGCAGCGCATCGCCACGGCGATGCCCAGGCGGTTGTGGAACTGCGGCGAGATCTCCTGCTTCACCGCGGCGTCCCAGCGGCTGACGAAGAGCGACGCGACGGATTGAACCTTCGGCGACCGCCCGGCATCGATGCGGCGCTCGATGCCGCGCAGGTAGGCCTCGGCCGCCGCCAGGTAGTGCTCGCGCGAGAACAGCAAGGTCACATTGATCGGCACGCCGTCGAAGATGGACTGCTCGATGGCCGGCAGGCCTTGCGGTGTGCCGGGACTCTTGATGAACAGGTTGGGCCGCGCGGCCCGCGCGTGCAGTTGCGCGGCGGCGCGGTTGGCCCCGACCGTGTCACCCGCCAGCAGCGGTGAAATTTCGAGCGAGACCCAGCCATCGACGCCATCGCTGGCGTCGAAGACGGGCCTGAACAAGTCGGCGGCCCGCGTCAGGTCCTGCAGCGCCAGCTCGAAGAAGATGCCCTCTTCCGACAGCCCGCGCGCGGCCAGTGTCTGGACCGTGACGTCATAGCTGGCGCCACTGCCGATGGCGCGCTCGAAGATCGTCGGGTTGGAGGTCAATCCGGTCACCGACAGATCGGCGATGTAGCGAGCCAACGTGCCGCTGTCCAACAGGTCGCGCGTGATGTTGTCGAGCCACAGGCGCTGCCCCAGATCGTGCAGCTTGCGGGTGTTGGGGTTCATCGTTTCTCCTGGGCTGCGAGCAAGTCGCGAAAGTCGGCATCGAGCAGATCACCGCAGCGTGTTGTCCACGTCGAGCAGGAACACGACGTCTTGCGGGGATGTCATGACGCGGGCTTCTCGGCATGGCCGCCGAATTCGTACCGCATCGCGGACAGGATTCGGTTCGCAAAGGCGGCGTTGCCGCGCGACGCGAATCGCTCGAACAGCGCGGCGCTGAGAACCGGCACCGGCACCCCTTCGTCGATGGCCGCCTGAATCGTCCAGCGGCCTTCGCCCGAATCCGACACGCGGCCACCGTATCCGGCCAGCTCGGGATCCTTCACCAGGGCAGTGGCGGTCAGGTCGAGCAACCAGGAACCGATGACACTGCCGCGGCGCCACACCTCGGTGATCTCGGGCAGATTCATCTCGAACCGATACAGCTCGGGGTCGCGCAGCGGCGTCGTCTCGGCATCGTGCCCGCTCTGCGCTTGTGGGTCCCGCTGGCCCAAGTTGGCGCCGCGCAGGATGTTCAACCCTTCCGCGTACGCCGCCATCACGCCGTATTCGATGCCGTTGTGGACCATCTTGACGAAGTGCCCTGCCCCATGCGGACCGCAGTGCAGGAAGCCTTCTTCGGCCGTACCCGTGCCGGCCTTGCGGCCGGGCGTCCGCGTTGCAGCTTCGATGCCCGGCGCCAGAGAAGAAAAGATCGGCCGCAGATGCTCGACCACACCACTTTCGCCACCGATCATCAGGCAGTAGCCGCGCTCCAGGCCGGCAACGCCACCGCTGGTTCCAACGTCGAGGTAATGAATGCCTCGGGTCTGCAGCTGCGTGCCTCGCCGCATGTCGTCGCGGTAGTACGAATTTCCACCATCGACGACGATGTCGCCCACGTCCAGCGACGGCAGGAGGTCACCGAGCGCCTGATCGACGACTGCAGCCGGCACCATCAGCCAGATCGCGCGGGGCCGGCCAAGCCGCGAAACGATCTCCTTCAGTGACGCGGCCCCCGTGGCACCGTCCTTCACGAGACCAGCAAGGGCAGACGGTCGCAGGTCGTGAACCACGCACGCGTGACCATCCCGGAGCAAGCGCCGCACCATGCTGGCACCCATGCGCCCCAGTCCGATCATCCCGAGTTGCATCCGGCTTCCCTTTCGACGCGTGATCAGCTCGGATGGGTCGTGACGACGTCCGCGATGGGGCGGAATCGCCATTCCGTTCCTTGCGACATCGCCCAGAGAAGGTGGCTGCCCATATCCGCGCGAAGCCGGACCCGGAGGCGATCAAGCTTGACGGTGCGCTCGTTCCAGGTCGAGTGTCTGTGCGCAGCCGCACAGACGGCACAGCGCAAATCAACGAGTTTGAAGTCGACGAAGAACGCACACGCAGCCTTCGTCACGGCTGGAGCAATGCGCTTCCAACTTGGACTTCAACGGCATGCACGTTCCCACCAAAGCTCTCCCCGTCTCGACTCACCCCACCGACAGCGCGCCAACCCTGCCGAATGAAAGCACGGGTGGCGGCATGAAACTGAGCGTCGATGCCGTACTCGAGAAACTCCAGCGCGAGACGTTCGGCTACTTCCTGCATGAAACGAATCCTGCCAACGGCCTGGTGATCGACAAGACGGCGCCGGCCTGGCCTGCCAGCATTGCGGCCACAGGCCTGGCCTTGGCGTGCTACCCCGTGAGCGTGGAACGCGGCTTCATGACACGGGCAGCGGCGGTGGAGCGGACGCTGGCAACGCTTCGATTTTTCTGGAACAGCCCGCAAGGCACCGAGGCAGACGCCACGGGGTACCAAGGCTTCTACTACCACTTTCTCGACATGCAAACGGGTCGGCGCGCCTGGCAATGCGAACTGTCCACCGTGGACAGCACGTTCTTGTTGGCCGGCGCATTGACGGCGGGCGTGTATTTCGACGCCGACACGGCCGACGAAAACGAAGTCCGCACGCTCGCAGATGCGCTCTATCGCCGCGCCGATTGGCAATGGGCGCAAGACGGTGGGACGACGGTCACCCATGGCTGGAAGCCGGAGAGCGGGTTCCTTCCCTACCGCTGGGAAGGCTACGACGAGGCACTGCTGCTTTATGTGCTGGGCCTGGGCTCGCCGACCCATCCGCTGCCTGCGAAGAGCTACACGGCCTGGACCGCCACCTACCGCTGGGAGCCGGGTGAGGGCCGAGACTATCTGTACGCGGGACCGCTGTTCACGCACCAGCTGTCTCACATCTGGATCGACTTTCGCGGCATCCAGGACGTGTTCATGCTCGGCAAGGGCATCGACTATTTCGAGAACAGCCGGCGCGCCACCTTTGCGCAGCAGCGCTACGCGATCGACAACCCGCGCAAGTTCGACGGCTACGGCAGCCACTGCTGGGGAATCACGGCGAGCGAAGGCCCAGGCCCCGGCGCCCTCAAGGTCAACGGCATCGAGCGCCAGTTCTTCGACTACCTGGCACGCGGCGTGCCGTACGGTCCGGATGACGGCACGCTTGCACCATGGGCCGTGGTGGCATCGCTGCCTTTCGCACCCGAGATCGTGTTGCCGGCCCTGGACTATTGCATTCACCAGGCCAAGTTGACCGAATTCAATTCCTACGGGTTCAAGGCCTCGTTCAACCCCTCGCACCCGGGCGAGCCCGGCAACCCGTATGGCTGGTGGGTGTCACCGTGGCATTTCGGGCTCAACCAGGGGCCGATCATCTTGATGACCGAAAACCACCGGTCCGGCCTGCTGTGGCGATTGATGCGGGATTGCGCGCCGATCACCACCGGCCTGCTGCGCGCCGGCTTCACAGGCGGCTGGCTTCAAGACAAGGTGGCAACCGTGACGACTGATCGGGCGTTCGCCAGCCCGGCGACGGCGCCGGTGCGCAGGGATCGACCGGCAAACACGAAGGAGAAACGATGAAAACGAGTGTGATGGATGTGAGCGACATGCTGTCGGTACTGAGCGTGGCGGGCGTTGAGGAGCGGATCGGTGAAGTGCCGGGTGTCGAGAGCGTGACCGTGAACTTCGCGGCCGGCAACGCGACGGTGCGCTTCGACGAAACGCGGCTCGACCTGGCCGACATCAAGTCGGATGTTCGCCAACGCGGCTCCGACGCCGACGCACAGTCCAAAGCGCCGACGACGGACGGTCACGAGGGCCACGCCGCACCCGCCGCGAAGAAGGGGGATGCCGCCGAACCCGTTGCGCCGAAGACCCCCCCGGCCCCGTCAGCCGCCGCTCCTGAGGGCAACGCAAGCCCCGCCGAGACCCCGGCGGACAAGCCGGTCAAGGCGCCATGAAAACGAGCGTGATCGACGTGCGCGACATGCTGTCGGTGCTCAGCGTGCAGGGCGTCGAAGAGCGCATCGGCGAGGTGCCGGGTGTCGAAAGCGTCACCGTCAATCACGCTGCGGCAACGGCCACCGTGCGCTATGACGAAACACGGCTGCATGTGGGCGATATCAAGTCGGACGTTCGACAGCGCGGTTATGCGGCGGAGAGCGCAGAGCCGACGACGCCCGAAACGGACACGGGGCCGGCCACGCCGGCTGCCACGCCAGCCAAGAACGCCGGCTCTGGCGCGCTGCCCGAGGCCACCACCCCCCCCGCTGCGGTGGCCCCGGTGAGCGAAGCCGCCGCGCCCGAGGCCACGCTGGACGCAGGCCCCGATGGCGAGGCACCCGGGCCCATCGAGAAGGCAACCGCCTGGGTGCGAGAGGCGTTGACGGGTGACGACAAGGACAAGGCGGACGCGCCCGCTTCATCATCCGAAGCCGAGCCGCCCAAAACGTCCGCACAGTCGCCCGCTACGGGCGCTCCTGCCGCAGGCCACGCCGGTCACGGGGGCCATGCTGCACCCGACACAGCACCCGGCGCAGCACCCGCGATGTCAGCCGACATGGCACAAGAAATGGGCCACGGCGGCAGTGACATGGGCGCGATGGTGCGCGACATGCGCAACCGCTTCTGGATCTGCCTGGTCTTCACGCTGCCGATCCTTGTCTATGCCCCGATGGGCGGCATGTGGCCGGCGCCGGCGCCGCCGTTTGGCTTGGACTTGAACCTCTGGCTGTTCTTCTTCGCCAGCGCGGCCATCCTGTATCCGAGTTGGCCCTTCTTCGTATCCGCCTGGCGTGCGCTCAAGAAAGGCACCCTGGGCATGGCCGCGCTGATCGTGCTGAGCGTGGGCACCGGCTATCTGTTCAGCGTCGGCACCACATTCATTTTCAAGGGCCAGGGGCAGTTCTTCGAGGCCGTCGCCGTGCTGCTGGTGTTCATCCTGCTGGGGCACTGGCTGGAAATGCGCGCACGTTCCGGTGCGTCATCGGCCATCAAGGCGCTGATGAACTTGACGCCGTCCACGGCCAACGTCATCCGCAACGGCACCGAAGTCGAAGTGCCGACGGCCGAGGTGCTGGCCGGCGAGATCGTCGTCATCCGGCCGGGCAACAAGATTCCGGTGGATGGCACCATCGAAACCGGCGAATCGCTGGTGGACGAATCGATGCTGACCGGGGAGTCGATGCCCGTGACGAAGGGGCCCGGTGCCACCGTGGTGGGTGCCAGCATGAACAAGAGCGGCAGCTTTCGCTACAAGGCTACCAAGGTCGGTGCCGACTCCGCGCTGGCGCAGATCGTCAAGCTGGTTCAAGAGGCGCAGAACTCCAAGGCGCCAGCGCAACTGCTGGCCGACAGGGCCGCGCAATGGCTGGTGATTGCCGCCATCGTCATCGGTCTGACAACCTTCTCGGTGTGGCTCTGGGTCATCGGCGAGCCGCTGCTGTTCGCCGTGACACTCACCATCACCGTCTTCGTGATCGCCTGCCCCGATGCGCTGGGGCTGGCCACACCGATGGCCGTGATGGTGAGCACGAGTCTCGGCGCTGCGAACGGCATCCTGTTCAAGAACGCCTCGGCGCTGGAAGACGCCACCAAGCTCAATGTCATCGTCTTCGACAAGACCGGTACGCTCACCATCGGCCAGCCGGAGGTGGTGGAGATCGTGACGGCGGACGGGGTCACCGAGGACGTGCTGCTGACCGCCGCCGCAGCCGTCGAGCAGGGCTCCGATCATCCCCTGGCCCAGGCCATCCTGCGCCGGGCGGAGAACCTCACCGTCGTGGCGCCGACCGGTTTCGAGAGTCTCGACGGCATGGGCGCGCGCGCCGAAACCGCCGGCGGCACGGTGTACCTCGGCAACCGGCGGCTGATGGACACGCAAAAGCTCGCGCTCGGAGCGCTGGAGGCCGAAGCCAAGCGCCTGCAGGGCGACGGGCGCACGGTGGTGCATGTGGCGCAGGCCGGCCGGGTGATTGGCCTCGTCGCCATCGCCGATGCGATCCGGCCCACTTCCAAGGCGGCGGTGGCCAAGTTGCGCGAACGCAAGATCGAAGTGGTGATGCTGACCGGCGACAACCTGGCCACGGCCACGCGCATCGCAGCTGATCTGGGCATAGCCAAGGTGTTGGCCGACGTACTGCCCAGCCAGAAGGCGGAGAAGGTGAAGGCGCTGCAGGCCACCGGCAAGAAGGTCGGCATGGTGGGCGATGGCGTCAACGACGCGCCGGCGCTGACCCAGGCGAACGTGGGATTCGCGATCGGCGCCGGTACCGACGTGGCGATGGAAAGCGCCGATGTGGTGCTGATGAAAAGCGACCCCTACGACATCGTCGGCGCGATCGAGCTGTCGCGCGCCACGGTGCGCAAGATGCACCAGAACCTGTGGTGGGCGGTGAGCTACAACGCGATTGCGTTTCCACTCGCTGCGGGGGTGTTGTATCCGTTCGTGCTGAGTCCGGAGGTGGCCGCGATCTCCATGTCGGGCAGCACGCTGATCGTGGCGATGAATGCGCTGCTGTTGAAGCGCACCAAGTTGGCGGGCATTCGCCAACCGGGCAAGGCCGCGGCAACAGGCAAGCCTGACGCCCCGGCAAGCTCGCAGCCCGGCAAGACGCCGGCCCCGAATGCCGTCCCGCAACCCAATCAAGAGAAGGGCGCGTGACATGCGAGGGGCCAGATTGCTTCTGCTTGGCAAGCTACTTGTGGACCTGCGCGATTTCTCCGCCGCCGCTTTCATGGTCTGCGATGGCGGCATCCCGGACCTCCATCTTCGAAGCGGCGCCGGGATGGGAGGTAGCCTCGATGGGGCTGGTGACCCTGCGATGGGGGTATTCGTTGCGCGGTGGGCGCATGGAAGTGGCGCCGGAAATTTGAACAGTTGGTGCTTGACCTTGACATTCCCACGATGTCAAGGTCTATCTTTATTCCAGCGGTGAGTGCCTTCCGCACCCGATCGGTCACAAAGGAGCCTGAAATGAGCACGACACATCACGAACATGCCCCGACCTCGTCCCGTGCGCCGGGAATGAGTCGGCGGGTAAAAGTCGCTCTGCTGATGGTCGCGGCCATCGGTGGCTTCTTCCTGCTGCGCGAGCATTGGGACCATGTCGCCGGCAATTGGGTGTACTTGTTGCTGCTGGCCTGCCCGCTGATGCACCTGTTCCATGGTCATGGCGGGCATGGTGGCCATGGCAATCCGGCCGACAAGCCTGCTTCGAGGGAGTGAGCATCGAAATGCAATCACGCCACGACCCTGCCGGGCATGCGCATCCCGACCATCACGCGCCGCCCACGGCGGCAGACGGTCTGAAGGACCCTGTCTGCGGCATGGCGGTCACCGACTCGTCGCCGCACCACCTTGAGCATGGCGGACGGACTTACTACTTCTGCAACCCGAAGTGCCAGGTGAAGTTCGCCGCCGAGCCCGCCAAGTTCATCGCATCCGGCAGCGCTGCCGCGGTTGCGGCGCCCGCCGCGCCCGAAGCTGTCGCCGGAACGATCTACACCTGTCCGATGCACCCGGAGATCCGGCAAGATCATCCCGGCAGCTGCCCCAAGTGCGGGATGGCCCTGGAACCGGAGCTGCCCACGCTGGAAGAAGAGGAGAACCCGGAACTGGTCGACTTTCAGCGCCGCTTCTGGTGGACGTTGCCGTTCACCGTGATGGTGACGTTCCTGGCCATGGCCGGCCACCGGCTGGGCTGGTTCGAGGTCGCCGTGCAAAGCTGGGTCGAGCTGGTCTTGACACTGCCGGTGGCTCTCTGGGCTGGTTCGGTGTTCTACGTTCGCGGTGTTCGGTCCGTGATCAACCGCAGCCCCAACATGTGGACGTTGATCGGGCTGGGCACCAGTGTGGCATTCCTCTACAGCGTCGTCGCCACGGTGGCGCCGCAGGTGTTTCCCGCCAGCTTCGTGATCGATGGCCGCGTGGCGGTGTACTTCGAAGCGGCCGCGGTGATCATCTCGCTCACCCTGTTCGGACAGATCCTGGAACTGAAGGCGCGCTCGCAGACTTCGGCGGCGATCAAGTCGTTGCTCGGTCTGGCGCCCAAGACGGCGCGCCGCATCGCCGCGGACGGTACCGAAGAAGACGTGCCGTTGGCCCATGTGCATGTCGGTGACCTGCTGCGCGTTCGACCGGGCGAGAAGGTGCCGGTCGACGGCGTCGTTGTCGAAGGCAGCAGTGCGCTCGACGAATCCATGCTCACGGGTGAGCCGATGCCGGTCAGCAAGCGTGCCGGCGACAAGCTGATCGGCGCCACCATGAATTCATCGGGCGCGCTGGTGATGCGTTCCGAACACGTCGGTTCGGCCACCGTGCTGTCGCAGATCGTGCAGATGGTGGCCCAGGCGCAGCGCTCACGGGCGCCGATGCAGCGCATGGCCGATGTCGTGGCCGGCTACTTCGTCGTCACGGTCGTCGGGATTGCGCTCGTGACCTTCTTCACCTGG